>JBFJQA010000116.1:0-10267 GCA_041616875.1 Nitrospiraceae bacterium | reverse complement strand
TGCGGCGGGTCCGACAAACATTGCAGGCCCACGTCTGTTGGATCTCGTTCCACAGAACCTGGGGTTTCCAGCCCACGCAGATCATCACGTGCCCCTGTTCGCAGAAGACGCTGTGATTCTCCTTCCAGAATTCCTCCTGGTCGATACGCTTGCTCTGTAGCCATCGATAGCTCATCGCTTCCCAGATCTTTCGGTTCTGCGAGATTTCTGTCTCCTATAATGATCGTCGGTAAATGAGCTTCTCAGCGCCGCACAGCATGCCGCCAGGAGCAGCCAGTGGGGCTGCGGGTCAACTCCTACAGTCGCTCGGCAACACTCGTAGACTATGAACTATTTGAGAGGAGAGAGGGTAGCCCCGAAAGACTGGGGATGGATGGCCCTAAAGGCCGCAGGCGCACCGCACCTGAGGCCAGAAAAGGGGTCGGGAGTCTTTTTTTTGGAAAACTGCGATGGGACTCGCCCGCGTCCATAAAGTCAGTTGCGCCCAGTACCCCACGCCGCTATTGGTTTACTCGGTCATCGGGGGCGTGTCCCTACCCGAGCCTACCTCCCAGCTTGTGTGTCGCAACTGCCTCTGAAGCTTCTTCAGATACGCGATTCGCTCGGCCGTGAGGGGATGGCTCGACAACAGCCCCACCCATGGAGAATCACCCTCGTCGGACTCGCGCTGTACCAATTCGAAAAACTCCAGTGCGCCCTTGGTATCGCCGTAGACTTCGTGTACGAGCTGCAGGGCGAACCTGTCTGCCTCGCGTTCCTGGTCACGGGAGTAGCTGGTTTCAGTGACACGGAGGGCTACGTCGGATCCCGAGAAGTCCGACTCAGCCATCGCGAGGCTCAGGAGGATCTGCCAGAGGAGTGCTCTTCCACCGCTCTTTAGACCATGGCGATACTCATGGTGGCCCAGTTCGTGGGCTAGCACGGTGGCCAGTCCCACTTCGCTCTTGACCTTTTGCAGCAACGCCGACGTGACCCCGACGCCCCCACCCGGGACAGCGACCGCGTTTGGTTCCGAAAACTCCCACAGATACAGCCGATACGGCAACGGTCGGAGGTGCACAGACGTGATCAACTGCTCGAAAATCCGCTGCGCACGCTGAAACTCCTCGCTCGACTCCTCGTTGGTTTCTGGAATGGCCCTGCCGAACCATCGAGCCTCGGTCTCCTCCGAAATGTTGACCACAATGAGGTCCGTTACCACCTCGATGCCAATGTAGAGGAGAGTCACGGCCAGAAGCCCCGCAGCAGCCCTCTTGACCCAACGCTTGAAATCGAATCTCCCGCGAGAAATGTCCGCAGTTTCTTTAAGCTCTTTGGGGGTAAACTTCATGGTCTGAAGATGATTGCCGTGCCGTACGCAACAATCTCGACGCACCCAACGCTTTCCCCTTGGCCTCTGGAGATCGGCGAGGTTTCCAACCGGCAATTGAGATAGACCTGAGCCTCTGGACAGGATTCTTTCATTCGGAGAATAGCCTCTCGCTTCCCACGGTCGAGCAGAGGCGCATACGCACCGAGCTCCCCGCCGAACAGCATCCGGAACCCGGCTAGAAAGCGCTTGAAGTAATCCACCGACACGACCACCGAGCCTACCACCAGCGTGGCCCGGTCCACGATGCGGCCAGTTTCCATGGTTTGGGCGGTGATGGCTGGGCGGTTCAGAAATACGCGCTCGCGTTGCCGGATACTTCGATAATGGCGCGACTCCGCCCACCTGCCAGTGAAATAGGCAAGGAGGACCAGGCCAACGAATTGGATGACATCGAAATGTTCGAAAAAGTCTGACACTTACTCAACTTTTACGGCAGTGCCATAGCACAGGATTTCTGCGGCACCCTGCGCCACTGAGGACGTGGCGAAACGAACATTGATGACCGCGTTCGCACCGAACTCCACGGCCTGTGCTTTCATCCTGTCTAACGCCTCTTGCCGGGACTCTTGCAGCAGTTCCGTGTACCCCGTTAACTCCCCCCCGACGATATTCTTCAAACTGGCCATGATGTCTCGACCCAAGTGTTTCGCGCGGATGGTGCTTCCTTGTACGAGACCATAGTGTTCAACAATCACCTTGCCGGGTACGCTCTCAATATTTGTGAGAATCATATGCGGTTCTCCCAATGTTCACGGGAACCAGAATCCCTGACCTACCACTATGTGGTCGGGTCAGCTGGTACGCGCTGTGGTCAGGATCGCCACAGGATGCGCTTATCCTCTCATAAAATCAATTTGCGTTTGGCCTGAGGGTGAACAGGAAGGACAAAAAGGGGTCGGGAGTCTTTTCTTGGCGCTAATCCAGTCGGCTTCGCAACCTGTGGATCAGCGATCCGACGTCGGGTGAAGACGGACCTAGCTCGCTCTTGATCGATCCTCTTGTGATCACGCAGGCAAAGGCAGTACTCCTTCGCCACGACCGACTCAACACTACTTGTCAACGAGAAGGTCGTAGCAGCGATCTAGGCCCGCGGCCATGTCGAGAGCCTCCACCTTGAAGAAGTAAGTCCCCGGACTCAGTCCAACTGGAAAAGTTTTTCGACCTGGCGATTCTTGAAAGGGCTTGATGGTGCGACGCTACACGTCGCTTGAGAGGGTGAAGGATTCCTTAAAACCTTGCCGCGCCAGCCACAGGTCGAGGACGGTCGCCAAGCTCGCGCACTGAAGGCGATCATGGATCGAACCTTTGCCCGGAGAATATCGCTTTCGCCCGCTGCGACATAGGGCCAACCGACCGAACGGGAAAACCGGTGTGCCAGACTAAAGCGCCGCAGACGGACGAAAACGGGACAGGCCTAACAATTGTTAGGCTGGCTGTTACGCGCCGGTATGTTTCTTCAGAATCGGAGAGTCCGCAATCTTTGGATTGTCAGGAGCCAATTCAGCGGCCTTTTTGAAGTGCTCGGTCGCCTCCCCGTGTTTATCCAACTTGTCCAGGGCCAGAGCCAGGTTGAAGTGGGCTTCGGCCAGTTTGGCGTCAGCTTTAATGGCCTTGCGGAAATGCCCTTCAGCCACATCAAAATGGCCCTGTCCATAATGGTCGACCCCTTCGTCATTCTCCTTCTGCCCGGCTGAGCCCGCTGGAGCCAGAAGGGCCGTCTCCTCAGCCTTGGCCGACTCTTCCGTCATGGCCTCACCAGTGGCCATCTCCTCTTTCGGCGGTTCGGGCATTTCCTTCGTCACTGCTTCCTCTTTTTTCGCTTCTTCTGTCGGCTTGCCCGCTTCGCAGGCAACAAGCCCCACGAAGAATGCAAGGATCAGGCTGGTTGCTAAGAAGACACGTGGCATATATTTCCTCCTTGGTTTCAGCTCGCTCGGGTGAAAGATTTACGCACTTCTCTCGGCCTCTACTTCCCCTCTCGGATTTGTGTTGACCCTCAAAGCTCTTCTCTCTTCGTTCTGCCCAAAAAATTCCCGGGTCAGTATTGCACCTCCGTATCAAGCACTGAGTTCTTGCCTCAAGTCAAGAACAGATTAGTGGTGAGGAGAAGCGGAAAAGGAAAGCGAAAGAGAGCTTGCAAGTTTTTGCGAGGATAATCATAGGGATATAGCCATTTTCTGCTATCTGGCCATCCTGGAGTAACAATGGAGCGCCGGGTTAGCAATTATCTGAGGCAGAAAGCTCATAGGTTTCCTTGGCACACACGTAAGGACATTGACAGAAAGCCGACAGATCATTAGAAAATGTTTTCACAATCCCCTCGCGCACTGACCGCTCCCCGCAGCCCGTTCAGCAAGCACGAGAGGTTACAGTGGAAGAGGATATTCGCATCAGTAGGCTCGAGCGGGATGGGACAGAAAAATCGCGAGTATTTGGACCCCACATGCAGCAGCAGATCCCGAACGTAGAGGTGAGCTCGCCTGACGGTGGACGGGACACGCCTCGGTGCTTGCGCCCCGACGGAATGACGATCACGCTCCACGTGAGGAGATAGGTGTGCACGGACGTGTGAAACCTATCGTTACGTTCTTGAAAGGCCACCGGCGTGCATCTTTCAAACACGTGCCATGTTCCTCGCCTTCGGGCACAAGTGCGGAGGGTGAACAATCATCCGGGACTCCCCCTCGCACTCATCCTTCTTGCATTGTCGACGGTCGCTGCTCCGCCCCCGGCACGAGCCGATGGCCTTGGCCCCTTACCGGTGCGGGATTTTCAGCCCTTTCATCAATTGTTTTTGGGCCTGTTCGGAGACCGTGCGGCCGTCATTCCCAAACGAGCGCTGCGGATCCGAGTGGAAGTGGCCAATACGGCCTCCGTGTTTGATGAGAGCTCTCCCCACATCAAGGCTCAATTAAAATTCGAGACCCTTCGCACCGGATTGTTTCTTCGCTACGGCTTAATGAACCGACTGGAAGTCGGTGTCGAAATCCCCCTTCTGTATCGCTACTCGGGCGTCCTCGAGGGGCTGATCACCGCCACGGAGCGCGCGGCCGATCAATTTAACGGGCCGAGAGAACGGCTGAATGATGTCGAGTATGCGTTCAGTGTGTCCCGAAATGGTCAGTCGATCTTTTCCGGGAACTCGACCGCTGTGGGAGTGGGGGACATCTCTTTTTTCGGAAAGTACCAGCTCCTGGAAGAACGACCGTCCATGCCTGCCTTCTCCGTTCGGGCAGGCGTCAAGGCGCCGACGGGAGATGAGAAACAACTCTTTGGAAGCGGCAATCCCGATGTCGGGATTGGGGTGGCGTTGGAGAAGAGCCTGGCCACCAGGTGGATCGCCTACGCGAACGTCAACGGGGTCTTCCCCTTCGGCGATCTGGCCGGCCTGGCGTTGGATCCCATTTTTTCCACCATCGGGGCCGTCGAATATCTGTGGACCCCCAACGTTTCCCTTGTACTCCAATTGGATTACTACACCACCCCGTTTTCCGGGACCGGCACGGACCTGTTTGACGAGGATGTGTTTGAGGTGGCGACCGGGTTCAACTACCGGCTTAGGGAGAACCTGCTCTGGGCAGTGTACGGCGTGGAGGACCTGTTCGTGTTTGGCGGCGGAGGGGCGGCCGACTTCACTCTGTCCACCTTTGTGACCTATCAATTCAACCAGTGAACTCAGCTACATCAAGAACGCATCAAGAAAGGGGTCGGGAGTCTTTTCTAACGATGAGTGTACGCTGCCCCAATCTCCTTGCCTCAGTAAGCATTCTGTGGTAGCTTCTCCATGACCGCGTAAGACCTCCCCTGCTTGGGGGCCGCAACCCCTAGTAGGTAGAAGAGGGACCTTACGCGTTTTTTTTGTCCTAGTACTCAGATTTTGCATGAATATTGCAATTCGGAACATCGAAGAATGCCGCGGGGCATGTGAAAGCACGGAAACCTCGCACTGCGTCAGCGCAGGCCCGAACTTCTCTCTTTGCTTTTGCGAAACGTGATGAGGTAACTGGATGTTAAAAGCTACAGTCTCGACCGTCCGAGAGGCCATCAAGGACTCAGCATGGATTGGGTATCATATTGTGGTGCTTGCACTGAGCGCGGGGATTGCCTTGTCTCTGCCGGTGGTCGCCCGGAATTTCCTAGCCTACTGGTCTAGGGTGGAGCATGACAAGACTTCTCTCGTATCTATAGAAATAGCGGTGGCGGCCTTTCTTATTGTCTTCTTCAACTACGTGGGTCGGAGCATTCGGGACCGAAACCTTGCCGAGATGGCCATTGGTGCGGGCTTGGTTTCTTTCTTCCCCAAGCGTGGGCGCCTGGCGCAGAGCAAGATTAGGAAAGTAAAAGAAAAGCACGGAACGGGCAGGACTGTCATGGTGATCGGGTCAAGTGGCTACGGAACCTTTGTTGACCACGTGGGGGATTTATCCACCGTGCTGGAAAAATGCGTGGGGGCCAAAATTATGCTGGTGAACCCCTACAGCCAAGAAGCGAGCACGCGCATACGGGCTATCGCGCATCCCGATTTCACCCTTGAGAACTTTCGAGAGGAGGTCAGGCAAAGTATCGAGTTGTTGAAGACGCTCAAGGCGATCGGAAAAGCCGTCAAACTCAAACTCTACTCCGACCCCCCACTCATCAAATTGGTGATTCTAGGAGATTACCTCTGGCTGCAGCATTACCATACCGATCAGGATGTTCAGGCGATGCCAGAATATGTTCTCCAGCACAACCTGAAGGGCCACGGGCTTTACACCCTGTGTTACCAATATTTCGTGCAGAGGTGGGAAAGCAGCGACATACCTGAATACGATCTGGATACCGATGAGCTGGTGTATCGAGGAGATAATGGCGGCGAGGTCAGACGCGTGCGATTTGGGCCAGATGAGACGCCTGCTGGTCTTCGCCCAGGCGTGGAGAGCCTCGGGCTCACACCAGATCCAAGCACGGCCAGGTCACCCCGACAATTCGCGAGCAAGCTACTTCAAATAGAGACCTAAGCCGACATACGGCTCCGCCTGCCTGAAGCTCATCAAGAACCCACCGCCAACAAAGGTACCGGGGGCCGAAAAGGGGTCGGGAGTCTTTTCTAAGCGCTTGGGCAATCTAATTTTTGGATTACACATAGTGTTTTCCTTGCCACACCTGGGGAAATTTTTCTAGGCCCGCCACGTAAAATACGCCAAGAGGTCTCCTACGGAAATAATTCCGACGACTTTCCCTCTTTCTCGCACCGCGAGATGTCTCACGCCAAGATCCTTCATTTTATCCTGCGCATCCAGAAGAGTCTTTGTGGAGTCGATGCAATTCAGTGGGGTCGTCATAATACTCTCCACGGTGGTGTTCTCTAAATCTTTTCTATCGGCCACTGCCTTTCGCACCAGTTCTCGATCACTCACACTGCCAACGAGTTCTCCATTTTTTTCAATGAAGAGGGCTCCCACTTGTTCATCACGCATTTTTTGAGCTGTGTCGGCAATTGACGCCTCGCAAGCAATTTTCTTAAGTTCTTTACTCATGACTTCTATTATCGAAACCATGGTCTAGCCCTCCCTCCACGTTGAGATGAGTGATCAGCGATTTTCCTTTCCAACAGGGTCCGCGCCCTTTCCCCAGCTACAAAAAACGATCCTACTCTATTTCGTATGGCCAATGCAGTTCAAGGGTTGCTCTCAAGCCTGACTACGTGAATTGGTCTTCGCCTGCTGCAGCTGAAAACGGCCGGCATTTGGATGTGGGATTCCATCTGAGGGCCGGACTGGGACAACGGTGGTGTCCGTTACATTTCAAAGTTGAATTTCCTCCTGGGGTGGAGGGTGATCAGGAGAGTTGATCAAGATGTGTCAGAATCAGCCTAGCATCGGCGAGGGGATCCGTTGATGCCGGCACCTGCTCTCGTTGGGTGACTTTGGTCAGGAGCCGTTGTGCGGCCTCCCTCACGTCCACCGGGAACATCTCGTCCGCTTGGATTTCTCGGAGTTGATTCATCGCGTCGGCTGGCCACGTTTTCGCCCCACTTCGTTGGACCCAGTTCTGTACACCTAGCGCAACGGCTCTACGTGCACAGACACGAGCCAGTCCATCGTTCCCCTCTTGGAGTCCGGCAGCAGCCTTAACAAGTTCCTGCTCGATCTGCTCCCGCCAGCTCATGATTTGTTTTGCGCCATGCGGCTTAGGTACAGTCCCCCAGGAGTACCCATGCGATGTATGTCCACCATGCGCGGTGAAAAGGGGTCGGGAGTCTTTTCGGGCATTGACCCGCCTATTGCATTCATTGACTAACCCAACGTCATTGAGAAAGTCCTGACGCACCTGGGGCTGTGGGCGCATCCCGCTCATGCGCCCCCAACCAACGCCGTCGCTTAGTGTCGTGCCAGACCAATTCTTACCACAATGACTCTGTGTCTACTACAGTGCCCACGGCAGGCAGAGTCATGGCCAAAAACCCCTTGTTCGTCACCAGAGGCCCCTCAGATCCTCGCCCAGACATGCACGGGGCAAGAGGGTCTTGAGAGCGGGAGGAAAAGGAGCTACTCAGAGGCTCGAATTGGGCCTTCTTAAGGGGGTCGAGGCCGCCCACCCCAAAAGGAATTTCTTATCGCCTCGCCTGGAGGGCGAGACGGCGGTGAGGGCTCTCTCACCTTGGGCGGCTGCTGCCACGCGTGCAGGTCGCGTCGAGACAAACCCCTGGCTATTTCTTCCGAACGGCGACGCCGTGGGTATCCGCGGTCTCCTTTCCGTCCTTCATGTTCGTAATCCGGGCCACCCCGACGAACTCCCCCCCCTTCCCGCCGCCGGTGACCTTGATGACGCCCACGCCCGGCGTGGAGCCCTGGGCGTTGTTGACCTCCGAGTTGTTGCCCGTCAAGGGAGACGGTCCGCGCGTGCCTGCGAAGACATAAGCCCCGTCGGGTGAGGCATCCAGCAGATCCGGTGCGGGGTCATCGCTGATCGGACCCACCAGGTTGATCACGTTCACGCTCAGGTTGGTAACCGTATCGATGATCTCGATGTTGTTGCCGGCCCGATCGGCGCTCCAGAGGTACCGCCCCACGGCCACCATGCCATGTGAGTCGGCAAACTGGGTATCCCGGGTGCTGATCAGTTTCGCCGACACGGACTTCGGCAGGTTGGCGATATCCAAAGCATAAATATCGTAGGACAGCGGCGCAATCGGCCAACCACCGCCCGAGTTGAGGTACACCGTCTGGCCTACCTGGACACCACCGCAGCCGGCCGGGTGAATCTCGACGTTATTCAGCGTCGCGCCCACCGTCATCGGGGTCTTTGTGACATCGACCACGAACAGGCCGCCACCCCGTAGGGTGATAAAGGCGTAGGTGCTGCTGGCATCGGTAATCGGGCAGATCGGCGCGGCATCAGGCTGCTCGCCCTTCTCAAGCACGGTCAAGTCCAAGACGTCTTTTTCGGGATCGTAGCCGAACTTGTGGGCCTGGTAATCGGTCCTGATCCGGATGAACTTCTTCTCCGCAATATTAGCCGCGATGGCCATCTGTTGATCCGGCGTTGGCCAGGCGGCATGCACATTCTTTCCGACCGAGAGGCACGCCTCGGGCTTTCGCGTTGACGCGTCCATAATCAAGACCTGTCCGCTCAGGAACGAGAGGATGGCGTGCGACTGGTCCCCGGTGAAGAACAGCATGTGGGGGCGACGGACCGCCTTCTTCGTCGCCTCCTGGCAGAATTTATTGATCTCGCCGGAGAAGTCGATGGTCACTGCGGGCTTGGCCGCGGACGGATTTGCCGCCAATTGAGCGCCGTCATAGATGTAGAGGTAGCCCCCGCTTTCCTTGGCGGTGTCGGACTGGTCCGTGATCCAGACCTCGTAGGCGTTGGCCAGGGGCCTGAGCGCCAGGACTGCAACGACCACCGTGAGGGCGGCCAGGATGCGCCGAACTATCGTGTATGCATCGGTACAAACCTTTCTCATGGAATAAACCTCCTGTGTTCCGGACGTGCGGCACGTCGATCGGTGAGATGCACGTGCGGAGATAGCACCGCACGCATCATCGTAGACGGCCTTTCAGAAGTCTGTCAACGTGCTCCGCAGGCTCTACAGCAGCCCGTGTGCGCCAAAAAAGGAGCACTGCCAGGAGGGGAAGAGAAACCGGGGAAACGGTGTGGTTACGAGCCGACGTTCGGCGCCGTGCGGAGCGAGGCGGCCACGTCGAGCTCTATGCGTGTCTCAACGCGTTCTTCCAAGCGACCTTGAAGAAGCCGCAGGGCGCCGCCGGCGTGATTGTGGCAATTCAGACCTTTAGGCGATTTTCCAAAAAAGGTTCCAGAAAAGGGGTCGGGAGTATTTTCTAGGCACTAATCCGGTCGTATTCGCGAGATGTTGGTCAGCGACCCGTTTTCGGTTGAAGACAGACCCAGCTCGCTCTTGATCGATCCCGTTGCAGTCACACAGGCCTAGGCCAAACCCGATCCTACTTACCAAAGAGAACGTCGTAGCAGCGATCTGGGCCGCCGGTGCCGTCGATGGCCTCCACCTTGAAGAAATAAGTCCCCGGACTCAGTGGATCCGGAATTTCCATCACAGGCCCAGAAAAATCCACGACACCTTCCAAAGTTGCCAGCACCGAGGTGCCATCCTGGTCAAGTAACGTAAGACGGAATGTGAAGGGAACACGGCCGGAGGGACAAGTTGTCCCGGAGAAGACACCGGCCAGCAACCCTGGTTCGGGCTGAACCTCCACCAGGAAGAAATCCGCATCCCCGATCGGATCAATCAATCCGGTTCGCCCAAGAACGGTTGGTCCGGAGAAATTCGGCAACAATGCCGTCGCACTTGCAGAATCATTATTGGGTTCAATTTCTGTCCTTCCCAACGAGACTGACAAGCCAGGACTGGTGCCGCCATCAGTCATGACGGTC
>JBFJQA010000115.1:0-10454 GCA_041616875.1 Nitrospiraceae bacterium | reverse complement strand
TTGTCCTGCAAGTCAATGATGGCTTGGACCTTCTGGACGTCGCCAGTCACTTCGATCGTATAGGTGGTCGGTGTCGAATCAACAACCTTGGCACGGAAAATATCAGTGATGCGGAGGGCTTCAGCCCGATCCTCTGCCTTGGTGTGAACTTTAATCAAGGCCCCTTCACGCTCGACGTATTCACTCTCGTTGAGGTCAACGACTTTGATGACATCAATGAGCTTATTGAGTTGCTTGACAATCTGTTCGATGATCCGATCATCGCCTCTGGTCACGAGAGTCAGCATGGAGGCAGAGGGATCCAAGGTCGGCGCCACCGAGAGGCTATCAATGTTGAAGCCTCGGCCACTAAAGAGCCCGGCGACTCTTGAAAGCGCGCCAGACTTGTTCTCCAACAGCACAGAGATGATATGCTCCATCGCGACGCCAACCCTGCTTAAGCGGTCAACACCGAATCCTTATCTTCGCCGGCCGTCTTTGCGGCGACCGTGACTTTCTTTTTGAGTTCCGGGGGATCAGCCAGGATCATCTCATGGTTGCAACCGCCTGCCGGTATCATTGGATAGCAGTTCTCGTACTGATCCACCGGCACATCGAGAAAGACCGGCCTGTCTACTGCCATGGCCTCACGAATGACCTCGTCGAGTTCAGATACCTTCCTGGCACGAAGACCAACAGCTCCATAGGCCTCCGCCAACTTGACGAAGTCGGGAACGACGTCGAGGTAACTCGAGGCATAGCGACCCTCATAAAAAAGGTCCTGCCACTGGCGCACCATCCCATGGAAACCATTGTTCACGACGATAACTTTGACCGGCAGCTTGTTCACCACCGCTGTAGCCAATTCTTGGGTGTTCATTTGCACGCTGCCATCTCCGGCAATGCAGAGCACTAATTTGTCCCGGAAAGCGGCCTGGGCCCCGAGGGCGGCGGGGAATCCGAACCCCATGGTGCCCAACCCACCAGAGGTGAGCCACCGCCGTGGCTTCGCAAGCTTGAAATATTGGGCTGACCACATTTGATGCTGACCGACGTCCGTCGACACAATCGGGTCCCGGTCTTTTGTGAGCTCATAGAGCCTCTTGATGAGGTGTTGAGGCTTAATCGCACTCTCTGCGTCCTGCTCATAGGCCAGTGGATGCGCCTTCCTCCATTGGTCGATCTGATCCCACCACGGCTTTCTCAGTTCCTTCTGATTCCCATTCACCGTTGTCCGGAGAATTTGGTTCAGCTCTTTAAGAACGAGGCGGCAGTCTCCCACGATTGGGATATCGACATGGACGTTTTTCCGAATAGATGTCGGGTCGATATCAATATGCACAACTTTGGCGTGGGGGCAGAACTCGGAGACCTTCCCAGTCACGCGGTCATCGAATCGGGCCCCGACCGCAACGACAAGGTCGGAGTAGTGGACCGCCATATTCGCCCAATAGGTTCCGTGCATGCCCATCATGCCCATGGACAGTGGGTGCTCCCCAGGAAAAGCACCAAGACCCATCAAGGTCATATCGACGGGGATGTGAGCGAGTTCCGCCAATTCGAGCAATTCTTCCGAAGCCCCGGAGAAAATAACCCCACCTCCTACGTAGAGGATCGGCTTTCTGGATTTCATGATGGCCTCGGCAGCCTGCTTGATCTGCCATCGGTTTCCTTCATAGGTCGGGTTATAGCCCCGGATTGAGACCGACCCTGGGTACTTAAACTCGGCTTTGTTCATCGAGACGTCCTTGGGGATATCGACAAGCACCGGCCCGGGCCTTCCAGTCGACGCCACATAAAAAGCCTCTTTGAGTGTCACAGCCAGGTCGTTCACATCCTTCACGAGAAAGTTATATTTCGTACAGGGTCGGCTCAAGCCAATATTATCCGCTTCTTGAAAAGCATCGTTGCCGATCAAGGCCGTGGACACTTGCCCTGAAATGCAGACCAGCGGGACAGAATCCATATACGCATCCGCTAAGGCGGTAATGACATTCGTCATCCCGGGGCCGGAGGTGACAAGAGCGACGCCTGGCTTTCCCGTGGCTTTGGCATACCCCTCAGCCATATGGCCCGCCCCCTGTTCGTGGCGAGTGAGAATGACCTCCAGATCCTTTTGTTGATGCAGCATGTCAAAAATCTTGAGAACGACTCCACCGGGTAGGGCAAAAACTGTCTTCACCCCTTCACGTTTCAGAGACTCAATGAGGATTTCCGCCCCTGTGAGTTGCATCGCTCTCCCTCGCTAAAAATAAAATGGAATGTCTTGACCGATTCTCACATCACCGAAGGCTTGACGACCCTGGGCAGCATTTCCCAAAGTCGAGTTTTTCGAAATTCTTGCTGGAAAATCAATGGGTAAGAAGCCTCGATAGTACCATTTGGTGGTTTTTTAAGTCAACCGAAAATAGGTGCCATGGCGCACCCACGTGGCTTGCCCGCAGGCCATATGTCCCCCGGGTGCAACCTACGATTCTTTCTAGGCCAAATCGCCACCCCTGTGAGATCGCCATGAAGACGGCCGTGAACATTCAGAAAGATATTTCCTTCCGCTTGAATCGAGTGACGATCGAGCACCAGCTGATTCAGGGTGAGGCCTAACGGGACAGACTGCCGGTCGTGCTCATCGACGAGGTCGAGCGGTTCTCAGCAGCAGTGACAGACCAGAATGTGAGATGGTCCATAAAAACGGGCGCGCTGGAGCGGACCTATAAGCCGGATTCTGTCCCTCCTCACGAGTACTCGGAGTCGGGGGTGATCATTTCTCTGGGAATCGAGTCACCTCGATCCTCTAGCGACCTACCCGGGGACCTCGGCTGGGCCAGCCTTGCCCAGGACTTACCGGCATTCCGGCGTCCTGGCCGTCCCCCTATTTGGTCTTGCTCCAGGCGACGCTTACCCTGCCATTTGTGTCACCACAAATGCGGTGGGCTCTTACCCCGCCGTTTCACCCTTGCCTGAGCCTACATTTCTGCAGGCCATCGGCGGTCTCTTCTCTGTGGCGCCGGTGTCGGATCACTCCGCCTGGGCGTTACCCAGCACCTTGCCCCTGGAGTCCGGACTTTCCTCCCGCTGGCGGGAACCAGCGAGCGACCACCCGGTCTGCTTCAGTGCACCCGATCTTATTCTGAATCGTCTGACGGGTTAAATGCAAGCGGGAAGACTCTCCCGGGACCCTTGAGGAGACCAGCCATGGACCCCAGAATGCCGAAGGTGACCGGTCTTGGCGCCAGCCCAAACCGGCTCCAATTGACCCGGGTTGGCCCCTTTGTTACAGTACGCCGCCCCCTATTTCTGGCGTCTATCCTAAAGGAAGCGTGTTTGACAAGCCGAACTCCCCCTCCCTCCCGCGGCCGTATTGGCATCGACGAATCCGGCAAGGGAGATTATTTTGGTCCCCTGGTAATCGCGGCTGTTTATGTAGACCCTACCACCGAAAAGGATCTTTCCTTGATGCAGGTCCGCGATAGCAAACGGATCTCAGACAATCGCATCCTCGAGTTAGCCCGAGACATCCGCCAGGTCTGTCCCCATAGCGTCGTGGCTATCGGCCCAGAACGCTACAACCAACTCTACTCAAAAATCAAAAACCTCAACCGGCTTCTGGCTTGGGGTCACGCCCGAACACTGGAGAATCTGCTGGCACAGGTTGAGTGCGGGCTTGCGATCTCTGACCAGTTCGGTGATGAGCGATTCATCCAGAACGCGCTTCTGGAGAAGGGGAAGCGAGTGGAGCTTATTCAACGCCCGAAAGCGGAAACAGATATGGCAGTCGCTGCAGCTTCTGTCCTTGCCCGAGCCGAATTCCTTTCTCGGCTAGATCGGCTTTCAAAAACCGTCGGCACCACTCTCCCCAAGGGTGCTTCGCCCGCTGTGGAATTGGCTGCTCGAATGGTACTGAAGAAACACGGGCGGGAAAGATTAGGCACGGTAGCCAAACTGCATTTCAAAACAACCCAAGCAGTCTTGAGTTCCCTTTCACAGGCTTAGCCCCGTTCTGGCATCTCTCCTGCAGCCTGCCCCACCGGGTTCCCCGGAGTTCCCGTGCCTAAGGCGGTATCTTCCTCAGAATACAGAATGCGATGACAAAAGGTGCACGTCAACAGGTCGTCTGACCGCCGCACCTCCGCGACCAACTGAGGAGCCAGTTGTAGCCGACAGCCTGCACAGCTGCCATCCTTGACGGGGACCACCGCCAAATCCTTCCTTGTGCTCTTCAGCTTGGTATACCGATCGAGCAGGGGCTTATCCACGGCCTGGGTCACTTCTCGCTGCTTCTGCTCCAGCCCGACCAGTTCCGTCGCAAGCTTTGCATCCAACGATTCGAGCTCAGCTTTCTTCTGGTCAAACAATTTCTCCGCCGAAGCGACATGTGCCTGGGCCTCTTGAACGCCTCGCTGATGTCGTTCGACCTCCTCCATCAGCAGGAGAATCTGTTCCTCGATCTCACCTTTTTTCTTGTCCGACACCTGGATTTCGAACAGGTGGGCTTGATACTCGGTGTTCTTCTTGATCTCACTCACACGCGCTTTCAGCTTTCCGATGTGCGCTTCCTGAATCTCTAGCTCAGTTTCCCTTTCACGCCGGACCTTTATGCTTGCCTCAGCGGCAGCCGCGGCTTCGCTGAGGAGCCGCCGCGCTTCGTTCAGGGGACGTTCGGCAGCGCTGAGAAGGTCCGGAATTCTACGCTGCTGTTCTTTGATCTCGGCGCCCCGAAGGTCCAGCGCTTGCAGCTGCACGAGCGGCACAAGTTGAGGGTTCAATGGTGTCCTTCTCGGAGTAGTGAAAGCATGTGTATGTGACTGACTCTCAGGAGCGCCAGACTGTCCACCTTCTCGCTCCCGTTGTTTGGACTCCCGGTCAGTGGTGGGCCCACTAGGACTTGAACCTAGGACCAACGGATTATGAGTCCGCCGCTCTGACCAACTGAGCTATGGGCCCGGCCTTGCGCCTTGATACCTGACGAACTAACCCGCACATCACATGAGATGGCAACTGGGAACCACTTAGCCGTTTAGATGTCGCCAGTTGTGGTCACAGGCTCTCCACGAAACTTCTGAGCTTCTTACTGCGGCTGGGGTGACGGAGCTTCCGCAAGGCCTTGGCCTCAATTTGCCGGATGCGTTCGCGTGTCACTTCGAAATCTTGCCCCACCTCCTCTAACGTATGATCGGTGGCTTCCCCGATACCAAACCGCTTCCGCAAGACCTTCTCTTCGCGTGGCGTGAGCGTTTCCAGCGCACTATTGATCTGCCGTTGCAGATCGTAACGGATGGCTGCCTCCAATGGTGACACGGCCTTTTTGTCTTCTATGAAGTCGCCAAGGTGACTATCCTCCTCCTCGCCGATCGGTGTCTCGAGGGAAATTGGCTCCCTGGCAATTTTCAATATCTTGCGGACCTTGTCCAAGGGGAGTTCCATACGTTCGGCAATTTCTTCAGGCAGAGGCTCACGCCCAAGTTTTTGGACAAGATGACGGGACGTCCGGATCAGCTTGTTGATTGTTTCAATCATATGGACCGGAATGCGGATGGTCCGGGCCTGGTCGGCGATGGCTCGAGTGATCGCCTGCCTGATCCACCACGTGGCGTAGGTACTGAACTTGTACCCGCGCTTGTATTCGAACTTGTCCACCGCCTTCATGAGGCCGATGTTTCCTTCTTGAATCAAATCCAAGAATTGGAGCCCGCGATTGGTATACTTTTTTGCGATACTGACTACCAATCGGAGGTTGGCTTCCACGAGCTCCGATTTTCCCCGCTTGACCTTCTCTTCAGCCAGATCTAACTGACGGACGGCCTCTTTGACCTCCTCAGTCGCGACCAGTGCTTCCTCAGTTTCCAACCGACGGATCCGGCTCCTGGCTCCCTGGTAGACCCTTTTGATTTCGTGGAGGGCTTCCTCTGACAACCCAGCCTTTCGGCGAACGGCAAGAAAATCCCTCCGGCCTCGCCCCACACGCCGTAGCAGCTCCTGACCCGCTTGACCCGGTACACCTAAGCGACGCTGGCATTGGGCTAGTTCTCGCTCAGACGCCCTGATGTCCTGGGCCACCTCCCTCACCCGTTGAACCATCCTATCTTTGAGGGCTGCATGGAAGTTGATAGCTTCGACCCTCTCAACCACTTGCTGTCGAACCTGCTCCAGTTGCTGTTTGAGCTTCCGTAGCTTGGCAGGACTGCCTGATGCGGCTCGACACTTCTGGTACAGCCCTCGGAGTAAGACGGATGGTTTGCGTACCGCATTCAAGGCATCAAGAGTTCGCTGACGAAGCTCTTCTTCGTCTTGTTCCTGCACCTCTTGCTCAAAATCCTCCTCGGAGACGGGCACGATCTCACGCACCCCGACTTTCCCAGACTTGAGTTTCTCACGGAGCAAGAGCACAAACTCCATGGTCATCGGCATCCCGCAGACGGCGGTGGCCATATCTCTCTTGCCCTCTTCGATCCGTTTCGCGATCTCGATCTCACCTTCGCGACTCAGGAGCGCGACACTTCCCATCTCTTTGAGGTACAGTCGAACCGGGTCATCGGTCCGGCTGAGCACCCCTGGGGTCAGGTCAATTTCCTTTTCATTCTCCTCCAACGCTTCATTCTCTTCGTTCACCCCCACAACCTCTTCGCGGTCCCTCGTCTTGGGAAAACGGTCACCATCGGCGGCTTCGATAATCTCAATATCCATCTCCCCGAACATGGTCATGAGATTGCCAAACTGCTCAGACGAAACCATTTCTGCGGGCAGCTTGCTGTTGAGCTCCTCATAAGTCAAATAGCCTTTCTCCTTGCCAATGGAGATCAGCTTCTTGACTTCGATCAATAATTCATCTTTGGCCATTAGGCCTCTCCTTGAGACAATCACACGACCCTTAATTCAGAGGCGCGACAGGCTTTTCTTTTGCCGCATCTCGTTTACCTCGGTATTCAATCGAAGAGCTTCCTCGGATTGGCCTTCACGCTCGGCGTCACGAAGTTGCGCGATCAGCTGGCTCAAGCGAAGCTGGTGGCGAGCCCGCTCGAGAGCACCAAAACACCCGCGAATGTAGGCCTGCTGGTCATCATAATGCACTTCTGAAAGACACAATTCCGTCGCCAGGGACACCCAATCGGGACTCTTAGCCATCTCCTCCAACACCGCCTCGAGACGTACCCCCCCTTCAGAGGTTAAGTTCCGCAGAGCACTCTCGACGATTTGTCGAAAGGCGGGCACCGAGAAGTCCACCGCAGCCAAGGCTTGTATCTGATCTGCGCTCAACTGCCCCTGCAATAAGAATCGAGTGAGATCGCGCTCCCATGGGCTTTCCTTCATTCCGGCCATCTGACCCGCCGAATCTGAGGATGAACGGCCCGCCTGAACACGATTGAGATGCCGATCGGTCCGCATGTGAACGAGTTCCGGGTATCGCTGGATGAGCACCTGTTGGTTGATCCCCAAGCGTTCGGCCACCAGACGAAGGCACTCTTCCTTCTCAATTCGGTTCTCGGTCTTCTGCAGGATGCGCAGGATGTCATCGACACTCCGGATTCTCTCTTCGATGACATCGGAACCCGCTTCTTTCAGGCTTTGGTTGACGGCGAACTCGACGAGGGAGGGTGCTGTGGCTTGCAGATGAAAGAAAGCCTCGGCGCCCTCCTTTCTAATAAAGGTATCGGGGTCTTCGCCCTCGGGGACCGAAACCACACGAACCGCCACTCCACTGCCTTGGAAGAGGTCCAAAGTCCGTACTGAAGCCCGCACCCCTGCGGGGTCAGGATCGAACAACAGCACCACCTTGGAGGCGAACCGTCTGAGGAGCTGCACATGGTCTGCCGTGAGGGCGGTACCCAATGTGGCCACAACATTCGTGATTCCAGCCTGGTGAAAGGCGACGGCGTCGAAGTAGCCCTCCACAATCACCAGAGAACGGGCTTGGGCTGAAGCTTCCCGGGCCCGCTCGAGGCCATACAATGCGCTCCCCTTTCTGAAGACCGGCGTGTCGGGCGAATTGAGATACTTTGGCATCCCCTCCCCGAGGACGCGTCCGCCAAAGGCGATCACCCGGCGTCGGAGATCATGAATGGGAAACATGATCCGCCCCCGAAAGCGATCATAATAACTCGCTTCATCTCGCCGTTGGGATCCCCCTTGATCCTTCTGGACTGCCAACCCAGCTGAGGCGAGTTCAACCGGCGTGAACCCGTCCCTCCCCATAGACCGGAGCAACCCGTCCCAAGAGGGTAAAGCGAGACCCATGCCGAACGTTTGGGCGGTTTCTAGGGAGATACCACGTGAGGTCAGGTATTGTTGGGCGTCTTTTCCAACTTGTGCATCGAACAGATTTCCGTGGAACCAGGCCGCCGCTTTCTCGTTGATCGCACGAATGCGTTCACGTCGTACTTCATCTTCGGACACCTGTCCACCCACCGAGACCTGTATCGGGACCCCCGCGCGGCGACCGAGCTCTTGGACAGACTCCGTGAAACCCAAATTCTCCCGTTTCATTAAAAAGGTGAAGACGTCCCCCCCCTCTCCACACCCAAAGCAATGAAACATCTGCCGAGATGAGCTTACCGTGAAGGAAGGGGTTTTTTCGTTATGGAACGGACACAGGCCCTTTAAGTTCTGGCCTGTTTTGGTTAATGTCACGTATCCAGACACCACTTCCGCAATGTCGGTCCGTTCCTTAACTTGCTTAATGATCTCTTGAGAGATGAGCCCGTGGCCCACTGGGATGTGCACCCCGTTCTGAGAGAGGCCAGTTTTCTATCCCTTCAATTACGGCCGGACAAGAAAGGGATCCGCAAACCGGATGACCGCGCACAGTAACAGAGGGAGCAATTGCCTGTCAACGAGCCCTCCCGCTATCCTGGTGGCCAGGAGAGGGCACGGCCACCCAACAGATGCAGATGCACATGGAAGACCGTCTGCCCTCCATCCCTCCCCGCATTCGTCACGATTCGATACCCGGACGCCCCGATCCCCTTGTCCTGGGCAATCTTCAGACAGGTGCGCATGAGGTGACCAAGCAAGGCCTGATCCCCTTCTGCCACTTCACCGAGTGAAGAGACGTGTTTTCGAGGGATAACGAGAACGTGAACCGGGGCCTGAGGATTAATATCCTCGAAGGCGACCGCCTGGTCATCCGCGTAGACTATTTTCGATGGAATGGTGCCCGCCACGATCCGGCAAAAAATGCACTCGCTCATTCTGGACCCCGTGACTCTTTATTCATCGCGGTCCCCCGGGGAGGCTGACCAAAACGACCTGCCAACTCCTCATAAATCGCGTGAAGGGGAATGTCGTGATAGCCGAGCATCACGAGAGTATGAAAGAGAAGATCCGCCACTTCATGAATCACTTCTTCAGGCTTCCCATTTTTTGAAGCAACCAGGACCTCCCCGGCCTCCTCCGCAACCTTCTTCAAAATCTTGTCCTGTCCCCCTTGGAACAAGGAAACCACATAAGAATCCGCCGGCATCGAGGCCCTTCTTTTCAGAACCGTCCGATAGACCGCGTCCAAAATTCCGCCATGGGCATCCAAGGTCTTCCCCCCCTCGGCGCCTCCCTCCTCCACGCGCCTAAAAAAACAAGCAGGTTCGCCAGTATGGCAGACAGGACCGGTGGGCTCAGCCTTCACGAGAATGGTATCGTGGTCGCAATCGACAAAGATCTCCTTGAGCAGGAGGCGATTTCCTGAAGTCTCTCCTTTTTCCCAGAGTCTTTGTCGGGAGCGACTCCAAAAATGGACCGACCTGGTCGCCACAGTCTTTTCCAGAGCCTCCCGGTTCATATAGCCAACCATTAAGACGGTTCCGTCTCGCCAATCCTGGATGACGGCTGGGAGGAGTCCTCGATCGTCAAAGCGAAGCTCTCCGAGGTCGACCATCGTGATTCCCAAGAGTCACAATCTTACAGCCACCCCATGGTCAGCCAAATACCGCTTGGCCTCCGGGATGGTGTACGTTCGATAGTGAAAGATAGAAGCGGCCAATACCGCGTCCGCCTCGCCCGCCACGAGGCCTTCATGGAGATGTGCAAGCGTTCCTGCTCCCCCTGACGCAATGACAGGAATCGACACTGCCGCTGATACGGCTGCGGTCAACTCGAGGTCGAAGCCGTGCTTGGTCCCATCCTGGTCCATGCTGGTGAGCAAGAGCTCTCCAGCGCCAAAGTCTTCCATTTTCCTCGCCCAGACAACCGCATCCAGTCCCGTGGGCCGACGCCCCCCGTGGGTGAAGACTTCCCAGCTTCCTGGACCCGGGTGCGCCCCGGAAGGTTCCTCGGTTCCATGAACAACGCGAGATCGCTCAGTGGATTGCCGTTTGGCATCGATGGCTACCACAATACACTGGGTTCCAAATCGTTGGGCTGCCGCCTTAACAAATTCGGGATCTGCGACCGCCGCGGTATTGATGCTGACCTTATCAGCACCAGCTTTCAGCAAAGCACGAATGTCCTCAAGGGTCCGCACCCCCCCACCTACCGTCAAGGGCATGAAG
>JBFJQA010000114.1:0-10469 GCA_041616875.1 Nitrospiraceae bacterium | reverse complement strand
GCATGCGGGTGGCCGGGCGGAGGCGATCCTCGTCGTAGCCGGCCCTGCCGTCATTCTACAAAGCCCCCTGTCTTGCCTCGTTGGCCATATGCTACACTGCCCCTCCATTCCGACAGGAGACAAACGACGATGAGGGTGCACCGGGTATATCCGATCATGTCGGTCAAACATGGGCGTGTTCGACTGGCAATCTGGCTGCTGCCCCTGTCGCTCCTCGCTTCAATGGGCGGGTGTGGCAGCTCCAGAACAGTCATCCATGAGGGTCCCACAGGCTCTGTCTATTTGGAGGCGCTGTCGCAGGGAGCGCTCGACGCGGCACACCCCGTATCCTTGGGTCGGGCGACCCTTGCGCGGGTCATGGCCGGGATGCAGGTCAAGGATGATGTGAGGCTTCTCCAGAGCTTGATGCCGAACAAGCCCAAGACAGAGGCCGTGTTCTCTCCTGACGAGGCGGAGTTTCTGGCGCCCTTGCTCGATACGGCACTCACGCAGGCAAGTCCACGGGAAATGGTCAGATTCCTCGTCTACCGATTCCCGGCGTCGGGGAGGGAGGCAACCGGTGGTGCCCTGTATGTCAAGAATCTCTCCCTCTACGTCACCCTGACTCAGTATCGGGCCAGGCCGAGTAAGGCTCACAGTGCGATCAAATTCGATCGGCGGACACGCGAGTCAACAGGACTCGACCAGCGTCGCGTGTCGTTCGTCCCGACAGGCGTGGAGCGGGCGGACCTCGATCCACAGTCCGGGCTGGTCGGCCCATCGACCGTGAAGACGCTTGTGCTTGACTACCAGCTTCTGAACAAATTGGCTGGGCTCGAAGCAGCGCCTCCCGCGGCGTCCTTACAACCCGAGCGCGCACCGCCCTCCGAAACCGTCACGTCCCTCGAAGAGCAGGTACACCAGCAGGAGCAGGAAATCGAAGGGTTGAAAGAAGAATTACGCTCGCTGCGGAACCAGATTGACATCCCTTCGGAAACTCTCGAAAAGCGAAAGTAAGAGTCTACCGCCTCCGGGCAGACCTCCTGTCGCATCTTCAGTCACCCGTCATCAGGCGCGGGAGCGCTCACTGCCCTCTTCGATCTCCCCGGCCAGCAGAATGGCCTCCGCAATCTCCCGCATCGACTTTCGCAGACTCATGCTCTGCTTTTGGATGAGACGGAACGCCTCTTCTTCGGACAGTTTCTTCGAACGCATAAGGTAGCCCTTGGCGCGCTCCACCAGTTTCCGCACCGCCAGAGCCTCCTGCATCTCAAACGACTTTTCCAGTAATGTCGTATGCTCGATCGCAATCGCCGCTTGGTTGGCAATGGCCTGCAACACCTTGATTTCCTCTGGTGTGTATCTGTGCGGGGTTGAGGTATAGCTGTTGATGACTCCAATTGTACGATTCCTGTTCAGCATGGGGACGGACAAGAGCGAACAGAGCCCTTCCTTCCTCGCAATTTCAGGATACATAAAGTCCTGTTCCTGGGTCACGTCGCGGACCACGATGGGCCGCCGTTCCTGCACCGCTCGCCCACTGATGCTCTGCCCCACCTTCACACTGGGTTTTCTCCGGTAGTCCTCGCTTAAGCTTTGGGTCACTGCAATCCGCAACTCACCGCCATCGGGGCGATCCAAGAGCATAATGGAACAGATTTTCGAGTTCATCATTTGCGCTGTCATGGTCACAATTAACTGAAGCACGTCTTGAATCAAGCGAGTCGACGCCACAGTCTCCGAAACCTGAGAAAGGGTCTCGAGCTGGAGGGCCTTCCTGGTCATCTCCTCATACAGCCTCGCATTTTCAATAGCCCCGCCAACCTGGTTGGCAATGGTGGATAAGAGGGCCAACTCATCGCCCTGATAACGACGGGCCCGTTTATGCTGAACGTTAATGACACCAATCACCTGTTTCTTGGCCATGATCGGTACCGAGACAAAGGCGTGGTGTCGATCTTCCGGAAGGTTGTGGAAAAATTTGAATCGAGGATCATCACTCGCATTGTTAGGAATAACCACCCGTTGCTGCTCCCGGGCCACCCATCCCGTAATGCCCTCCCCAAGCCCAATCTTGATTCTTCCAATGAGTTTGGGATGAGGATTCTTGGACGCGCGCAAGATCAATTCATCTCGCCGGTCGGAGAGCAAATACAGGAGACACGCGTCCGCCCGGGTCACCTCGACGACGACCTCCACGATATGAGTGAGCACGGCTTCCAGCTCGAGGGTATTACTGATGGAATCGCTGATCCGATGCAGCACTTCCGCTTCACGGGCTTTCTCTTGATAGGCCCGCTCCAGCTGACGAACTGACAGGTGAGTTCTAGATACCATGGTACGCCCGCCTCACGGCTGTTGGTCGACAAGAGTATTCTGTGGGTCCATCGAACCACGCCATCCAAGTCGAAAATCCACGTCCCTACACCGACCGATGACCTTCATGCTGAAACCAGGTCTTGAATTGGGCTTGCTCGAGCGGCTGGACCACCACTTGGCCGATCCGTTCAGGCAGGACGCAGTGAATCAGGTCTCGCACCACTTTTTTGTCCCGCTTCATCGCCCCCCAGAGCGCCTCGCCCGTCACAGAGGGTAGCGTGTCCTTCAACCCAGCCTGGCGAACGAGAGCTCGCAGTCGTGTCACGACGTCCTGTGCGCAGAGGCCCAGGCATCGTGCTAGCGCGGCTTCCTGAACCATACCGATGGCGACCGCTTCCCCATGAATCAGCGAGCGGTATTTCCCCAGAGCCTCCAGGGCATGTCCAATGGTATGCCCATAGTTGAGGATCCGCCTTCGATCTGATTCCCGTTCATCCTCGGCTACAACCTGGGCCTTGATCTGGCAGGATTGGCGGATGATATTCACCATTGCCACGTCGTCTCTGTTCAAAATGTCGCGCATATGGTGTTCGAGGTAGGTAAAAAATTCGTCATCGTAGATCATGCCGTACTTAATGACCTCGGCGATTCCAGCAACGAGCTCCCGGCGTGGCAGGGAACCCAGGGTTTCAGGATCGATCAGGACTTGGCTGGGTTGGTGAAAAGTGCCAATCAGGTTTTTCCCGAGGGCGTGATTGACCCCGGTCTTCCCCCCCACGCTGGAATCCACCTGCGCAACGAGGGTAGTGGGCACTTGCACAATGGGAATGCCTCGGACATAGATCGAGGCTGCGAAGCCAGCCATGTCGCCAACAACGCCTCCCCCCAGGGCTAGCACCATCGAGCCGCGCTCGAATCTTGCCCTCACGAGTTCGTCAAGGATCACTCCCGCCCATCGCAGGGTCTTCGCCCGCTCTCCCCCTGGTAGGACAATCTTGATGCTCCGGAAGCCGCCCTGCTTCAGGGATCGCAAGACCTTCGCAGCATACAGGCGAGCCACGGGCCGGTCAGTAACCACTGCGACCTTACCCGAAAACCCCAGCCGAGTCAGGCGGGGCCCGATCTCCTGCACCAGCCCAGGTTTAATAAGAATGTCGTAGCTCCTGTTCGCAAGGGAAACCTTGACTGAGTCACCCGCAGTCGAGCTGTACAGAGCTGTGCCTGCCATGGCCAACACCTCGTGGCTTTCCCGTGTCGTCTCGCGTCGTTGGAGGCTTTCGGTCCCGATCAACAGACCTGCTTAGGGCAGTATGTGATAGAGGAGCTCCCCGCGAGCGGGATGGTAACATAGGGGGGATGAAACTAAAAGGCTCTATGATCCGCTTGAGAGACTACACGACTCTTCATAATCGTCTTGGACGGCACACAAGAATTTATACCTAGTGCTTTTTGGCTGGCTCCGAGCCGCCCCACCAGCACTGACCGCCCGAATTGCTCACCGAGCCAACCAGGGGAGGAGCACCGCCTCTCAAGTCTCGGCGCGGCCGGAAAAGTGCCTCGAGACCTACCTGGCAGTGTGTCTTCCAGGCTCAATTGGCGAGCTACTCCTCGCCGACTCGTATGAACAGAGAAATGCGATAACCCAGGTGTGTGCGGCCTGCGGAACTTCAGCGATTGGTATGGATGGGCAAGGAGACCCTCGCCAAGCCCCCCTCAGAAAACCCGTTGGGAAGCCCTTCGCGAGGCTCTCCCCGTTGAGGGAGCAAGACAGGTACGAGCTTGCGACCTGTCACGCTTCACGTCGCAATGGTCGGGGTAAGAAAGATCAACAACTCCTGCTTGGAGATCGACTCGGTCTTGTTCTTAAACAGCCACCCTAAAACCGGGATGCGGGACAAATAGGGCACCCCCCCAACATTGTTACTTTGCGTATCAACAAAGATGCCGCCAATGACCATCGTCTCCCCATCCTGCACCAAGACTTGGGTGTTTGCTTCACGCTTGTCGATGCTCGGGCCAGCCGGATTGCTTCTGGCGCCAACTGAGTTTCTCGTGACCTTCACTTTCATCAGGATATTCTTCCCTTTCTCATCGGGGTCACGAGAAGTGATCTGGGGCGTGACCTGGAGGGTCAGGTTGGCGTCGACGAAGGTCGTTTGCGTGCCTTGCAGGGAGGTTGTTTGGAAGGGGATCGACTCCCCTTGTTCGATTTTGGCCTCCTGCTTGTCCAACGTCGTCACCTTTGGAGCGGCGATGACTTTGGTTAACCCAAGAAGTTCTCCAGCAGACAGTCGCATATCCAAGGCATTCACGCCATCAAACTTGCCGGTGATAAAGCCAAACCCGGGGATGCTGCTCAAGCCGGTGACCGCTGCGGGAAGATTGACAATAAAATCTTGTGTCACTGAGCCATCCGAACCAGCAGTGACGGGTTCGGCAAACGGCCCTGTCAAATTGCCCACAGTAGTAAAGGTATTGGTCTGTTGCCGATTCGAACCGTATCCCCATTGCACCCCCAGTGACCTCGTAAAGGAGGTGTCGGCTTGCACAATACGTGCCTCAATCTGAACCTGCGGAGCAACGAGATCGAGTTTCCGTACCAACCTGATGAATTCCGCGACTTTTGATTCTGTATCCTCTAGAACCAGGGCGTTGGTTGCATTATTGACCTGCACCCTTCCACGCGGGCTGATGTTCTGGCGAAGGGTGGCCTGGATCTCACTGGCCTTCACGTTCTGGACATAGATCACACGGCTGACCAGTTTCTCTGCCTTGATTTTTGACTCCTGAGCCTTCGCCTCGTCATCCTGCTGTTTCGCAATATTTGCCAGGGTATCGATCCAAACGATATTCCCCTCTTTGACCATCCCCAAATTGTTCATTTTCAGCAGCATGTCCAGGGCTTGGTCCCACGGGATGTTCACCAATTTCATGGTAACCTTGGCTTTCACACCTTCGCCTACCACAATATTGAGTCCACTGACCTCGGCAATCAAACGGAACACATTGCTGATATCGGCGGCCTGGAAATCCAGCGAAATCCGGCGTCCCTTAAAGCGCTTAGAGCTGCCTTCGCCACCTCCTGGTGATCTGCTCACGGAGGTCCCCATTTGGGCGAGGCGCGGTTTCACCTGACTGAGACTGACCTTTTTGAGGGTCGGTCTTGGAGGGAATTCCTCAACGTTCGTGGGACTTTCATTCTTAGCATCTCGATGACTCTGCTTTGCCATGGTGGTGGATAGGGGAGGAGTCGTCAAGGTCCTGGTTTTGGACAAGCTCATGCTAGGATCGCCTGCGCTCAGGTGGACGGCAAGATGCTGATCCTGTTGCTGGATGAAATAGGTCACTGACGTCGGCAGATCGAAAACCAGACGAACCTTGTCGGCATGATGGCCAACTCTGATCCGCTTGAGAAGTCGATGGTCGACAGGAAGCACCTGCCGGTGAAGGGCGGAAGCCATACCGGGGAGATCGACGACTAAACGCCCCTGGTCGATAAGCTCGTCTTTGTAGGTAACCGGACCGTCTCCATAGATCTTTACCACGGCTTCGGCTTCCCCTCGTTGGACTTCAATCTTGGTCATGACCTGCCCGGGCATGCCCGACGCAGATGGCATGTGGGCGCTGAGCACAGGTGAAGATCCCTGCTCCGTTTGGCTCTGCTCTAAACCCTTAGCCCACGGGGCAGAATCCATTTGTACCGTCGCGGGCTCTGTTGGATCCTTCAGGAAGTCAAGAATCAGTCCTTTTTCGTCCACGCGTACCTCAGGCTCGACGGGAGTCGTTAGCCGAAACACGAGGTCAAGCCCACTCAGGGGATCACGATATTCCTTCGGAATGATCTCCAGCAACGGTGGTATGTGAACGTCCATACGGCGCAGAGTTGGCCCCTTGGAATAACCAGGAAGCTGCAGGGTCGCTCTCGCCGGAACTGAGACCGCGGACACCTTGTACCTTAGTGAATCCTGGCCCGTCACCTCCACCCGGACACGATCCCCGAGATCGGTGACGAGCACTTGGTCAAGAACCCTCGTTTCCTGGAGAACGCCAGCATGTCCCAGGTAAGGGTCGGTGACGTTGGCCAGGACAAAAAATACGCCGAGGCCCAAGATGAGTTTTGCATGGAGTTGGGTGATCTTCATTCTGATTCCTCATCAATGTGAAGAAGTTTCACGTGTTCGCGTTCCTGCTGCTTTCCATAGATGTCGGTAAACCGTTCCGTCACGACGATACCCTTCTCAGTAATGCTCGTCACGACTCCATTATTGGGGCCAACCCGGGTCCCCCTTCGCACGGCATAGCCCTTTCCGTCAGGAGTCTGAACCATGGCCGTGTAACCAAATCCTCCCCAGATCACGCCAATAATGTTCAGTTCGGTTAGCCCGATGCGCTGAAGCGGGGGCAAATCTCGTCTTTCCTTGCCGTCTCCCCGCCCCAGGTTTACCAAGGCACTGAACGGGTCCCTCCGTCCAGAGGGGTCATAGGAAGGGCTGGGAATCCCTAAGGCTTGCTCCGCTTCTGGCAAGGATCCACCTCCATTCGGGAGGGCCCCAGGCGCCACCGACGCACTAGACTCATTCGCTGCGCTTGAGGAAGCCACCGCTGAGGTCACCTGCGGTTCCCCGTTGGAGGATGGACCTTGCGAGGAAGAGCCTGGGGGAACCTGGGCGAGGATTCGCTCCAATAACAAGCCGCTCAAGGTGAACAGAATCACCACTCCCATGAGATGCACCGCGATCACCCGTCCTGTTCCCACACACAGTGTCATAAATACAGCCTCTACTCTTAGCCCTTCCGCTCTACGACCCACCAAGAAACCTTCCAACGAGTTCTCCTACGTCCTTCTGGATGCAGATACTTTTCTTACGGCGCCGCAAATGCCGTCAGCCCAAACACCGTTTGTATCACCACTCGACCGTCCTTGAATTTTGGCGAACCCATCTTCAAATCAGAGACGTTGATGATTCTGGGAAGTTTGGCCACCCTGTCAAAAAACATGCCCACGGTGTGGTACCCGCCAGCTACTTCGACTTGCACGGGCATCCTCACGAATAACTGCGAGGCATCGAGCGCTTGTTTGCCTGGCTTCCATAGTTTGATGTCCAACCCCAACCTAACTCCTAAATCTGTCAACTGCTTGAGCAACATGATCGCCTCTTCTTTCGGAGGCAACTTCTCCTTTTTCTGGGCAATTTCGACTTCCAATTGCTTACTCGCAGCAATGAGCTCGTCGAGGTGCTTGACCTTAATGGTTAGCGTCTGAATTTCCTTTTCCAGTCTTACGGTTTGCTGGTCTAGCGCAGTGATTTGCATGCTCTTGGGCTCAAATACGTAGTAATAGAAAATCACCACAATTGTTCCCAGGACTACCCCCAAAAGGGCCACCTTCTGGGCCAGAGGAATCGTGCGAAGCACCTCTAAATTTACATTGGGTAGTTCCATATTATCCTTTGAGAGCCATTTTTAGTTTGAACTCAATCACCTTTACTTTTTTGTCTAGTTTGGCCCGTGTTTCCATCAACTCAATTGCATCGAATTGTTCTCCACGGCGGAGATTATTCACAAAGCCCACGACGTCATCGTTATCCAAAGCACGGCCTTCCAGTTGCACCTTCTTGCCCTTCACATTTAGTCTCACAAGCCATAACTTTAATGGCTCCAGACTCTGACTAATTCCATCGAGGACTTTAACGGGACCCCGCCGTGACTTTTCTAACTGATCAATGATCTGATTCTTTTTCTCGAGCTGCTGTTTCTTTTTCTCAAAATTCTCAACTTTTATCACCTGCACCTTCAGGGCCGCGACCTGCTTGGTCTTTTCCTGTATTGCCACTTGCCTCGCTTCTATCTCATCGCTGAGGCTCCCTGAGTAATACATGCAGATGCCCAAGGTGAGAACCAAGAGCCCACCACCTGCGGCAGCCTCTACTCGGACATCGGACTGTCCTTTGCTCTTACGACTGCGCGGACCTTGGAGAAGATTAATACGAATCATCTGTCGCCTATAGTTCGCAATGCCAGGCCGACACCGACGCAGGCCTCTGCAGCCAAATCCGAAAGGCTGTCTGAGTCCAATTCCACCTGCGAGGTATCCAGTTGATAAAATGGGTTGACGAACTCCACCTGACTGCCCATTCGGTCACTGAGTTGCTGCGCCAGCCCAGTCACCTTACACCCGCCTCCACACAACACAATTTTTCGAATCTCGGCATCCGGTCCCGTGGTTCTGAAGTAGTCAACGGTTCTGGCGATTTCCGCAGCCACCTCTGCATTCACTCCATCAATCACGGTCGCGAGGCTCTCTCCGTCGTGTCCACCTTGCTGGGTGCCCTTTTTCGCCGCCTCAGCTTCCTCGTAGCTCAGACCCAATTCACGTTGAATGGCTTCGGTATACCTGTTCCCTCCGATCGGAATATCTCGTGTAAACACGGACGTCCCAGACTTGAGGATATTGACGTTCATGACGCTGGCACCAATATTGACGAGAGCGACGACGTCATCCAAGGAATCTTCATGGTTGACGGAGTACATATTTTCAATCGCGAATGCGTCCACATCCATGATCACGGGCGTAAGACCGGCGGCCTTCACAAGGTCAGTCAATTCATTCACCTTATCTTTCTTGGCCGCGACCAACAACAAGGACATCTGAGGTTCTCCGTCTTCAGATTGATCTGTCGAACTCAAAATATGAAAATCGAAGTTCACCTCATTGATGTCAAAGGGGATGTATTGTTCTGCGGCGAGTTTTACCTGAGCTTCCAACTCATCATCCGGCATCGGTGGGAGACTGATCTTTTTCACAATAACCGAATGCCCAGAAATCGAAATGGCAACCTTGCTCATTTTGATGTCAGTTTCTTCCAAGAGGTCTCTGATCGCCGTCACTACCCGGCTCTCGTCCATGACGGTCCCATCGACAATGACTTCAGGCTCCAGAGCCTTCACGCCGAACTTCTCCAGGATGTATTTGCCTTTGACCTCCTTCACTTGTGCCACCTTAATGGCACTGGATCCAATGTCCAGTCCCAGAAGTTGTCCCTTGGGAGCGAGGAGTTCACGAAGATCAACGGCTAGTAATTGCTTAATTTGAGAAAACATATGTTACGCCTACACCCCCCTCACATCGACAGCTTACGTGCTTGAATAAGCCTCTTAATTTCTTCCACATTGTCCGTTGAATACAGGCGCCAATTACGCCAGTCTCGAGGAGGGCCCGAAATCAATCCCTCCCGCTCCCACCGAAACAGGGTGGCGCGAGAGACATCGAATAATTCACAAACTTGATTGGTTTTGTACCACTTTCTTGATGTGGACTTGGAGTGTTTCACGTATCCTTAGGACGTCAATGATTCTCATGATTTCATTCGATACATAGGTCAAGTATAGTCAATGTATTTGACCTGTCAAGGAAGGGAGGAAATGCCGCAGACTCCAGAATTTGTTACGTCTAGACCGCTAGGAGGGCTTGTGGATGTCTCTGTGAGCAAGGCCAACTTCATATCCCAGAGTTGCCAAATGTTCGCGTAATTTTGAGGCGACCGCAACGGATCGGTGCCGTCCGCCCGTGCAACCAATGGCGATACTAAGGTAGCTCCTTCGCTCACGCTCGAAAAGAGGGATGAGAAACGACAGGAACCCCTCGAGGTGGTCTAAAAACTTGACGCCGTCCGTTTCATCAAGGACATAGGAGCGAACACGCGGGTCTTCGCCAGTTAGCGGTTTCAGGTCTGGGACAAAATGTGGGTTTCTCAAAAATCGGACGTCAAATAACAGGTCGATATCATAGGGCACCCCGAATTTGAACCCGAACGTCAGAACAGTAATCCGAATTTTCTGCTTGTGCTCCTGCTTCAAATATTCGCGCGCCAACAGACTTTTGAGTTCGTGGACCGTGAGATCAGACGTATCGATGATCCGATCCGAACGACGCCTCAGTTCCACCAGCTGCTCTCTTTCGTATTTGACTCCTTCAAGCACTGGGAATTGCGGAAGAATAGGATGGGGTCTTCTTGACTCAGAAAACCGTCGAACCAAGATTTCGTCCCGCGCTTCGAAAAACAGCAATTCGACCGAATAGCCAAGAGCTCGCACGCGCTCCAAATTACCGGCCAAATCGCTGAAGAAGGCTCGTTCCCGAAGGTCAATCCCAAGCGCGACCTTCTTCAGTT
>JBFJQA010000113.1:0-10523 GCA_041616875.1 Nitrospiraceae bacterium | reverse complement strand
GCGTTCACCGCGAATTGTGGCGGAGTTCGGAGGAAATTCAGCTCCACCGCACGGAGGAGTGTCAAAGTCTTAGGCGGGGATATAAAGAAAGTGTCAAATAGTTGACGAGTTCAGCATCTCGCAATTCTGCCAGGATAGAACATCACTGCACTGAATTAATTTCTTCTAGATGAGCATCGAGCCCTTTCCGTTTGAGTCTCTCAATGAGGGTGGTTCGATTCATGTGTAACAGTTGGGCAGCCCTGGCGGTTACTCCGTTGGCTTGGCGAAGCGCCAGGGAGATCAGATGGTTTTCATACTTCTCAACTTCTTTGTCCAACTCGATACCCGAATCGTCAATAGCGATGGCCGCTGCAGGCCAACGCACCGCAGCCTCCTCAAATTCGGCAATAGAATCCGGAAGATCCGAGGCTTCAAGCCTTCCAGTTTTCTTCACGACAACCATCCGTTCGATCACGTTTTCCAACTCACGAATGTTACCGGGCCAGTGATACCGCATCAGCTGATTCATGGCATCTGGCGCCACACCCTCTACGGCAGCATGCTTGTTACGGTTGAACTTCTGGATGAAATGGTCGATGAGCAGCGGAATATCGCTGGCGTGATCCCGCAAAGCAGGAATCGTAACGGGTATAACGTTTAAGCGATAATAGAGGTCGGGCCGGAAACGATTGGCCTTTATGGCATCCTCTAGATTTTGGTTCGTTGCCGCGATAACGCGGACGTCCACAGAGATGGTTTTCTCCCCACCCACTCGCTCAAAACAGCGCTCCTGTAGCACCCTTAGAAATTTTACTTGGAGAGATACTGGCATCTCTCCCACCTCATCCAGGAAGATCGTCCCACCATGAGCCATTTCGAACCGACCGATGCGTCTATGCACTGCACCCGTAAAAGCTCCCCTTTCGTGTCCGAAGAGCTCAGACTCCAACAAATTCTCTGGAATCCCTCCACAATTTACGACGACGAGGGCACGATCATGGCGAAGACTATTGAAGTGGAGCATGCGGGCTATCAGTTCCTTCCCCGTCCCGCTTTCTCCCTGAATCAGGACGGTGCTGTCGCTATCCGCCACTTGCTGAACAAACCGGAAAACTGATTGCATCTGCGGGCTCTTACACACGAGTTGTTCTGGGTGGGATTGATCGCGAACGACCGTGCGGAGAATTTGATTTTCCTGACGAAGCCTTTGATACTCGATTGCTTTCTTTAGGACCAACAAAACGGCGTCCGTGCTAAAGGGCTTGGTAATAAAGTCGAAGGCCCCACTTTTCATGGCGCGCACGGCATCGTCGATCGTGCCCCAGCCGGTCATCACAATCGTGGCAATCTTCGGGTCTATTTGCGAAATGCGATCCAGTACCTCGAACCCATCCATCCCCGGCAATTTGAGATCGACGAGAACGACCTGAACCGGCGTCTCCTGCACAGCTCTGACCGCCGCGGCCCCTTCTGGGACGCAGGTCACTTGGTACCCCTCGCCAACCATCAGTTTTTCGAGGAGATCTCGGACCCCTTTATCATCATCGACAACGACGACGTGCGGTGAGCTCACCGTAGACCTCCTCGAGATGAGAAACAAGAACGCCTGGCAAAGCCACGCATCAGGGTGCTACTGAAGAAACGAAAAACAGCTGGAGAAATGTCTGGAGAATTTTTGAGGTGACATTTCGTCGAGAAACGACGCCTTGATCGGCTCTCAGAACGTGCAAACTCGCAAGATTATCGTATGAGTATCTTATCACCCTGGTTCACCTGAACATAAGAAATTGTACTATCTTAAGCGTCTTTTGCGTAGGGCCGAATGGATAGGGCCATTAAGGGCGGACGGTACTCCTGCGCTTTCCCAATCGAATGGATGGGATCCATGGTCAGATGCGTATGTGGGGGATCAGAGGAGACTGAACAGCCAGTCAGTCTTGCGACCTGCCGTCAGGTCGGCGCAACTCTCACCGGCTCAACTCAGCTGAGTGTGCAGAGTGGGGATGCTTCAAATCTGACAGGTTTGAGAAGCGACTGAGCACTCGAGCGAAATCACATGCCTGAGAGGCTGTTGTTGACATCTGGACAAGGAAAGAAAGAGAAAGGCGTGAGCGAGCACCTTGCACTCACATCCAACCGCCCGGTGAGGGGACCGACTCGACTGAATGGCACTCACCACAACCCCGAGTAGAAGTCCTTCGCATGACAGAATAGCCGAGTGTGTAAGGTGGGTAGGTACGCGAAGGCATCTTCATGACAAGCGAGTCGGCCATAGTCGTTTTTTGCAATTGGAAGAGGGTGCCTCGCACCTATCATCTATGCCATCTGTATCAGTTCCTTGATAGCCCCACTCACGCCTTCGAAGACCTGAAAAGGTTCAGCATTTCCGTACATATAGGCCGGCGTGGTAACGATCTTGTTTTTCTTATCCACGACAAACTTTTGGACCGCACAGTTGACGTGCTTCGCGCCTGATTTTTCCAACTCTGAAGCAGTCTCCTTATCATCGCCGATGGTGACATTCACACCATCCTTGCCGAAGGCCAGCGCCATGATTGCAGGCGCAATACAGATCGCGGCAATGGGCTTCCCGCTTTCATGAAACTCCTTCACCACTCGCTGCACCTGGGGATCTATCTCACCCGCACTTCCCTTTTCAGCAAAATTACAGAGATGAAGCGCGGCTCCAAACCCGCCTGGAAAAGCCAGCGCGTCAAAATCCTCAGCCTTCAGTTTCTCAATCGGTTGAATATTTCCCCGTGCGATGCGAGCAGCCTCTTGCATCGCATTTCGGCGATGACCAGTTTGCTGACGAGTAAGGTGGTTTGTTTCCGGCACATCCTTATTAGGAGCAAAGACCTTGTACTCGGCTCCGTTTTGTCCAATCGCAATCAAGGTACTAATGCCTTCCGTGATTTCGGCACCATCCAAGAATCCACATCCAGAAAGAACAACGGCCACTCGTTTCATGATGTCCTCCCCTGCCACCCCTTTACACTAAGAACGACCACCCTTCGGTACCCACAAGGCTAGGCCTTCTCTGGATGCCTGTCAACACACCTTTTGGCGTGATGTCCAAACAGTTTTCCAAGGCCGCAATGCCGGCACATCTTGAGGCAGGCACGATCCCTTTTGGTCACTCTTTACTTGACTCCACCGTGCTAACCCGTTAATTTTCAAAGCGGGCTGGCGTAGCTCAATCGGCAGAGCAGCGGTTTTGTAAACCGCCGGTTGGAGGTTCGATTCCTCTCGCCAGCTCCACTTTTTCAAGCAGTTGCAGAGCCGGACTGAACCTCAACCTGGCCAGATGTTATTAGGGTGCTAGAAAGGTAAGAGTTGAGCGTGTTGTCAGCGGCTAGAGGCTCACTCTCGGTAGCGGGGTTATGGCGTTTCCACCTGTGAGGGGACTTGTGGCCGATGATCTGCATGGCTGTATTGGACCCGTCACGCCGGACAATACCGTGGTCCACGCGGCGGTTAGCGCAGACGGTCAAAGTTTTACCCCCACGGCGACCGCCACCCTCGACAATAATCCCACCATCGACCAGTGGCACATGAATGATAGTAGGAGTGGGCTCTGGAAAGCGGACGTGAGTGATTACTCGAAGTAGTCTCTGCTCCTTCACGTTCGCGTGGTGGCGTGAGCGAGTTGCGACGCTGCTTCGTCTCACTCTATACAGGAGACATCTACTGTCCAGGGTGCTTTGATGGGAAAGTCGAGTGGGGTGAGTCCCATCCTTGATACCTCCTGATGGATGGCCTCGTATGGAAATCGTAAGACAATGTGGGATTGCTATGGAGAAGCAAGGGCCTATGACCCGGAAGTAGTAAAGAACCTGTGGCCAGATGAAGAATAAGCCCACCTGACCAACGGATCAGTCAGTTATCCCACCTCTGCACAGGGTCCAGCCTAATAAGAGACACAACAACAACGCGGTTCCCATTTCCGGTCTCCAGTCTTCTCTGGTACTCGTCCTGCCAGTCCTATCCTCTTAAGCGTTGATGCTGAGCAAGATAGGGACCCAACCGCAGTGACTGCAGCTTACAACCGGCATGGTCTTTTAAGGCCCTGATTCTATTCCTGAATGTTGTAGCCCTCATGATCCTCGTGAGTTCCCACGACACTGCCTCGGCTCCGGTCTTCACCAAAATGACACAATTTTGCGGCCCTCTTTGCATCATATGTGTCACGGAGGTGCCACCAGGACACATGCCGGTTCCTGCGGGAATGCGGCAGCAACTCACGCCGAGACTACCTTGACACCTCCCCACGGACGGCCTAGGCTTCGCGAAACGACCGCAGATAAGCGGCGGTCACAGACTCGCAGGGAGGGAGTGCCATGTCTCTTCCGCTCTTCTTTGCTCGGCTGCGCTGGATAGCGTTGTGTCTCAGCATTGCTGCCCTCTGCATGACGTTCGAGGTGGCTGCCAAACAAGAAGGACGCCGTGGGCCGCCGCTGCCTCGTACGAAAGAGTCCGAACTCATCAGACAAGGAACCGACCTGCTTATCAGCAATATTCGCCTCACTGAGAAGGGATTCGTCGAATACGAGGTGAAAAACCGAGGACGGACAAGCGCAGGAAACTTTGTGGTAGAGGTCTATGTCGGCACGGTACGCCGGGACACCATTTCGCATGCAAGGCTGCGGGCGGGAGAAACGTACATAAAGGCATCTCACCTGGCCAAAGTTGAAGATTTTTGTAAGGGCGGCCACGTTCGTGTGGTCATCGATTCCCAAGACATCGTCCGAGAGTACAACGAAGAGAACAATGCGCGAAAAGCCTTCCTGCGGAAAAGGTGTCCCGACCTGGCAATTCGTGAGATTAGGATTGAGCGAATCGGCCCGGATCCCTCGCACCCGTTGAGGCCTACCTACGCTGTCGCCGAAATTGTGAATCAGGGTGATGAGAACGCTCCGTCCGCAAAGGACGAAATGTTTGCGGGCAGAAAGGGTTTCAAACTGAAGAAGACGAGGGTCAAAATGATCAGAGCCTTGAGACCTCGTGAGGTTGATAGGATTTCAAGCGGTATCGCTAAAACACGGCGCAAAAGTCGGAAGAATTGGGCTGTTCGAGTGATAGTCGACGTCGGCAATCAAATTCCTGAATCAAACGAAAAGAATAACGACGTACGCTGGAGCAACTGATCGCTGATGGCTAAACCTCTCTTACTCAATGACCCCGCAATTCTTGACACAGCCCCGTGGACTGCCTAGATTCGCAGCACCATGCACAACTCCGATGCCACGCCCCTCACTTCCTGGCCCCGCCACCTCCAGGAATCGTGGCGGGACTGCGTTCACCGTGGGGAAGTGGATGCCTCCAACCCACCAAGCTCAATCGAAGAAGCCTATCTGCAAGTCACCGAGGCACGCGCTCGGCGGTGGGGCATCTTCTGGGCTGATGACTCAGGCCACGTTGATGACCCGGAAGCGGAGGAAGAGCACCACTTCTTGGGCCTGCGGCTGAAACTGGCCACGTGCAGTGCCTGTGGGGCAGGGAACCTTGGGCATTTCTACAGGTCCACCGTGAAGGGCACGGCGCTGTGTCCGGGGTGTTTTCAGGAGGGAGTTGGGCGTGAGGTGGGCGAGACGCAACGACACAGTAGTGAAGAGATTGCGCCCACCCTTGCCAACCTCCCATCACCACACCCCTGCCGGAGCGGACATGCCAGGCAGTCCACCCTCCAAAAGAAGGATAGCCATTTCTTTTTGCAGATGTATACGCTCTGTCACAGAACGGGCCAGTAATGACGAACCTGGCTCTCATACAGCCCAATGTACCAGCAGCAAAGAGCCATGCTGGTAGTGTACCTGGATGGCTCCGCTATACTGTCTCATTCGAGGGATAAATTGACAGGAGGTCACGTATCACTAGAAGAGGCCTGTTCAGCTTCGTAGGGCTCGCCGTTCTGGCTCAGCTGCTTACCTGGCCCATGAGCGGTGAGCTGCTCTCACAGGCGTCCGACTTCGAGGCTCGGTCCATCGACGGCACTGGAAACAATCTCCTGCATCCAGACTTCGGCAGCGCGGGCAGCGCGCTCGTGAGGAAGGCAGACATCGGCTACGCCGATGGCGTCTTCACACCCGCTGGCGAGTTCCGCAAGAGCCCACGCGAGATCAGCAACATCCTAGCGGCACAAGAGGAGTCGATCCTTAACGACGCGGGCGCGAGCGACTTTGTCTGGCAGTGGGGCCAGTTCCTGGACCACGACGTGGACCTGACCCCAGAGGCCGATCCCAGGGAGCCATTCAACATTGCCGTGCCCGGCGGCGACCCCTCCTTCGATCCGAGCTTCGTGGGAGGGGCGGTCATCTTTTTCAACCGCTCCGTCCACGATGGGGGCGACACGAGGCACAGCCCGCGGCAGCAGCTTAATTTGATCACCGCCTTCATCGACGCCTCGAACATCTATGGCTCCGACGAGGAGCGCGCGGCTGCCCTCCGCACCTTCGAGGGCGGCAAGCTCGCCACGTCACGTGGGGCGCATGATGGCAAGTTCCTGCCGTTTAACACGGAGGGCCTGCCGAACGCCGGTGGCCCCGCCCCGAGCCTGTTCCTGGCGGGTGACGTCCGGGCCAACGAGCAGATCGCTCTGACTGCCATGCACACGCTCTTCGTGCGCGAACACAACCGCCTGTGCAATGAGATCGCTGCGGCGAACCCCGGCCTGACCGATGAGGAGATCTACCAGCGGGTCCGCAAGATCATTGGCGCTCAGATGCAGGTGATCACCTACACTGAGTTCCTGCCACTGCTGCTGGGACCAGACGCGATCCCGCCGTACGCGGGGTACGACCCCGGTGTGAACCCGGGCATCTCCAACGAATTCTCGACTGCGGCCTACCGTTACGGCCACAGCCAGCTGTCACTACAGCTGCTGCGGGTAAAAAAGCAGGGGAAGGAGAAGGAACCCGTCTCGCTCAAGGACGCCTTCTTTAGCCCCAAGCTCGTCACCAAGGGTGGGGGCATCGCATCGTTGCTGCGTGGCCTGGCTACCCAGCAGGCCCAGGAGGTGGACAACAAGGTGGTGGACGGAGTACGCAACTTCTTGTTCGGCCAGCCCGGTGAGGGCGGTTTCGACTTAGCGTCGCTCAACATCCAACGAGGGCGGGACCACGGGCTCGCTGACTACAACAGCGTTCGTGAGGCCTATCACCTGACGCGAGTCCACAGCTTTGCGGATGTCACATCCGACCTTGACCGGCAAGCTGTGTTAGCAGAGGCGTATGTTAGCGTCGATAACATGGATCTCTGGGCCGCCGCCCTGGCGGAGGACTTCGTCCCCAACGCCATGGTGGGCGAGACGTGCCATGCTATCCTCACGGATCAGTTCATCCGCCTGCGCGACGGCGATCGCTTCTGGTATCGGAACGACCCGTTCTTCACCTCCAACCCTGCCCTCATGGAGCAGGTGCAAAGCACCACGCTCGCCGACATCATCCGGCGCAACACGCACGTGGGCGACGAACTTCAGGACCACGTCTTCCTGATCCCGTAGGGGAGTCCAATGATCCCACGCCGACTTTCATCGAGTTTCCCCGTGAACAGAGAAAGCGAGGAGCCATATACATGATATCGCCGGAAGTATTTAGATCCAAGAGCCTCACGCCTGCTGGTGTGGGGCGCTTGTGTTTTGGGGTGCCACCCTGGGAGTGGCCAAGGACAGCGAGCCCCAACATTCCGTCAGTGACTCACTTCCCTGAGGGTCTGCCTTGGGTGATGCACGTTCAGGAACTGCTGAAGGCGCGCTCGCGACTCCGGTCCCACCCGAAGAAATTCGACGCCGAGCACTCGTCCCATCGACCAACGCACCGTGGCCAATTCAACCTCCACCGGTGACTCATGAGCGACGAGACGGAGGTGCAGGCTCAGACACGTCCCCTTGGGCACACTGAGGTTGGACCCTACGGCACACCCGCCCATGGAGAGATTAATTCCCGTCCCTGGTTCAGGCCCGTTGAGAGCGCCCCCTACTATGGCGATGGGGAACTGTGCAGACACGCGGAGCTGCTTGCGTTTGTCCATAGTTGCCCCCTCCTTCAAGCCGCAGGACTCTACGCCGATACGTTCGCTGGTCCATAGGGTTTTTCTGAAGGTTGCTGGCTCACGCTGTCCGGGAAAGTATCAAGATACGCTTGCAGGTGTGCTTCGGCCTCGTGTTCCATTGCCACAAAGTCCAAGCCGACTTCCCCGTCTTCCACCCACCGGACCACCGCGAGGTTGATGCGTATCCTGAATGGCATGTCTTCGCCGGGGAGGAATAGAAGCAGCCCCAATTGCTGCCCTGCCTTCATGTTGGTATCTCCGAAGAGTTTGCACCCATGGAGGGAGAGATTGAACACCCGTCCGTCCCCAATGACGTAATCCTCGGAAAATGCATCTTTCAGCAGGATACCGTGGAGAAACACCGTCTTTCGAGGATACCGACGTAATTCCATGACTGCCCTCCGATGTGCGGACCCAAGCATCGTGGACTCTTGTCTTCAATTAAAGACCCAACCGGACACATCGTAAATACCGCGATCGTACCCACTCTCTTGAGGTATGGAGCACGAAACCGTGGCAGAGGGTATGTTTGGAAAGGAACCCAGCATATGGTGGTTCTTGGGGCTTGTGGCTGAACTCGCACAGGTGCATCTCTGGGAGTGGCGGGGGATACGGAAGCGGTATCGGCGAATAGGGTAAGGGTTCGAAGAAGCTAGCTCTTTCCTCTGGATCAGTTAATAGCACCCTTCAATCGCCTCTCCCGCAAAATCCTCATCCCGGAGGTGCCATCTGTGGTCAACGGGTGCGCACTCGACCAGGCAGAAGTAGCGACCTGAGGTTGGCTCCCTATGTGCAAGATAGCGGAACAATTTCCGCATCTTCCCCGAAGCGGACCAAGAACGCCCTGCTCAGAAGGCCGTGAAACCGAGCCAGACACTCCAAGCGATGAGCAGCAAGCCCGTTACTCTACCGACCGCGACGCCAGCGGGCACCACCTTTTCTATGAGAACAAATAACGCCAGGCCAACTATCCAAATTAGGTTCATTATGCCCCCATAGAACAGCAGGGCCATCAGAAACCAACAACACCCGAGACAGAACACACCATGCTCAATGCCCATCCTGAATGCGCCCCCGACCCCGGGGCGCCAATGCGTCGACAGAAAGCTAATCGGGGACCTGCAATGGCGCAGGCATACTGTTTTTAGTGGGGTTAGTTGCCAGACACCGGCCGCTAGCAACAAACCCAGACCCAAGAGTTTGCTTGTCGACATCATCATGGCGGATAGAAGTTCTCCGCGCTCGAGCCCCCATTGCGCAATGACCGCAGCTAGACTGAACGCTCCCCACATAGCCAAATAGCCGGCGATGAACGCTGTCGTGGTCGAATGAAGTCGGTGTGGACCGGAGGTAGGCACCGCGTGTTCATTACGCTCCAGTCCCCTGCGGGTTACCGCAGCGTGCAAAAGCACCATCGGCGCTGCGCTCGGCAGCATCATGGCAATCATCATGAGCCACCACATCGAAAACATGAGAAGTGCATAGCCGGGCGTCCACGTGACTGGTGACAGCACCATGTCTGCCGTGCCCGAGCGGCCGTTCGACGCCGTCATTGTCTCGTGGCCGGGCATGCTCGGCATTGATGGGTCCATACTCATTTGGGAAGGAATAAGTATGGCCAATTCGTGGGGATACATGCCGGTGCCCGCCCCGGCTAAGAGATACAGCCAACACGCTGTAATGACAGCAACGAGAACGCACGTCACTACTTGCCGGTCTCGACGAAGGACCACCTCAAGCACGTTAAAAGAATTCACGGGATAACGCTTCGACTTGGTCAGAACAACCCCGACGCAGTGTCGAATTTTCTCCATAACACTCGTCACAGATTACGTTGGTTTACCGCCTAAGGCTTTCTCTTCGATGACGAACACACCGTTCTGCCCCATCGCCGTCATTCACGGGAGCGCGGACTCATGCGCCAAGCCATGCTGTGAGCCTTGATCTTTCGCGAACCAGCCCATCCTGATTGAAGTGGTGAACACAATAATGCGCCCATGAATCTTCGAACGCCATTTCCATATCACCCGTCACCGACGTCGTGCCTAGTCCGATCTCTGCGTAGGTAAACTCGAAACTGCCACTCGGGCGTGCCACCGCAATGTGGAACGGTTGACCATTAAACTTGTTGATTATGGGTCTGCCGCTGCTCCTCATGATGCCCGGGATATCAACCCTTGCGGTTCTGAGTTCCAAGTTTGCTTCGAGACCTATCGGCAGGAACAATGTCTCGCAAAATTCCGAGCATGTGGACGCGAATACGGAGAAAAGATTGCTCAATGGTTCGCATGCGCCGCCCGAGACAATTGTTTCAAGTGCAACCCGTTGAGCTTCATCCGCCCGTTCGTCGATAACGATCTGGCGTTTTCCGTTTCCCTCCGCGATCTCCCCAGGCCACTTGTACAGCCCCGCCCAATTCAGCCCCGCGAGCGGCGTATCGTTGAAATGGCCTTCAACGATGTTACCGACGAAGGCCGACTGACAATAGCCGT
>JBFJQA010000112.1:0-10552 GCA_041616875.1 Nitrospiraceae bacterium | reverse complement strand
GGAGAGGTGATCGAACACGTCATAGACACGGATCACTTCTTACAAGAGATCGGGCGTGTCCTCAAGCCACAGGGTACCCTCGTGATCACGACCCCAAATCTCGCCAGCCTGGAAAACCGCGTTCGTTTATTCTTTGGACGCTACCCGATGTGGATGGATCATCGGGTCGAAGGCACGGGTCATCTTCGCTACTACACGCCCAGGATTTTACGCAAGCAGCTGGAAGAACACGGCTTCAAAGTGATCCTGCACCTCGGCAACTGGGTGCCGTTTGTCCCTCAACAGTGGTTGGACGACCGAAAGGCACCGTGGTTGTCGGCCACGGGGAACTGGTGGCCCACATTAGCCATGGACATTTTGATGAAGGCGAAGCTCGACAGGACATTCAGTTGCCATGAGTGACATCGATCCGTGCCCATCCTGCCAGGGAAAGCGCTTTGTCTGTGCCTTTAAGGTGGACTCGTCGAGGATCATGCAATGCGCAGGCTGCGGACTTGGAACGACACAGCCCTTGCCTCACGAAGCTGATGGGCGTGAATCCTTTGCGGAACATGTGAAGTATTTTGAGGAGGCCTACGCAGGCGCGAAGGATCGATGGTGGCATCGATTCATGGACGCCCCACTCGACGCGCTTGACGTAGTGGGCACACCGCCGGGACGGAAGTTGTTAGACGTCGGATGTAGTCTCGGTTACCTGGTGGCAAAGGCCGCCGAGCGGGGGTACGACGCAAGGGGAGTTGACGGCTCTCACGCCGCCATTGAAGTTGGGCGAAAACGATTGGGGCTGAACCTACTTTGCGCTCGAATCGAAACGGCTCCAATTGAGCCAACCAGTTTGGACATTGTCGTGGTCAATCACGTGCTTGAACATCTGGCGGACCCCTTGGCAAGCCTACAGCGAATGAAGAATTGGTTGAAGCCAAACGGACTCTTGATAATTGGGCTCCCGAACTTTGGTAGTCCAATTGCCAGATTCTCTCAAGTGCACTGGGCAGGACTGGTGCCCACCCAACATATCTGGCACTTCACGCCGACAGCGCTCAGACAGTTGGTTGAAAAGGCGGGATTCGAACCCCTGTGGTGGACGACGAGGATGCTGACCTATCGGCCAAAGGGACTCCTTGGGTGGGGCAAGTGGGCCTCGCGATGGGTCCTGGAAAAAATGCATCTTGCAGATAACCTCATCCTGGTTGCACGACCAGTAGTAAGCGGCGTTCCACGATGAAAGAGACACCGTTCGTCAGCGTCATCGTGCTGAATTACAACGGAGCGCATTTACTGCCGGACAGTCTTGGTACGCTCCTCGACCAGGATTTTCACCCCCTCGAGGTCCTTGTGGTGGATAACGGAAGCCTCGACCACAGTGCCCAGGTTGCACACGCCTACCCCGTTCGCTGGATACCACTGGGCGCTAACCTGGGATTTTCGCAGGCCAATAATCTGGCGACACAACAGGCTAAGGGCAATTATCTCTTTTTCGTCAATAATGACATGCGCTTTCCCCCAGATTGTGTCCGGCAACTCGTAGACGTCCTCGACAAGGATCCTTCCCTTTTTGCAGTGGACCCAACTCAGCTCAATTGGGAAGGAACTCGGGTGATTCACGGGCGAACTCGCTTCATTGCCGGAATCTTCACAAATACCGTGGTCCCACCGTTTGCCGTGGAATACACGGCACCCGCCGAGAGTCTGAATGAGGTCCCCTGGGGATGCGCCGGAAGCCTCCTGGTCCGCCGAGACCGCTTTGAGGCGTTGGGCGGGTTTGATCCCAGGTTCTTTATCGACTTTGAAGATACTGATCTGTGTTGGCGAGCCTGGCGCCATGGGTGGCGAACGGTCTATGTGCCCCACGCCATCCTGTACCACAAGGTGGGCATGTCCAGCGATGAACACCAGCATTTGATCAACACTGCACAGGCAGGACAGCTTCCGAAGTTGTGGTTTCGGCGCCGGCTCAGCTACCACACCAACCTGATCCGGTTCGCATTAAAGTGCTTGCCATTTTCAACCGCCATTCAATTGATCGCTCATCTGATGGGCCGGATCGCCTGGCATGCATACCGAAGAAACCTCAAGCTCTCCTTCGCCTTAATCTTGGCGTGTCTTCGTAACATACAATTGTTCCCCGACACCTGGGCCGCCCGTCGTGATCTGCAACGGCACCAAAGCCTGGATCACGCCGCTCTGATGGCGCGCTTCACAACAAAAACTGAGAGGGTACAGCCATGATTCCTCAACCTGTGTTGGTGACAGGAGGAGCCGGGTTTATCGGCTCTCATCTTGTTGAGGCGCTGCTGGCTCGGGGAATTCCCGTGCGCGTGTTGGACAACTTGGAGCCGCAAGTCCATGGACCTGGAACCACGTCACCGCAGTGGCTGCCGGCCCAAGTGGAGTTTCTCCACGGGTCAGTCAACGATCCGATTCTGGTCGATCGAGCATTGAGTGAGGTGCAGGCTGTCGTTCACTTGGCAGCAGTCGTGGGTGTAGGGCAGTCCATGTATGAGATTCGGCGGTACACGGAAGCAAATGTCCAAGGGACCGCCGTGTTGCTGGATCGGATGGTCAATGGGGGCCATAAAGTCTCGCGTCTTGTGGTGGCATCCTCCATGTCCATTTATGGGGAGGGACGCTATGCATGCTCTGGTTGCGGCCCCATCGCTCCACCCCTTCGACCGCTTGCCCAGCTGCAAGCCCGTGATTGGGAACTGCATTGCCCGACCTGCGGCGCCATGACTGAGTGGGCTGTCACCGATGAAGGCAAACCAGTGATGCCCACATCCGTGTACGCGGTCACCAAACGAGACCAAGAGGAACTCTGTCTCTGCGTCGGTCGCGCGTACGGAATTCCCACAGCTGCGCTGCGCCTCTTTAACGTCTACGGTCCCCGCCAGTCCCTCTCGAATCCGTACACAGGAGTGGCTGCCATTTTTTCGTCCAGGTTATTAAGCGGGCAGCCACCCCTTATCTTTGAGGATGGCCAACAGAGTCGCGACTTTATTCATGTCAGCGATGTCGCCCAGGCATTTTGTAAGGCGCTGGAGAAGCCATGCGTCACGGATGTGGCCCTAAATATTGGTACGGGGCAGGCCACCTCTATTGCGCAAATGGCCACTCTTGTAGGAAAGGCTTTAGGAATTGCCAAGCCAGCGGAAATCCTGGGCAAGTTTCGGGAAGGGGATATTCGTCACTGTATTGCGAACAATGAGCAAGCTCGACACCTGCTTGGCTTTGCGCCGAGTGTTCAATTGGAAAAGGGAATTGCTGATCTGGCTCGCTGGGCGGGCCAGGTTCTACCTGAAGATCGCGTCGATGAGGCTCGTGCAGAACTCGAGGCCAAATGCCTCGTCCGATAGCGGGAGGATTGGGGCGCCAACCATGAAGTCCAAAACAGGGCCATTCCGGGTGCTGGAGATCGGCAGCGGGAACACACCGGATCCGCGAGCGGACATCTTGCTTGATCGTTACCCCTGGGACAATAGAGAACGCACAAGAAGGGAACCCATCCGAAACGACAGCCGGCCTTTGATTGCGGCAGATGGGATTGCGCTCCCCTTCGCCGATAAAACGTTTGATCTGGTGATGGCCATAGGCGTTCTCGAACACACCGAGGATCCTGCCCGTTTTCTTGATGAAATGGCGCGGGTGGGACAACGCGGGCTGATCAATGTTCCGACGACATTTGCCGAACGGATCCTGTACCGACCCTTCCACAAGTACACCTTCACGCGCGAAGGTGACACCCTCGTGATCAGGCGAAAGAATTTTCCCGATGTCTTTGGGGGGCTCTTTGACTACTTGGCTCACTTTGATCCTGATTTCACCAAATTTATGGACCATAATCGATCGTTGTTTAATTTAGCCTATGAGTGGGAGGGACAACCCTCATATCGGCTCGAGTCATACGATCCATTATGCCCAACCCTCGCTCCCTTCAATCGTACCTATCAAGGGCGACCATTCGAGTTTCGACTCTGCACCAGTGAGCTGGACGACGAGCAGGTGACCGGTCTCCTTGCCAAGAAGTCTCCCCGCTCATGGCGGCACCGGGTCAAAAACTTCACCAAAGCGGAATGGTGGCTACCAGGCAGGGTTGAAAGCTGAATGACCAGGTTTGGCCAGGTGGGTGTGAACACAGGTAACCAATGAAGGCACGATTACGTATAGGGATGTATACGAGCGTAGGGTCTCGGTGCGGCATTGCCAAATATACCGAAGACCTTATCGGCGCCCTGAACGCTCACGCGGATATTGAGACCATTCCCCTGCGTCCTGGCTGTCTGAACCCTTTGAGACAGCTTTTGGCCGGATGGCGCTTGTCACGTTGCGACATCGCACATGTCCAGCACACCTACAGCTTTTTTGGTCACGACCCGCTAACCTATACGCTGTTAACTCGCGTGCTCTTTGCGGTGACGCGAGCGCCACTCGTTTTAACGGCCCACACCGTGCGCAAGCCGGGGCCGACCCGATTCGACGGCGGGATAGGCAGTCAGTGCGCCAATGCAGTGGCAGCCCCGGCCTGGCTGGATGTCAAAACTTTTCAGAGCGCCGACGCGATCATTGTCCATGCGGAGCACCACAAGCAGCAGTTGAGCGCACGCAAAATTTCTCCTGATCGCATTCATGTCATTTCACCTGGAGTTCCTGCCAGAGTCGACATCCCGGGCACTTCAAGGAATCACTTCCGGGCCAGGTTCAAGATTCCAGCTGACATGAAGACGGTGGGCGTGTTGGGATTTTTGGAGGACTCCAAGCGCTACACAGATGTGATGGAGGCCATTGCAGACCTTCCAGGACACCCGTTCTTACTCATTGCCGGCGGACCGCGTCTCGCATCCCATGGCGGAGTGCTGGGCACACTCAAGAAAGAGGCGGAAGCGCGAGGTATCCAAGGTCGATTCGTCATTACCGGCTATCTTTCCGAATCCGACATTCCGATCGCGCTCGAGGCCATGGACGTGGTGGTGGTCCCCTACAGCACGGACCAGAGCATGTCCTACTCACTCCATCGCGCGTTAGGACAGGCCCGGCCAGTGATTGCCACCGATATTCCAACCATACGGGAAATTTATGCACGAGGGCCCTGCTTGGCGTTAGTGCCAACCGGGGAGCCGACAGCACTTCGCCAGACACTGCGTCGGTTACTCGAAGATCAAGAGGCGAGGACCCACCTGGAGTCAGAAGCGCGAAGTTACGCGGAACATGAAAGTACGCAAATAGTCGCGGCCCGGACCTTGGAAGTCTATCGCCATATCCAAGCAAGCTATTGACACCAGCGAGGAGCAGAGATGCCGGCAAAGAGAGCACTGACAGAGGCAGAAGACCTGTGGTGAGTCCAATGCGTGTGGCTCTGGTGACCGCACATTATCAACCAGGAGACGTGTTTTGCGGCGTCGGCGATTACACACGCTGTTTGCGACAGGCGCTAGAGCGGCTCGGGCACGAGTGCCTGGTACTCACCTCCCATGCGTGCCGATCGGACGAAAAGAATGTCTATCGGTTGTCCGGCCTGTGGGGAGTTCGTGACCTCCGGGAAGCCATGGGAATTCTGCGTCGCAATCGTCTGGACATGGTGATCCTGCAATATACCCCGGAGCAATACGGATACGGATTGTTCTTCAAGCTTCTCCCTCTGACCCTGAGGTGGGGTACCACCAGAACTCAGGTGGTGACGACATTCCATACTCTAGTCGGCGGGCAGTGGGCCGCAAAATTTTATGCCCTGCTTCTCGCCGCAACCAGCCACAAGGTCGTCAGCGTCCATGCGGAGCTTTCTGATTTGTACCGCCGACATTTCCCCTGGTGGGCCAGCAAACTACGTGAGATCCCTGTCGGGGCCAGCATTTCCAAACCAAAGGTCGATGTCCAGCAAGCCAGGACCCAACTGCGCCAGCGGCTCGGCCTGAGTGGAGACACCCGGATACTTAGCACATTCGGCTTCCCAGCCAGGGGGAAAGGCGTCGACACCCTCTTGCACGCCCTGCGTCAGTTAAATGAAGGATCAAATGTCCATCTGGTGTGTATTGGTCAGGCCCGCCCAGGGGATCAGGCCTTTCGACAATACTTGGAAGACCTCGCCCGCCATTTGGCCATCGACCGCCACGTTCACTGGTTCGGAGAGATAGCAGCCGAGGATGTGAGTGATGTTTTACTGGGGGCTGACGCCTACGTGGTGCCATACGATGATGGAGCGAGTCTGCGGAGGAGCACATTGCTCGCCGGATTCCAAGCCGGCGTTCCCATCGTCACAACGGAACCCCGATATCCAGACCCCGCGCTTCAATCGGGGAAGACGATGCTGATCATTCCGCCGAAATCACCAGAAGCTTTGGCAAACTGCCTTGAAGAGCTGTTCAACAACGCGCCGCTGCAACAGGCTCTTTGTCAGGGAGTGAGAAAGGTCCTCAGCCGGTTCTCCTGGGAAATGATAGCTCGTCAGTATGAGCAATGCGCCAGGGAGCTCGAGCCAGAATCTCAGGTGCGAGGGTGAACAGCGTCACACCATGACACTGGCCATGAATGAAAGCGCATCTTGTCACCGAATGGCGTGTGGGTAGGGAGTGGCGACCTTTTTCTACCACGGTTGGGGTGAAGTTAGACCACCCAAATCCCTCACAAGCCAAGAGGAGCGGGTGTTTAACTTCTTGAGAGACTTACGTTCATAGGAGCACAGCCTGAAATCATGCGAATCTTGGTTCTCACGCCCACTTTCCTCCCCGCAATAGGTGGGGCCGAATTAATCATCTTTGAAGTGTACCGCCGCTTGGCTCAACGACATCAGATCTATCTCCTGACCCCCTCACTCCCTCTGCAATTACTGCGAGAGCAAGCCAGTGACGAATATAACGCCTTGGTTCCGTTCCCTGTCCAACGCTTTCATGACAAGTTCACATTCATGCGCATCCCAGGTCATCGATGGTGCGGCGGCGCCATTCCGCCTTTCTCCCTCTCAGCCGTTGCCGCAACCCGGAAAGCGATCCAAGCGTTTCATCCCGATGTCCTGAATGTCCATTACCTCATGCCCACCGGATTAGCCGGATTCGTGGCCGAGAAGTGGCTGGGAATTCCCACGATCATGACGATGAACGGACGAGACATTCCGGGACCGGGTGTCCCGCGACTCTGGCGATGGTGGCAGCGGACCCTACTGGCAGGAGTCTCCGATGTGACTCATGTTTCCGGTTATGCCCAGAAGGCCATCTTCGGAAAGGTTAGTCAGCGGGGTCAGGTGGTCTATAACGGGGTTGAGATGCCGCCTCCCGCAGGGAATGGACAATCCATTCGATCAGAACTCGAGATTCCAGCCAGTGAGCCGCTTATCTTTGCTCTTCAACGGCTTGGACCAGAAAAGCGAGTCGATGTCCTGCTCCGTGCCCTCCGACACTGCCGCAGCCAGACCGGCTCCGGCGTCTTGGTGATCGGGGGAAAAGGACCGGAGCGAGCCCGCCTTCAGAGCCTAGCCCGAGAACTTGGAATTGAAAACCACGTTCGTTTCGTCGGGTACATTCCTAATAACGCGCTTCCGTCCTATTTCCTTGCCTGTGACTTTTTCGCTTTCCATTCCACCTTCGAGACCTTTGGGATCGTGGTCGCCCAAGCCATGAGTTATGGGCGTGCCGTTGTGACGGTACGGAACACAGCCTTGCCCGAGGTACTTGGAGAAGGTGGGGTACTGGTAGAAACAGGAGACCACCAGGCCTTTGGTGAGGCCATGGCCAGCTTAATCCAAGACCAGAACCTTCGCAAACGTTTGGGCGAGGCAGGCCGTGCGCACAGTGCTACCCACTATAATTTGGATCGCATCGCTGAACAATACGAGGCCGTGCTGTCTCGAGCCGCGGCTGGGAGGCAGCATGCCGCTTAAAGTTCTGTATCTGCATCACATGGAACAGATCGGCGGCGCCGAGAACAGCCTGCGCCTCCTGTTGAAACACCTCGATCCTAACCGAGTGCGGCCGTGGTTTGGCGGTCCCACGACGGGACCATTTCCAGAACGGTTAGTTCGTGATGGTATTCCGGTTTGCTCGGTTCCTTTCGGATCCCTTCGCAACGTACCTCAACTGGTTCGGTCCGCCCAGCGAGTTCGGGACCTGATCCGTCAGCACGATATCCACCTTCTCCATTCGAATGGACCCCGATCAAACATTTGTGCGGGCCTTGCCGGACGAATGACAAGCATTCCTGTGGTGTGGCACGCACGGAACCTTTTGTACGGGAACATGTGGGACGTAGACCGGTTCTGTGGAGCACTGGCAACTCGAGTGATCTGTAATTCCGACGCCGTCAGAAAGCGATTTCTGGGGAGTCCCGTCTGGGCTAAAGCGGTGACCATTCACAATGCGATCGATACAGAGGAATTCAATCCATCTGTGTCTGGTGAGGCCTTCCGACGCGAACTCGGGATCTCCCCCTCAGAGATCCTCATTGGCATGGTGGGGCGAATCGATCCTGACAAAGGGCACGAACATTTCGTTCAAGCTGCGTTCCAACTCCTCCGCCAGAATACGAGGGCTCGCTTTGTTATTGTAGGAGGCTCGGCCGCTCCAGAGGAAACACTGCAGGCGGAACGACTGCGTCGGCGGATTAAGGACGCCGGGTTCGATAAGGGTATCCTGTGTACGGGTTTCCGCTCCGATATTCCGTCGGTCATGGGGGGATTGGACATATTGGTTCTGACCTGCCGATTCGAAGCCTGTGGTCGTGTGTTACTCGAAGCAATGGCATCCGGGACGGCTATCGTGGCGGTCAACAGTGGAGGAACACCAGAAGTTGTAGGAGACGGACGGGAGGGCTTGTTGGTCACACCAAAAGACGACCGGGCATTAGCTAATGCCCTGTGTCGGCTAAGCGAGAATCCTTCTCTTCGAAAATCTCTTGGACAGGCTGGGATTGTTCGGGCGCATGAGGAATTCACGATCGATCGCTATGTGAATCGAACCATACAGACATATACCGAGGCTTTGGAAGATAAGGCACTTGCGATTCCTGCATAAGCAAGGCGGGGGGTACCTTTCTTCAGAACGGTACTGCGGAGATGCCGGTCAGTGACCGTAACCGAAAGTGACGATGAGAATGAGCGCATTCCAGCAGAAAAACCAGGGACACCCCAATGGACCGATGTAATCTTTGCGGTGGGATCGATTGGGAGCCTCTGGAGAGGGCCGGGGAGACCACGGTAGTCCGCTGCCGCTGTGGGTTGGTCTTTCTTCACCCTCAGCCACCTGGGGGCCACATTCAGGCGGCCTACGTTCAGGAATACTATCGACCATGGGAAGGTCAGGGAAGCCTCCGATCGAAGATATGGAAGGACCGGATTGCTCAAGTGATACAGTGCTGCCCGGAACGCGGGCGACTGCTGGACGTCGGATGTGGAACGGGAACCTTCCTCGAAGTGGCTCGTGCAGAAGGATGGGAGGTCATGGGGACGGAGTTCTCGCACTATGCGACCCAGGTAGCAACGACAAAGGGCTTGTCTGTGACCACGGGAGAGGTCTGGGAATCGAATCTGAATGCCGGTTCGTTCGATGTGATCACATGCTGGCATGCGTTAGAACATGCAACCGATCCCGCACGCATCGTCAAGGAATGTCATCGTCTGTTGAGACCGGGGGGGTGGTTGTTCTTAGCGACGCCCAACGTTCAAGACCATATATTTCAATTCTCTTACCTGTTAGCGAAAGGCCATCGGCCAGTCTTGTATGAGCCACAGGAGCGAGAGCTACATTTGTATTTCTTTTCGGCTTCAACCCTTCGCAACCTGCTTACCGCTGCCGAGTTTCAGGTGGCTCATGTCGGTTTTGACCGTGGCGCAGCGGCGGTCTGGAGCAAATGGGCAGTGGATCAGGTGGCGTACTGGTGGTTCCGAGTGTCAGGGATTCATTGGGGCATGGCCCTCGAACTATGGGCGCGCAAGCCGGCTGAAGGCACGGTGATTTAGATGATGAGACTCGGAGTCGATGGTCGTGAACTCACTCAGGGGGTGCGCACAGGGATCGGGCGTTACCTCGCGGAAGTGATTCGAGCTGCCTCCCATGCGGGGTGGGCCTGCGTGGTCTACGCCGATCAGACGCCCCAGTATCCGCTCACACTTCCTGGAGTCACACTCCGGGTGGTGGAGGGTCCTTGGACCATGTGGTGGGATCAGGTAAGCTTGCCTCGTCATCTGGCTCAGGATCGCATATCGGTGTTCCTCTCACCGTACTATAAGAGTCCTGTTCTCGCTCCATGTCCGGTGATCCTTACCGTGCATGATCTTTTATTTATTCGTTACCCGGGTTCCAGAAACCCATGCTACGATATCGCCATGACGCAACTGGCGAAACTCTACGCATCTCGAGCCCATGGCATCATCACGGACTCGGAGTTCTCCAAACAGTCGATCGTCTCGACGCTTGGGATCAACGCCGGCAAAATTCGAGCGTTCCCGGTCGCGCTACCCCCCTCCTTTCATCCAACACCCTTACCGCAAACGACCAGAGCCAAATACAACCTGTCTAGCCCCTATATCTTGTATATCGGTAATTTTAAGCCCCACAAGAATCTTGTCCGTCTC
>JBFJQA010000111.1:0-10577 GCA_041616875.1 Nitrospiraceae bacterium | reverse complement strand
GAGGAGCACGTCATCAAAACCAAGTCGCCCACTGGCCAGCCGTCCTTCCCCGATCCGGGACCATACCATCGACCACTGATCGGCCGCTCGGTCCAGAGCCATAGCCCCAATATTGTGGCGGGTCAGAGCATAATTGGCGCCGGGGTTCCCGAGTCCAACAATCAGGCGCAAGGTTACTTTTTCTTTTCCTCCTTCGTTTCCTTCTTCTCTGCTTTCGGTTCTGCTGCTGGGGTCGTTCCTTTTTCTGGAGCCTCCGGCGTCACTTCCGTAGCCTTCCCGATGACCTCGGGCTCTTTCCCTTCTTCAGCGACTGCCCCACTGGTGAGTAACGCCTCCAGTTTTGCCTCCGAGATTGGGGCGGCAACGCTGACGACCATTTGGTCGGGCTCATCCAATAACCGGATGCCCTCACCTGCGCTTACTTCCCTGACGTGAATACCTTGATTGATGTTCAATGGTGAGGCGTCTATCTCGATTGCTTCAGGAATGGATCCCGGCAGGCACTCGATACTGAGCTCCCGAAGGTTGTGGTGGAGCACCCCACCCTCCTTGACTCCCGCGGGAGTCCCACCGACCAGGCTCACGGGCACCTTAACCCGAATTTCCTTGGTCATCGACACCTCAAAAAGATCCACGTGAAGGAGGTCGCCGGTGACAGGGTCGATTTGCCAATCTCGGAGAAGGGCCGTTCGGGCCTGCTTCTCCGTGGCCCCGTCAATGGTGAGAGACATCAGAGCCGTGGAGCCTGCATGAGATCGCAGGTTCTTAACAATGATCTTCGGCTCCAACGTGAGCAACACACATTCCCCCTGACCGTAAAGAACCCCGGGAATGAGCCCACGCCGCCTCAATTGGCGAGCTACGCCTTTTCCCGACCCTTCTCTCACCTCTGCTGTGATTTCGAATTTCATGATAACTCCCCTTCCTTCGTGGGACCCCTTGTGTTATGCGTAGAGAGGTACAGCGGAGATTTTCCCTGCCAGGCACCCCAGACCCAAGACATCACATGTGCCAGACCTCCTCCATCACCATTTCGAGGCCTCACGCAAAAAAGCCGCCATATCAAGGGGCAATTACGAGAACAGTGAACTCACCGATTCTTCACCGTGTATTCTTGAAATTGCCTCCCCTAATAGGGGAGCGACCGACAAAACCCGAAGCTTTGGACAAGCCTTTTCCTTCCCTTTGAGAGGAATGGTGTTCGTGACGACAACTTCCTCTAAGCACGACTGTTGGAGTCGCTCAAGGGCCGGTCCCGAGAGAACAGGATGAGTGCAACCCGCCCAAACCCGCCGGGCCCCCTTGTCCGCGCAGGCCTGGGCTCCCTGAATAATGGTGCCTGCCGTGTCAATCATATCATCCAATAACAACGCATCTTTCCCTTCGACATCACCGATGATGTTCATGATTTGGGCATTATTCGGCCCTTCTCTTCGTTTATCGATGATCGCCAGGTTAGCCTGCAGCCGTTTCGCAAAGGCCCGAGCCCGTTCCACTCCCCCCGCATCGGGTGAAACAATCACGAGGTTCGCCCCGCCTTCTTTCTTGATGTAGTCAAGGAGCACAGGCAGGGCATATAAATGATCGACGGGGATATTGAAAAAGCCCTGGATTTGACCTGCATGGAGATCCACGGTGAGCACACGATCAGCTCCGGCAGTGGTAATCAAATCCGCCACCAATTTCGCGGTGATCGGAACCCTTGGCTCATCCTTCCGGTCTTGTCTCGCATACCCGAAGTACGGCAGCACGGCAGTGATCCGATATGCAGAAGACCGTTTCAACGCATCGGCCATGATGAGGAGCTCCATGAGTGAGTCGTTCACAGGAGGGCAGCAAGACTGAACAAGGAACACATCGGTTCCTCTGACGTTTTCTTCGATCCTCACCCGGAGCTCACCGTCACTAAAGGCGGACACCGTTGCTCCACCTAGTGCGATCCCCAGATATTCGCAAATTTCCTTCGCCAGGGCCGCGTTGGCATTTCCCGAAAACAACTTGAGCTCTTTAGGCATTCCCGCCTCGGTCGAGGAGATGGTGGGCACCCGCGAGGTTCCCACACGTAAGGACTCGAGGGTTAGAATCCGCCCTGGCTGGTAAACGCTACACTGCGAGAGACCGATTCCCCAAAATAGAAGGTAAATAACGTGTCAGATTATCGAAAAGTTTTAGAGGTTGTCAACTCACGGAAGGGGAAATCCCGGGGGAACTCTCATCATCATAGGCAAGCGGGCCCGCCCAGGTTTGTGCCGTGGCAGCCCGCCACCCGTCGACTGAGGCAAGGGCCGCCCTGGCTCGGTTCGCATCCGCTTCGGTTCGAAACAGACCAAATACCGTCGAACCACTTCCTGAAAGAAGCGCGGCATCGGCACCTTGGGAGAGGAGTTCGGACTTTACCTGTCCCAGTACCGGATGCGTGGGAACCAAGGCCTGTTCAAAATCATTCTCCAGGAGAGGAATGACCTCTTCCCAGGTCACCACCTCCTTCTTGGCGATCTGTTTGATCTCGTCAGACAGCGGTCGAAGCTGGTGGCTGATCTTTGCCAACTGCTCATACGCCCACTTGGTTTCGATGGAAAAACCTGGTTGCACCAGCACCACCCATCGCTCACCAGAAATCTGACAGGCGGTCACTTGATCTCCCCGTCCTAGCACCACGCCGCTTGGAGCCGAGAAGAAAAATGGAACATCACTGCCCAGGCTCCGTCCAACCACGACCATTTCTTCAGGAGACCACCCTAGGCGAAGGAGATGGCTCAGGGCAACAATGGTCGCTGCCGCATCACTGCTACCACCCCCAAGACCTGCGCCGATTGGGATCGTCTTGGTCAATTCAATGTCCAACCCGATTGAAACACACGCCCTTTCCATCACCATTGACGCAGCCCGCACGATCAGGTTTCGATCGTCGGTGGGCATCGTGGTATGATCGGAACGGAGGCGGATAACTCGTGTGTCGGGGCGAAGTCGGAACTGAAGCACGTCGGTCAAGGTCACCGTGTGCATCAATGACCAGATATTATGGTAGCCGTCAGGACGACGATTCAGTACCTTCAGAATAAGATTGATCTTGGCAGGAGCTTCGATACGGACCCGCTTCACAGCCGTTGCCTCGCTCTCGGCGGCGCGCTTAATCCCGACCTCCCTTAATGGCGTACTTCTCCAGTCTATACCGAAAGGATCGCGTGTTCAGCTGAAGGAGCCTTGCAGCTTTTTTCTTGACCCACTTGGCCCTCTCAAGGGCTTTAAGCAACAGATCCTTTTCGATCGAATTGATGAAATTCTCCAAATCCAGGCCATCGAGAGGCAAATCTGTCGAGTAGCCTTGAGGAGCACTGGGGCGATGGAGCCAATCACGAAGGTCATCCTCAGAGATCGGAGACCCACTAAAGAAGGCGACCGCCCGCTCGATAAGATTTTCCAATTCCCTCACGTTCCCTCTCCACTCGTAGGCCTGCAGAAGCCGCATGGCTTCTGGGGTCAGCGTGGGAAGAGGCTTACCGCTCTCACGGGACAATTGCTCAAGAAAATGCTGGACAAGTAAGGGAATGTCCCCTGCCCGTTCCCGCAGAGGGGGCAGTTTAATCGGAATGACATCCAAACGATAGTACAAGTCCTCTCGAAACGCCCCCTCTGCCAGGGCCTTTTCCAGATCTCGGTTAGTGGCGGCAATGATCCGCACATCCACTTTCATGTCTTGATTGCCACCAACTCGGCGAATCTCCCGCTCCTGGATGACCCGTAACAACTTCACCTGAGTAGCGAGCGTCGTCTCACCGATCTCGTCGAGAAAAATACTGCCCTCATTGGCAACCTCAAAGAGGCCGGCTTTGTTGGCAACGGCGCCCGTAAAGGACCCTCTCATATGTCCAAAGAGCTCACTTTCCAATAGAGTCTCCGGCAGGGCGCTGCAATTGACCGCAACGAAGGGAAACTGACCACGCGCACTGTTGTAATGGATCGCGCGGGCGATCAGTTCCTTTCCGGTCCCGCTCTCGCCGCATATCAGCACATTGCTCTTGGTATCAGCAACTTTCCTGACAATATCGAAGACCTTTTGCATGGCCTCACTCTGCCCGACGATCCGCGCAAAGGATGACTGGCTAGCCATCTCACGCTTGAGCAGCATGTTCTCCGTGGACAGCCGTCGCCTTTCCAGCGCGTTCTTAATGATCAGCTGGACTTCGTCGACCTGGAAGGGTTTGGTAAGGTAATCATAGGCCCCTTGCTTCATGGCTTCCACTGCCGATTCCGTTGAGGCGAAGGCGGTAATCACGAGCACGACGGTCTCGGGCGAACCAGCCTTCACTGCCTTGAGAACATCCAAGCCGGATCCTTTGGGCATCTTCAGATCTGTAATAACAAGATCAAAGATCTCTTTCCCGATCTCTGTTATCGCCTCTTCAGCGTCCGTTGCAACAGTCACATTGTACCCGGCTCGTTTGAGCATGATGCTCAAGACATCCCGCATACTCCGCTCGTCATCGACAATCAGGATCTTTTCCATGGTCTCCTACCTTCATGCCACAATCGAGGTCCGGATTCTGCAGACCGCGGAAGGCAGACTGCAAACAGGGCGCCGTGGCCTTCCTGGCTATCGACCCGAATCCAACCCCCATGTAAGTCCACAATACGATCTGTCGCGGCTAACCCCAACCCGGATCCCTCTTTCTTCGTTGTAAAAAAAGGCAGGAATATCTTCTCCAGGTGTTCCTTCTTAATACCCTCGCCGGTGTCCTGGAAGGCGACCTCGATCACATCTCCGGTAGACCCCCCCACACCCACCTGACGACGACCCGTGCTGATCGATAATTTTCCACCGGATGGCATGGCTTGAAATGCGTTAGCTGCCAGATTCCAGAACACCTGCTTTAACTGGTCAGGATCCACCTGAACGGTCATCGGTTCTGCACCCAGCAGGGTTTCAATTGTGATGGCCTCCCTCGACTTCGCTTCATGCTGGATAAGATCCAGGGTGTCTTTTAGCAATGTATTGATCTCGCACTCCTTAAGATTGAGTGCCGGAGGCCTCGCATACTGGAGGAACTCCTTGATAATAGTGTCCAGTCGTGTCGCCTCCCGTATCGCGATATCCATGAGACGTCGGTTGGTATCATCTAACGGCAAATCTTGCCTGAGCATTTGCATCGCGCCGGCGAGAGCCCCTAAGGGATTCCTGATTTCATGGGCCATCCCGGCGGACATTTCCCCTAGTGTGGCTAACCATTCCCGACGCCGCATCTCTTCTTCCATATCTCGTATCTGAGTGAGGTCCTTAAATACGCCGACCAGCCCCGTCTGCACCCCGCCCTCATGAAGTGGAGAGAGAGTCATTCCAAGGACAAGACGGGTCCCGTCGGCACGCTTGCCTTCTACCTCGAACCGCCGGGGAACCCGCAGCAGGACGGTTTCAACATCAGCGAGCTCCTCCCCATTCCAATTAAAGACTTCCTGCCAGGTTTTTCCCCTCACCTGATCGAAGGTATACCCGGTGGCTTCCTGAGCAGCCGGATTGAACGAGGTCAGGAAGCCAATCTCATCAGTGGTGAAGACCCCGCTACTGATGCTTTGAACGATGTTTTCATGGAAGGCCTGAAGACGGCTGAGCCCTCGCTCCTTTTCGAGGAGCGATTGATCAGCCCGCCTCAACTGGTCCGCCAGGGCGCCCCCCAAGAACCCGACGACGACGAAGGCCAAACCATGTACCCCAAAGCTTTGAAAGGCTTCAGCCATCGTCAGTCGGCTTGGGGAGATCCACCCTCCTAACTCAACCAACCCGGAGACTTGGGCGTTGGTTACTAGCCCGAATAACAGCACCGCTGCAGACGCGGTAGCAAGACCGGCACGACGCCCAGGAATCAGGCTGGCCAGGGTAACGGTAATCACATAGAGGACGGCAAACGGACTCTCGATCGCACCTGTCATTGAGACAAGCAGGGTTTCTAGAACGAGATCAACCCCGATTTGCAAATAGGCGAACCGAACGAGCGCCCAGGAATTAGAGAGATAGCGTATGACGACCCCGTAGACAATCGTAATGGCATAGGTTATGGCGATCAGAAAGTAAAAGGTGGGAATTCGCTCGCCCTTGGCAATCTCAAAGGCAATGGAGAAGCCCAGGAGAATGGTGACGACGAGGACGCGGACCCCCATCAGCCAGTAGAGTCTCGTACGAAGGTCGTCCATGTTATTCGACGGAACTACCAAGGGACAGGGAGCGCATTTTCTCCAGGCTGCCACCGATATGGAGACCTTGGCCAACGAAGATACACCTCCAAGACTGCAGCACTAACGTATCGAGCGTTTCTGTCAGGCGGTCAGGAACTGTTGTCCACTTTCGCCGCGAATTGGTTGGCAGGGGCAACTTCACACATCCGACCAGGGTTTGTGACGACCATGCCTTCGTGGAGCCGATCTAGATCCTTCCACCCTTCGGCGGCCAAACGCTCACCCTACCGATCCGGCCATCGTAAAGATCGGAAGGTACATCGCGATCACAATGAAGCCGATCACGATCCCCAGAAATACCATCATTGCCGGTTCAAGCATCGCGGTCAGCGTCGCCACAGCCGTATCGACCTCGTCTTCATAGAAATCCGCTATTTTCCCCAGCATGGAATCCAGGGCCCCCGTTGTTTCCCCCACCGCAATCATGTGGGTCACCATTTTAGGAAAGACCTGGCTCTTTGACAGCGGCTCAGCAATCGTCTTACCTCCACTGATGCTCACCCTGGCATCAAGGATCGCTCCCTCGAGAACCTTATTGCCAGATGTCTTTGCCGTAATAAGCAAGCCATCCAAGAGTGGCACTCCGCTGGTAATGAGCGTTCCTAGAGTCCGAGTAAATTTCGCCACTGATGCCTTTCGTATCAACTCTCCAACTACGGGGACCTTGAGAAACAGGCCATCCATCATCAAACGCCCCTTTGGGGACTTGTAATAGGCCCGATAGGCAAACACGAACAACGCGATTCCGGCCACTATGTGAAGAATGTAAGATTGAAAAAACTTGCTGACATCGATCACGATCTGGGTCGGACCTGGAAGCCCCACCTTGCCGCCAGACATTTCCGTAAACATTTGGGCAAAAGTTGGAATCACCCAGATCAACAACACTGCGATGACAACGACCGCCACGGATAAGATCACGCCCGGGTACACCATGGCAGACTTTATCGCGGCCTTTAGTTTCATGGCTTTTTCGATGTGCTTAGACAAACGGTTGAGAATGGTATCCAACAGCCCGCCGACTTCGCCGGCATGGATCATGTTGATATACAGTTCATCGAACACCTTTGGATGCTTTTTCAGCGCGTCGGCAAAGGTTGATCCACCTTCCACCTGGGTCTTCACATCCGCAAGTGTTGTCCGCAGGGTTTTGTTTTCAGACTGGCTCGCCAGAATATCGAGGCATTGAATGAGGGGAAGACCAGCGTTGATCATCGTTCCGAATTGGCGGGTGAACACGACGATATCCTTGTCTTGGACGCCGCCGCCAATTTCCATATTCCAAATACTGTCTCCGCCTTTCCCCGCCTTCTCTTCGAGGCTCGTGACAACGACGCTTTGCTTCCGGAGCCGGTCGACGGCCTCATCACGGGACTTCGCAACAACTTCACCCTTCTTGACTGAACCTTGCCGAGTTTTTCCCACATACGCGAAAGTGGCCATCACAAACCTCTATTCCTGCGAATTACGACTCGCTCATGCGTGTAAGTTGTCCTGAATAGCCGGGAGCTCTGGAGACGGTTGCGAACCCTGGAATCGCTACACACCACCACGACAAGCTCCCGCGGGCGACATGGTGCCGGTACTCCTCTGGGCACGACGCGTTTCAGTTCACGAGAGATTCGCCCTGCTTCCCCATCCTGACGTCTTGGCCGTAAAACGAACTCGAAGTCCCAGATACTGGCTCTCGTAGGCCCCATGCGAGGACTACGTAGTAGAGAATGATCCTGAAAAAAGTCTACTGGAGGACCCCTATCTTGTCAAATTTAATCGCGATCCATGTTGGCGAAATCAAAGGAAGTTTTTGAAATCAAAAGAGCGGGGGAGGAGCTAGATCTCTGAAGATCCGAGATGGGCAAACCCACGGAACATGTAGTGGAGACCGGAACCCAGCGTAACCCCGACCATAAGATAGAGTAATGGTTGGAGCAGTTGAAGGTCGATCTGTCGGGAGGAAAACAAGATCACCAACACAATGTAAACGAGCTGCAAAACAGTAGTTCCCTTCCCTAGTAAGGTTGGTGAAAACTCCACACGAATATGGGCAAGCTGCGCGACGAGGGTTCCTGTCAGCAAAATGAGATCCCGGCTTACCACCAGGATGGCTACCCACAGAGGAATTAAGTGAAGGATAGCCAGGGTGATAAAACCTGAGGAAAGCAACAACTTGTCTGCCAGGGGATCTAGGAATGCTCCCAACTTCGTTCGCTGGTTGGCAACCCGCGCGATGGTTCCGTCGAGACCATCAGTGAGTCCAGCCAGGACCAGCACGGCCAAGCCAGAGTTGAACCGCTCATACAGAAGGAGTCCAACAAAAATAGGGATGAGGACAATGCGAAAGATGGTAAGGCTGTTTGGAACATTCATAAATTGGGCGAAAGCACCACGCTGTGAACCTTTGGGCCCGCGCCGGTGGGATGGCTATAATAAAAACAGCGGAATTAGCTTGTCAACATATTGTCCTGGCCCAGGACAATATGTTGAACTCAACGAGAAGTGTCACTATAATCACTCGGCCGCCAGGGATCATCCACACGGGAAGAGGGATCAGGAGGAATATGGGTACGCTTCCACTCTCCTTTAAGAAACAGGGTGTGGTAGAACGACACCAGGTCGAGGGTAATGATCCAAGCGATAGGTCCTTCAGCCGCTCGATCCTCGTGAGCCGAACCGGCAACGGATATGTGGCCAAGGTGACCTACGAGGCTCTCACCGTCGAAGGGAGTATTCACTCCACGATCAGCGCCGCTGTCAAGCACCTCATGGAAAAGCTGCACGGCTATGGATTTACAAGCTTACGAACAAGGCCGAACTTTAAGGGCCGACGCTACCTTGCGGAGAAAGAAACGTGGGTGGACTATCCCGATCCTACCTGACCTGAAATCTGATTGCCTGGGCAGTCTTTTTCACGAATCAACAACCGATGTCCCAAGCGATGAATGTCCAACACATTCCTGATGGATGATGTTGTGAATCAAGGGACGGAAATTCTGTATCAGATTGTTCTTACGGCTTGGATGCACTCGATTCGTGAGCAGAACCACCTCGAGCTCCGCTAAGGGATCAACCCAAAGTGAAGTGCCCGTGAAACCTAGATGGCCAAAGGAACTTGGGGAAAACCGCTCTCCAGCCGAGGAAGGAGCGGAGGGCGTGTCCCACCCTAGGGCCCAGCTCGATCCAGTGGATCGGTTCTGTCTCCGTACAAATTGCCGAACGAGTTCTGGCGCAAACGGGCCATCCTGGCCTTTGTAGCCATCGAGCCAACCTCCGGATACCCCCAAAATCGCTGAAGCCGTCCCAAACAGGCCTGCGTGGCCTGCCACACCACCCATCGCGTAGGCGTTCTCATCGTGGACTTCCCCCCTGAGAATCCTCCCGCGCCAGGGATCATCCTCGGTCGCAGCCACGACCCATTCATCTTTCCATGTGGACTCCGCCTGAGCGATTTGAATGGTCGGGATAAAAAAAAGCGGCGTAGCTTTGAGAGGCAGGTAGAGGCGGTCCTGGCAAAACTCAGCGAGGGACTGACCGGTCACACGCTCGACCATGAACCCTAACAATATAAACCCCAGGTCACTGTAAAGATTACGGGTCCCGATTGGATAGGCCAGCTCCTCCTGACTGATAAAATCCATCACCGCTTGGCTGGCGTTCGCGCTTCCCAGGAAGCCAGGATCCTCGTGATCCTGAGCCGCAATACGTCGGTAGAAAGGCCTCCAACTCGGCAAGCCAGCGCTATGATTCAGCAGATGTCCCACGGTCGCTCGCCCGGCAACGCATCCATTCAACTCCCTCAGAACATGATCGATCCGATGATCTAGAGTGAGCTTGCCCTCTTGAATCAAGACAAGGATCGCACTGGTGGTCGCCAAGACCTTCGTGAGGGAGGCAAGATCATAGACAGTCTCCATGGTAGTCGTAACTGGATCGGGAAGGCGAGTGGCCAGTCCGAAGGCCCGATGGTAGACGACGCATCCGCCCGCCCGAACCAGAAGGACGGCGCCCGGGAATACTCCCTCCTCAATGGCCCGTTCCATGGCCATCCCAATGCGATCATTGGTTCGCATCAGACCGCACTCGAGGCACCGGGCGTTGGGCTCCCAGAAACATGACGGGCATTGCCTGCATCGGCACGCTGTGAGCGACCCCTACCTCACTGGCGCTCCTACAGTCGTGGAACTCTAGAGGTTGGACTCCCGGACGATTTTCTCAACTCGTTCGGCAGTGTCAGAATGGTCGGAATCTTCTTCTTCAATTTCCAAGGTCCGCTCAAAATTTCTAATTGTGGAGCGCAGCCGCTCCATCATCACCAATCGATGTTTCCGAAGATCCGAGAGATCCCGGTGCGT
>JBFJQA010000110.1:0-10594 GCA_041616875.1 Nitrospiraceae bacterium | reverse complement strand
TTCCTGCGCTTGCCGAGGTCCGTTCTAGTTTCCCCAGAGGTCGGTCCTGCCCGCTGCCAATTCGTCTCAGCCTCCGACGGCTCGATATAGCGCGGTGCAACGCCAAGCGGAGCCACCTCACCACGCTCCAGGAAGGCCAGGCCCGCGAGGCCCACGTGCACAGCCGAGGCAATGATAGCTCCCGGGGGGGCTCCATAGACGTTCACGCCAAGTTCGTCAGATAAATCTTCTCGGTAGGCTTCCCAGCCATCGCCAAAGAGGATGGTAGGCTCGTGAATCCAACTCACCATTTCCCGATACGGGCCGACGCGGTCCCCAGTCAATTGTAAGAGGTCACCCGAATCGGACCACCGGTAGAGAGCCCAATACACCTCGCCGGTGCGCCCTTTCACCATCGGACAGAGAGGTTGGTGCACCCCGCGAAACCGCCAGGCCATCGCTTCTAAGGTCGGAATCGTCGCTAAGGGCAACGCGTGGACCACGCGAAAGCCCAGCATGGTCGCAAGTCCCACTCGCAAGCCCGTGAAGGACCCAGGACCGATAGACACAGCTAAGGCGTCTAACTTCGACACGGTGAGCCCTTGGGACCCGAGTACTTGATCAATCGTGGGGACGAGCCACTTGGCGTGAGAGCCTTTGGTATCTCGTTCAGAGTGAGAGAGGACGCGGGGCCCATCCAACAGTGCCACGCTTTGGTACCGAGTCGCCGTGTCAACCGCCAAGAGTTTCACCTGTGACTCCTAGCCGACCAGAAGGCGCACCCGCAGTCAACCTGAACTCTCCGTCTGTCAAAGGGACATTCGGGATCAGCTCGGAGAAGGTAATACGGACATGTCCCTTCCCGCTCAAACCCTTCGCGGTAATCTTATAGGGTAACCTCAACACTCCGCTCTCCGCGGATGAGGCTTCTGCCGCTGCCACTTCCTCACCGACGATTTCCTGCTGAACCTCTCGGAAATCTTCTAAGTACAGTGTTTCCTCGACCTGCCCATCCTTGGTAAAACGGTCCTCCCGAACGACAACAAAGGATTGCCGATCAAACCATATCTGTCGCAACGGAGCCCGCTCGTGAGCATCGCGGTCAGCCGCTGCGCGGATATCCAGGCGATACCGATCTTCGTCTTCGATCAGCACGACCCATTCATCCTGCGCAACGGGCGCTATCCCTATGATGCCGCTCATGGCAAGCATGCTCAGTCTGAGCGGCTGGGTAATCTCCTCGCGTGTATCCAACTCGGCAGGATCTCCGGAAAACAATTTCCCTTCCCTTGGTAACCACAAGACAAACCGATTGCCATGGAGGGCGAAATCAAACAGCTCGCCTCCAAACCGGGTAAACCCCCGAAGGCGAAGCGCGTTCGGACGACGGAAAAAGATGGTCCCGTATACCGTTTGAGCAATCGGGATTCCTTCTCCGGAAATGGTGGCTGTGAAGAGTCCCTTCACGGTTTGGAGGGCACGCTCGCGAGTTTCTAGCAGCGCGGTCAACTCCTCGGCGGTCGCCTCGCGAAGCGGGGGCTCGGGTGCACGTGATGTCAGGGCGGCACACCCCACAAGACCATAGGCCATAGCGAAGAAGAGAGCAGCGAGAGAGAAGGTGTCCCCCTTGACACCCGGCTGCCCTCCCCATTGGGTAAGGCTAGGCCAACACCGCATCAAGCGCCTCGCTGACATCGCGAATACCCACCAGCTCCATCCCCTCTAAAGGCTCAAGTTTCGTCAGATTGCCCCCTGGGAGCAGACAACGGTGAAAGCCCATCATCGACGCTTCGCGGATGCGAAGGTCAGCCTGACTGATGGCCCGAACTTCTCCTCCTAAGCCCACCTCACCCAGGACAACCGTTCCCGAATCGATCGGAAGCTCCCGCAAGCTGGAGGTCACAGCAGTCACAATCCCCAGATCGATGGCAGGCTCATCCACTCGGAGACCCCCCACAAGGTTGATGTAGACATCCTGGCCTGACAAATGCAGGCCAAGGCGTTTTTCCATGACGGCGAGCAAGAGGGATACACGATTGATTTCGACGCCCGTGGCCATGCGCTTCGGCATCGCATAGCTCGTCGATGAGACCAAGGCCTGCAGTTCGACCAGGATGGGGCGGGACCCCTCCAGACTGGTCACGACCACCGAGCCTGCGCTCTGTTGCGGACGTTCCGCCAGAAAGAGCTCAGAAGGATTCCTCACTTCTTCCAGTCCGGCCTCCTTCATTTCAAACACGCCGATTTCGTTCGTGGATCCGAAGCGATTTTTGACGGCACGGAGTATCCGGTAACTATGGCCCTTGTCGCCCTCGAAGTACAGCACGGTGTCCACAATATGCTCAAGCAGGCGTGGGCCTGCGATCGCCCCCTCCTTGGTTACGTGCCCGATAATGAAGACGGGCACCCCGCCGCGCTTGGCAAACCACATCAGTTGGGCTGCGACCTCTTGGACCTGACTGATACTCCCAGGAGCTGACGAGATCTGGTCCGTGTAGACCGTCTGAATCGAGTCGATAACCACGGCCGCGGGCTGAACGTCTTGCACGATCTTCAGGATTTCCTCAAGACAGGTTTCGGCTAGGATATACAGCGAGGAGTTTTCCACACCCATCCGCTCGCCCCGGATCTTTATCTGGCGGGGCGACTCCTCCCCCGAGACATACAAGACAGACTTCTCACCCGAGGCCAGTCGTGCAAGGGACTGCAGGAGAAGCGTCGACTTCCCGATGCCGGGGTCGCCCCCGATCAAGACCACAGACCCAGGAATCACACCGCCTCCCAACACCCGATCGAATTCTTTAATACCTGTCCTGACACGTGTCTCACCAATCACTTCAATATCGGTAATTGGGACGGGCTTAGCAGACGCACCCGGGACACTCTGGCGGCGACCGGACACAACTCCAGCCGACCGCTCCTCCTTCATGCTATTCCAGCTGCCACAATCTGGGCACCGGCCCATCCATCTGGGAGCCTGATGCCCGCAAGATTGACAGACAAAAGTCGTTTTTGTCCGCATGACTCCTAGACGATGGGTCCCCGTGGAAGAAGGTTCAGTGGGAGAAATCTTAAATGAACGGAAGGGAAAATACAAAGGGGCGCGAGGCGGGTCCTGCTGGCGACCAGCCCAACCGTGCTCGCTCTACCCACCCCCAGCAGAGTGTGTCCACTGCGGGGGCTTGCGTGCCCAGTCGCCACCACCCGCGCAAATGAGTTATGGAAAGAAGGGAAGTGATGGCGGGCACTTATCCTTGGACGTTCCTCCGCACCTCGACCCAGTCTGTCGCCCAGCGGGTTTTCCGAGGATAGTTCCTGTCCTTCCCTGATTCAGACAAAATAATCACCTTGATCCGGCGCTCTGCAAATGCCTGGGCAAACTCACGAGTTCGACCAATACCGGCTTTAATATTGTCCCACCCCTTTTCTTGGAAGTCCTCGATGGTCTGATCCAGGTCTCCCTTGTCTTCCTTGATTACCATCGGAAATCCCGGAGGAAATTCGTGCTCTTTCAACCAATTCCTGAGTGGTTCCAACCCGACGCCAGCTCGTGCAAGATAGACGACGTTGAAGTAGTACTTGGTCAATTGATCAAGGTTCTTGCTGGCTCCAGCCACCGGGGGCTGTAAGGACTGACCACCCAGTTGAAACGGCAGGGCAGGAATCAGGTCTGGAGAGCGGGGCCCTTGCTGTGAAAGCGCGGCGAGCTCAACAAAAATAATGGGCCGGCGGTGCTCCCAAATGGCAAGATTCCCGGTGGCCTCCGTATCTTCGACCCTCGGGCTCCCAACCACCCTGACCCGAACCACCTGGTTGCCCCGCATGGTTGGCGTAAAACTACGGAAGGCACGGCCATCACCCCCCGTCATAGCCGTACCTACCCTGATCCCTCCAACCCAAAACTCCAGTTGTTCGCCTCCCAGCCCCGCACCGCCCAACACCCCTGCCTTCGTCAGGCGCGCTTCCAGCCTGACTTCTTGCCGCGTTTTACCGAGGATGTCGCCTACTGCTATGCTCCCCTTCGCTTTTTCAGCCGCCTGTGCGTCGAGAACCAACCCACCGGCCCAGAGGCAGACCACGAGGAGCTTCGCCCCTTGAAGGAAGAGCCTCCGCAGCATGACAGGCATGCAGTCAACTGATGGGCGGTTGGGAGGACAGTTGGTGGTGTGAGGTGGGAAAATTCCCGACATGATTACATCAGCCCGTGCCCGCGCTTCGCGAAGGAGTAGGCGTCAAACGCCGAAAAAATAGCCAAGCTGATGTACAACACTTCTGCTGGAGGCCAGATAAATCTTGAGATAAGGATCAGCGCCACTCCAAAGGCCAGCACGACGTAGCCGCGTTTTTCTCCCAAATACAGGTGGCCTACGCCAGCAATCAAAGAAAGGGAGGCCGCCCGAAGCCCATGCCACGTTTTTTCCCGGTCGTCCACTTCTACAACCAGTGATGAGTTAGGCGTGACGGGTGACGCGGTCGCAACCTGAATGTCAGTACTACGCTCCGCTCATCTCGCATCACTGATCACTCATGACGATGTGAGGGCGCGTATCACCTCCTCTACGTGCCCCTCAACCTTCACCTTCCGGAAAATCGCCTTGATATGACCGGTCTTGTCTATGATGAACGTACTCCGCTCAATACCCCAAAACTTCTTGCCATACATATTCTTCTGTTTATAGACACCGTATGCCTTTGCAACCGCAGCGCCGTGATCCGTCAGAAGCGAAAACGGCAAGGCAAATTTCTGAATAAAATTTTGGTGTGACTCCTTTTCGTCCAAGCTTACCCCCAAGACCACGGCCCCGGCTTTCTTGAGTGCCCCCATGGAGTCACGAAACCCGCAAGCCTCTTTGGTACAGCCGGGCGTATTGTCCCTCGGATAAAAATACAGCACGACAGGTTTGCCGCGAAGGCTTTTCAGACTGACGGAGATTCCCTCTTCGTTGGGAAGGGAAAACTCAGGGGCCTTCTCCTCTAATTTCACTCCAGCGGCCATTTCAATCTTTGCGCGAATTCCTACGAGTCATACAGAGCGGGAGAGGGTACGTCTCGTTCAGTTCCCAGGTCCCCCCAGTCCTCCCATGAGTCCCCCTCTACTCGGGGGAGCCAACTCCTCTTCTTTCTTCAGTGAGGACTCGGGGGCTCCATACGGACGCAAGGCAGGCGAGTCCCAAATCACCCTGTTTCCTGGAGCGAGACTGGCGGCTTCGAGGAAATGCTTTTTCGCCGCATCACTTTCTCCCAAGGCATGCAGGGCCAAGCCGAGGTTGTAATGCGCCTCTCCGGATGCAGGCGCCGTCGTGACGGCCCGCTCAAAATGAGCCTTTGCGTCTGCATATCGACCCTGTTGGTACTCTTCGGTCCCCTGTCGAGTCCAGACGCCGACGACCTCTGGGACCTCGGGCCCTAAAGGGAGAGGCACCAACGGCTCCGGCTTGGAGAAGGTGGAGCATGCCCACAGGGGCAGTAATGTGCTCACGACAAGCAACACTTTTCCAGCGATCGTGAGGGATTTCATGCTACGAGCAACTCCTTTACTTGTTAAGATTTCCCACGCTTGCGCTGTTCTTCCTCTAGGGTCTTTCGATAGAGAACCTCCCATTCCGGGCTCCCTTCTGGAATCGGTCTGGAATAGGAGGCCAATCGCACCCGCACACGCCGATCCACTTCCTCCTCCTGAGCCAGCTCCGAGGTCAACACCCGCTTGATTTCTCGAAGGGCCTTCGCTTCATCTCCTTTTAATCGACCACCGGAACTCTGCTTCACATGCGCAAGGATCACATGAGAGAGATGACTCACCTTATCGTCGGTTAGCAGCATGAGTACAAAACGTGGAGTGTGGATCGTGATGAGCGAAGGGGAGGACACCACTGCAGACTTGTGAGTGATAAGCCATGAGTCGAACCTTCATCAAAGGATCAAATCGCGTTCTTTGACCAATTTGTTCTTAATCATCGAAAACATCTTCTGATAGTCGACCTGACCTTTCTCAATCTCCGCCTCGTAGGTCTTCATGAGTGTCCGCACTTCTGCGTTCAACCGGTCCTCCACCATCAACTCGTTGGTGATGGCATGATCTAAGGACTCAATGAGGCCCTTCTTCTCTCCCAGTAGATTGAGACACCCTTCTTCCTGCAGTCTTGACGTCACCGCTTCAGCAATATGACGAACCCGTTCTTTGGACAGCTTCACGGTCTCAATACCTTGATCGACCCCCACTCAAAGCCAAAGGAGGATTCAACCTCATAGCCTCAAAGAGCCTCTTGCTCCTGCGGGCCCTAGACCTTCTCCAACTTGATTTTCGTGGCACCCATCGCCTGCCGCAACAGGGTCGCATCACCGACGATACGTCCCACGACGTTGACGCGATCGGCCGGAACCGGATCAGGCCCCATACTCATCGGAGTCCGACCAAAGAAAATAGCCAGGACGCCGCCGGCTCCCCAGTAGGCGAGGTCACCGATTTTGACCTGAGTCGTGGCTGTTTCGCGATGATCCTGGACCCCTGCCAAATTAAAGTAAAACTCCTCCCCCCAGCTATGAAATGGCGACTCGACCGGAAGAGCGGAATAGATCGCATCAGCTGTTCGGTTGCTCTTGAGTTCAGCATCAAGGCAAACAGGCCCGACGGTGATTCTGATTTTCTTCGTTTCCACTCCCTTCCTCGACATCCATGGGGTTGCAGCCCCGAGGACACAACCAAGGTGCCTTCCCGTTCGCGCAGGATCAGTCCGACCCTGTTAACCGGAACGCTCGCAATCTACAGTCCAAGCGGAATGTAGCTTGTTTTATATTCGAAATCAAGGCGCGAAAAGGTTAGAATCCATCCTCACACGTGACCCCTGCGTTGATCCATATGCTTCAGTCCACCTTCATCATGTTAAAGGGAATCGGCCCCTTCCTGGAGCGTCAGCTTTGGGAACACCAAATCATCACTTGGGAGGCATTCTTACAAGCATCCAACCTGCCCGGCATTTCACCTCAACGCAAACCCCTGCACGACGCTCACCTCGTTGAGGCCTCATCTCGTCTCAATGCCGGAGAATCACGCTATTTTGGCAAATGGCTCAAACACCGCGACCACTGGCGACTGTACGACGCATTCAAATCAAACACGGTCTATCTGGACATCGAGACGACCGGCGATCCTCCCGACAGCGGGGAAGTTACCGTCGTAGGTCTGTACCGTGAAGGAAGGATGACAACCCTGGTGCGCGGAGAAACGTTGACGTCGGATCGACTGAATCAGGAATTGGCCGAATGCGATTTATTGGTCACCTTCTTCGGGAGCGTGTTCGACATTCCCTACCTTCGGGCGAAGTTTCCAGACTTGGTGTGTGATCACCCACACTTCGACCTCTGCTTCGGTGCGAGACGCTTAGGATTGAGAGGTGGATTGAAACGGATCGAAGCGGGCGTTGGAATTGAACGGCCCAGTGACCTTCAAGACCTGGATGGCTGGGCCGCCGTTCACTTATGGGCACAGTGGCTCTCTGGTCGGCCCACAGCCCTTGAACGCTTGATCCGTTACAATGAGGCCGACACTCGAAATCTTGAACCGCTCGCGGACCTTCTCTTCACGCAACTGGCAGAGCGATACGGCCCACCGCACGGTCGGCCACCGGATCCCTTAGTCAAGGACCAAGCTCATGTCTCCTAGCCACATGTGGCACGGCGCAGGCCTCACCGACAGGGGACTCATCCGTCCCACCAATCAAGACGCATTGACCGTGCGAGACGACCTGCGTCTGTGGATGGTGGCCGATGGGATGGGAGGTCATGCAGGTGGAGAAATCGCAAGCCGATTAGCCGTGGAATCGGCCACCAAGTTTATTGAAGCGGCCGTCGAACGGCCGGAGACCACCTCGGCGGGACAGCGTGCCGAGGAGGTCCTCTTGCACCAGGCCATCAGCTCAGCACACCAAACAATCTCCACTCATGCGCAGGACAATCCCGAGTTGAAAGGAATGGGTACGACCATTGTCATCCTCCGGACATCCCCTGGTCCGAACCCCTCCCTCTCACTTGCTCACGTGGGAGACAGCCGTGCCTATCGATTGCGAGAAGGCCGGCTCATGCTCCTCACACGTGACCACTCTCTGATGGAGGACTATCTTGACCGAGGGCTGGTCTCGCCGGAGGAGGCACTCACGCACCCCTTACGCCACGTGCTCACCCGCGCACTAGGCCTTGAAGGCGCAGCAGAACCCACCCTATGCAGTCACCCTGTGGCTCCGGGGGACGTTTTTCTCCTCTGCACGGATGGTCTCACCAAGATGATGACGGATCGGCAGATTGCGGACACCCTATGCCGGGCGGGAGTTCCGCCGGAAACCGCCTGTCGAAACCTTGTCGATGAGGCTCTTCGACATGGCGGAGAAGACAACGTCAGTGTGGTTGTTTGCGAAACGAGGACCGCAGAAATTTAATGCCATAAATTTTCATTGACACGCTTCCCAGGCTTTTAGTAGCTTGAAAAACTGAGCAGTCACCGCCTCCCTTGGCGCATGTTTCCAGCGCTACACCCGGTTATTGGAGTGTTCTCATGGGCGTCATCCGAATCTCCCATGTCAGCTGGGGATTCCTTTTCCTTATCACTCTCGTCGCCACCCCAGCCTTTGGCACCAATGTTCCCAGCCCTGAGGAGGTCATTCGCACACTCATACAGGCCAACGAAGAAAAAGATCTCCAGACTCTTTCTGCACTGATGGCCCATGATCCGGATACGATTGGTTATACCATCGGCGGGAGAAAGTACATCGGGTGGGACACGTTCGCCCAAGAGATGCAACATGAATTTCAATCAGTCACGCGGCTCAAAATCCCGATCAAGGAATTGCGGGTCTGGACTCGAGGGGACACGGCATGGTTCGCGATGGAGATAGACTACATCCGATACGTGAGAAGTGGCCAGAAGGAGGTACGAACAGTGATTCCCCTGCGAGAGACCGGAGTGTTGGAACGAAGGAACGGACAGTGGATCCTCGTTGCCTGGCACGAATCTTCAGGCAAATCAGCGAAGAGTCCACTCCGAGCGGACCACCCTGCTGGAACCGCAATTGCGGCAGCTGACGCCCCGTCCCAAGGCTTAGGAACGTTCAACTTGAGCGGGAAGTGGATCATTGAAGAAGAGGATAAATCCTACACGGCCCTCCTCGACCGCGAGGGGAATGGAGCCTATTCACACAAAGGGGGCAGCTTCAAGACGATTCAGTTCGAGGACAGGCGACTACTGGGAACCTGGCGACAAACTGAAAATGACCGCGAGGGCGGGTTTGAGGTCGTCTTTTCTGAGGATGGAAACGAGGCCCAAGGAATCTGGTGGTATACGCGAGTAGGCCCCAGCAAGGACATTCCTCCCCGTGAGCACGGCGGCACGTACGTTTGGAGGCGGGCGGCTTCCCATTGAAAGGCATAATGATTGCTTGGTGTAATGCTTGCCTAGCATTGATGGTGCCTGTCCTGCTCCCACTCAGAAGTGACCCATCTGGATGATACACAATGAAGGAGGAACAGTGAGAGCGTTGATCTCTGTCCGAAGCATCACCCCTACCCTTTTGGCGATGCTTCTCACACCTCTCTGTGTGGGCAACGGCTTCGCTTCCGGGGACCACCACGATCGCCATGCCGTTCCAACTCTCAAGAATCAGACGACGACACAAGTGACCATTAAAAAGAACACCGTGACGCTCTCCTTTGGTCCAATTGACCTCCCATCAGGCCACGAAGGTGAACTGGCGGCAAGCATGCCCAAACATTACTTTGCGCTTCCGAAAGACATGTACTTGGTGGGATACAAATCGGCCGTGTTCACCAAAGATGGAAAACAGCTCCCACAGAATTATCTCCATCACATTCTCCTGATCAATACCGATAAGAAAAGCGTATCCTGTCCCGGTGAGCCTCTCTTTTTCGCCGGCGCGGGTCTGGAAATGACTGAAGCTCGTTTCCCGAAGGGGTTCGGCGTCAAGCTTGGAAAAGGCCAAAGGTTAATGTCGGTAGTGGCCTTTTACCACAAAGCCCCGCCGACGAAAGACGTCATGGCCACCTTCACAATGGAGATGGCCCCGGAGGGAATCCCCGTTCAAGAATTGGATGTCTATCAGGTTGGGGTTAATATTGTGTGCTACAGCAAATTCGCTGATCGAGGGCCTGACCAGACGGATGAGGGGATACGAATCAACCCTGGCGTGTCCGTACACTCCGCCCCGTTAAAATTCAGCATGGACGGCTGTGTGAGATTTGCCTATCCACATGGTCATGACGACCTTCTTCTGATCGCCCTGGACAATACGAGTCAGAACAAGACTCTCCTGCGAACGGTTCCCGATGTCGCCATGGATGGAAGATTCATAGCCTTTCAACCACATCAGGTGTATAGGAATCCCCAAGGGTTTTCAGTGACGACACGCGACGACTACGAAATCACCATGGTCCACCATCATGCCCTGCACAACACTCAGGAGCAACATGGAATGGGCAATTACTTGCTCTATATGACTCCGGGAGTGTGCCCGGGTGATGGAGTCGCCACTTTGAAGTAAGAGGGGCTTGCTCCGCGGACATCGCCACCCGAACGCGGAAGGCCAGGCCCGAACTATGGCGGGACAGGCCT
>JBFJQA010000109.1:0-10639 GCA_041616875.1 Nitrospiraceae bacterium | reverse complement strand
TTGAGCTCGAAGTACCCGACCTCGAGAAAGAGCCCCCGGGCCGTGTCCAGGATCAGGTCCTCCCGATTGAGAAACTCCCTTTTCTTTCGATTCGACGTTGGCATGTTCGTAAAATACACTCAGCGTCAGTTTTTGTCAATACGTCACTCTATTTGTTTTAATTCCCCTAAGTCATTGTATTTTCACAAGAACGTAGGTTTGATCCCTTCTAGGCCAAGATACCCATCTAAAATTTTTTTACTGTAAGCAAGGCGGGCCTCACCAAAACAATCTCTCTCCTCATCCCCTCCTTCGTCTGCAACTGTGCGGATCGTAAGGAGCGGCCAGGGGAGGTAGGGCGTAAAGGTAAAAGGAACCGCCGTAGTCCCAGACGGACTCCTCTTCACAACGGCTGGGTTAGCGGCTAATTGAAGGGAAGGTCAGGAAAGTCTGAGCAAAAAGGGCGGGACACTGCCGTGCGGACTGGAGACAAAGAGTCGGAAAACAATTCTCAGATAAATCATGAAACCAGAACCCCTTCGGAGGCCTTCGCTGACTGGTCAGCACAGCGGGGCTCCGAAGAAATTCCAGATCTCGATGAGGGTATCGCCTAGTTCTTTCGAAACGCCGCCATCTTCAAACTAGCTGGGCGGCCTCCTAGTCAGTGTGCTCTCACTGAACGAGAGGGATTTGTGCGGCCAGCTCGTAGTCCACGACGGCTTGAACCTTATTTTCGAGCTGGTAGTAACGGGCCACCTTGATTTCGGGAAGAATCTGGCGAAACTGGGGCAAATAGGCCTGTCTCACCTTCGCGTGGTCACGGTCGATTGCCATCCAATCGTTCATGAGCCCTTTGGCAACCCCATCGGTCATAGAATTGAAATTCTTGGCATATGTCTGGATCAGCTTGATATCTCGATCAGCGATCTTGCTCAAATCTTTTTGATACCGATCATACAATGGCCAAAAGGCCTTGCCCTCAGACTCGGTCAGCCCCATATTTTGGGCAATAAAGAGCTTCTTATCGGCTCGCAGCTTGTCTCGGACAATTTCCATGTTGGTCGTGTTGGCATCTTCGGACATCGCCGGAAGGACGCCCAACACCATGGGGACGGCCAAGATCATCATCGTCAATAGGAATCTGCTCTTCGGAATCATCGCTCTCCTCCTAACTGTTGGAATGATAAGGTAGGTAAAGGGTGCCGGCATCGCATCCAGCTGGAGCAACACCAATTGACCACAGTACGTAAATCTCGCACAGGTTCTCGGCAAAGTGCAACCGTCAAATTTGGCCACACCGGCCTTGGTCTCGGGACAAACTAAACCACGCCGGGCCAATCATAGAATCCCTTGATCAGAAAGTGCGATCGGAAGGAGAAACTCAGCAGACTCTGGGTATAAGAGAAGTCGAGGTTCTGGAGGCTGGCAAATCAACAAGCCGTTCAAAGTGGAGGGCAGGTCGAACCACTACACCGCAAACCGATTCGAGCCCAGGCCCAATCCGCCGCTAAAAGTGCAGGGAGCCGTAGAAGTACACCAGATTCCACCCAACATCGACGGTTCCCACCCCGTCATCCTGATCCTCTAGCGAGACATCGACGATGACACGGTCGTAGGCCGCCCCGAGCCCCAGATGCTTGAACAGTCGGTAGTCCAGTCCCGCATAGAACTCTAACATCGATCCCGTGAAACCCCCTACTTGAAGCCAGAACCAATCCGCCCGAATTTCGGAAGAAAGCCGAGGCGTGATGTTATAGACCACGTATCCGCCAATGGAGGGAAGCGGCAGGGTCAAATCTGACGACTCGCCCGCCGCAGTGGCGCTTGCGGTCTGATTGTCCGCTTGTACTGCCGCACTTCCATTGAGCCGGAGCTTAATATTTGCCAAATAGAGCCCTGGGGAAAAGGCCAACTCGACTTTCTCATTGTGGAAAAAGGAGTAGTTGTACATGAGTCGATAGAGAGAAAGACTTAGGGTAGTGTTCAATTCCGCACCGGCTTGGAAGATCAACTCATCAGTCTCAACTTCCGCATCAATGTTCTTCGTTCCATCAAAGCTCAGGCGGTACCAGGTGCCCGTGAGGCTGTGCCGTGGGTTAAACCGAAACCGGCCATCAACCCTGATGGCGTCACCCGACGTCTCGCCACCCAAGGTTCTGTTGAAGTCAATGGAAGGGCCGAGACCGATCTCTGGCCCATTATAGGCGAACCTGATGTCGGTCCCAAACGCGTACGCATAACCACCCCGCAGCAAGAAACGATCGGGCAGATCGTCCTCTTGGCCCCGAAGAGACCCCCACCGTGAAGCAACCTTTTCGGACGTCGAGGCCTCGGGTTCTTGGGCCTGGGAGATACATGGAGTCATCAATAGGACGGATGCTATCAGCACGACTGTGGTTCGGGGCACACCCAGGATCTGCATACTTCCCCCTTTATTATTATCTATTATCGGCTCCCAGCCGGCCCTCTGCAGCCTCTGACCTTATAAGCGAGCCGTGCTTTTACTTCATTTAAGAATTCAAGTCAACCCAGCCCGCAGGCCACCCCGCGTTCAACTCTTCGAGCAAACATCAAAAATGCTCGGGAGGCGGTTCGCGCAAGAAGGTCAAAATTTCATCTTTTCGCTCCTCGACCAGCTTCGCGGCAGCAGTTTCGACCAATTGGCGATCACATTCCGATTTCACCCAGAGCCGGGTGACGATGCTCGACAGGCGACGAACCACCGCCTCAGGAGACGTGAGGTTCAGGTCCTCCTCTTTGCATGCTTCCGGTAGATCACTTAGATCTTCCTTAAAGCGGGCGTCAGTGTGCTTCAGGTGGATGAGTTTAAATCGTTTCTCATCGGGCATGATCCCCTGGGCGATTTGCGTACGAAAAAACAGCGCACGGTAGGACAGGGCCCGATCTTCCATGATGCCTGGAATTCGGGAATAGTCATAACTGAACAGCGAGAACCCTTCGGCAAATTCATTCAGCCGCTCCCCACCAATCGCAAAAGGAAACGAACTGTCGAATGAGATGATCAGGGCCCGACGGATTTTCTTGTCCTGCAGCTGTTTCAGGAGCACCATCGCCAGTGACTCAACACCCGAATTATCGGACAATCCACCGTCACCTACATGCCAATATCGCTTCTCGCCTTCGACTTTGAAGGTAATCGGGCCAATGATGGGAGGGAACGACATGGACGCGGCCACCGCCCCGGACAACCGTATGGGACAAAGAGCCAGGTCCAGATCTCGAACGGTTTCAGACTGCAGAGCATCCCATTTCATTTCAACCAAGTCATGCACCTCGCCGGGCCGATCGCTCGTTTCAAATGACGGCTTCAAATCCTTCAAGAAATCATATTGGGTGTCCTCATGAGGCAAGGTCGAAAGAATAAACCGCCGCCCATCGTTATAGAGGGTCGTATTAATAATGAGATGTGGGATATCACCGCTCGCTTCGCGTTGGCTCACCTCTTGAAAGGTAACGCCATTCAAGAACTCTTCATCCAGGTTTTCAGAGAGAGACTTGGCCGTCCAGGCCGGGTTGAACCAGCGCAAGTTGACCAACTGGCGGGCAAACAGGGAGACCTCATAATCCTTGTTCATCGTAGTCTTGAATTGCGAAAAAAATGTCTGGTATTCCTCGGAAAGCTCTCCATCCCGCGTAAGGATGTGGACCTCTCGTGACGGTTTCTGAGTGGCGAAATAGGAGGTCGCCATACTGCCCCCCGATACACTCGAAATAAACGACACGTCGTCCAACAGCGAGCTGTTCGGTGTGGCACCTGGAAGTTTCGCCAAGGCCTCCAACCCGGCCGCTCCAAAAAGGGCCGCTCGACTTCCCCCTCCCGATATGGCCACCCCGACCAGCGTCTCGCCCTGCGGGGTCGGGACCACACAGGTCTGGGCCGGCTCAGAGCGACGAAGCGTGTACACCGGCGAAGCAAAACATCCGGAAAGCAACACCAGGAATACGCCGAAACCAATTGATGTCTTCAAACCCTCTCGTACGCCAGCATTGACCATGAGTCACCCTCCCAGGTGCATCCTAACCGTTCTCCTTCGCAATCCAAACCGCGTCTAGACATGCCGAGTTTCTATAATGAGGGCACACCCCTTTTGTCAACGCGGCGATGTTTCGGACACAGCATGTCTGGGCAGGTTCATAGGTAGAAGGCGTATGAGGGCATTGCCCCACACCATCCTCATTGCCCAGGTCGGGAAAGGGTGAACTTGGAACGTGACACGTCAGAACGTGCTGGTATACGATATCTTCTCCACCATTTACATATATAAGAGGCTTATCGATGTACGTGATCACGCGTTGGCAGCATGGAATGCTCCTCGTCTGCTTGGCCGCGCACCTGGCTGCCTGCGCCAGTCCGGTCGGCGTGACCCGGGTCAGCGCGGACGTCGTGCACGAGGAACTCTCTCGAAACGTCCTCTCAGCAGAGCAACCGAGCGAGGCCAGCCGGAACGTCCTGGGTCAGCATAACTTACTCGACAAGTTCGAAGATGAGCCGCACGACGCCCTCGCCGCGCTGCGCCAGTTCTATCACGGTGAGCAAGGCGAACAGCGCGAGGCCTTCGCCCTGGCGGAACTGTCCTTTCTGCACGCGGAGGAGACAGGGAAGCGGTCCTTCTACCTCACCTCGGCACTATACGCCTACGCCTTTCTTTTTCCCGAGACTGCCACCGAATCCCCTAGCCCCTACGATCGTCGCTTCCGGGTGGCCTGCGACCTCTATAACCGCGCTCTCACGGAAGGCCTGAAGTCCGCAGACGGAAGCGAGGTAGAGTTGCGCTCGGGCACGCATGACCTCCCGTTCGGTCAGCTCGTCGTGGAATTCCGGGAGGAACAGCGTCAGTGGATCGATCGCCGGTTGGAACACTTCGCCCCCGTCGCCGAGTGGCAAGTCCGCGGGCTTCGGAATCGTTATCGAATGGCCGGCATTGGCGCCCCTCTTGCGGCGGGTCAGGTTCCCCTCAAGGAGCGGGCCGGCTTCCAGGTCGCACCGAGACTGAAAGTGCCGGTGACCGCTCTACTTCGTGTGACGAACCCGAAACGTCAGCTAGCCGGCGACCGTGTCGAAGGCTCCCTCGAGCTGTATGTCGCCCTGGATACGCGTTCGGTGCAGATCGGCGAGAATCGAGTGCCACTCGAGGTCGAGACCACCTCCTACCTCGCGTATTCACTGCACGAGTCTCCCATCTGGGGGCGCGAGGTGACGGGCTTCTTTCATGGGGAGGACTCGACGAGCCTTCGCACCCAACTGGCGTCGCTGGAGCCCTACCGGCAAGGTCGATTTCCCGTCGTGTTCGTCCACGGGACAGCATCCAGCCCAGGCCGCTGGGCCGAGATGCTGAACGACCTGATGAATGACCGACGTATCAATCGCCGATTTCAATTCTGGTTCTTCACGTATGACACCGGGAACCCCATCCCTTATTCCGCGATGCAGTTGCGTGACGCACTGGAACAGGCTCTCCAACAAGTCGATCCCGAGAACCGTGATCCCGCGCTGCAACATCAGGTGGTCATCGGCCATAGTCAGGGTGGATTGCTGACGAAGATGACCGTGGTGGAGACGCAGGACCGCCTGTGGAACTCGGTGAGCCGCAAGCCGTTAGAGGACATGGACATCCCCCAGGAGGACAAGGACTTGCTACGGCGCGTGATGTTTGTCGAACCGCTCCCTTTTGTTCGTCGTGTCGTATTCATTGCTACGCCCCATCGAGGCTCCTTCGTGGCAGCTCATTGGGCCGCCCAGAAACTCGGCGGGATGGTCAGGCTGCCGGGGAAGGTCGTACACGGGGTGGAGGATGTGCTCACGAAGGAGAAAGAGGCGCTGAAGGTCGACCCGGAAACCTACAAGGTGGGAGCGGTGTTTGGCATGACGCCAGGACACCCTGCCCTAGAGGCCTTGGCGGAAACCCCCATCGACCCTCGAGTCACGGCCCATTCCATCATTCCGGTGAAAGGCGACGGGGCGATCGAGAAGGGGGACGACGGCGTCGTGAAGTATAAGAGCGCACACATCGAGGGCGTCGCCTCCGAACAAGTGATACGCTCCACGCACTCGACCCAGGCCAATCCAGACACCATTGAGGAAGTCCGCCGAATCCTCCTTATACACGCCCGGGAGTGGTGCGGAAAGGAGGTTGCCTGCGACGACAGATGAGATGGGCATGGCGAAAAAGTACAATATCCCTATTTTTCTATCTTTGACCAGAGAATTATGTCAGTTGCCAACATCATAAGGCCTCTGAGCTTCCTTGCGGAGCTGGCTGCTCAACTTCGAGCCAGGCCATGAACAGTTTATATCCAAGCGCGAGCACAACGGCGCCTACGAACAGACCGATAATTCCGGACAACAACATCCCTCCAATGGCACCAACGAAAATCACCACCATGGGCACGTCAACACCTCGTCCCAGAAGCATCGGTTTGAGCACGTTATCAATGGCGCTCACGAAGATGCTCCACACGAGAAACAAGACAGCCGTCACCGTCTCACCGGTCGCGAACACATAGATGACAGCCGGTATCAGGATCGGGGTGGGCCCGATCTGCACCACGCCCAGAATCAGACACAGGAACGCCCACAAGCCGGCAGCGGGTACGCCGGCCACGACGAGACCCAGGCCAGCCAGCAGCGACTGGATCAGGGCCACACCAAGAACACCACGTGCCACGCTCCGCACAGTCGCCTCCGCGAGCTCTACGAAGCCTTCCCCCCGTTCTCCGGCAAGCCGCCTCCCAATGTCCCGCGCGAGGCCATGTGCGCCACCGGAGTGCGCCAGCAGCACCCCGGCAATAACGACTGAAGCGACGAACTGCAAGACACCAAGGCCAGCACCAGCGGCCGCGACAAGAAGCCAGCCGCCAATCAGTTTGATCTGCGGTTTGAGCTGTTCCAGCGCAGCCTCGAGATTGACCGACGCCAGGGTCCAGAACTTGGCTACCGTTTTCCCTATGAGTGGCCATGTCTCCACCCCTTCGGGCGGGGGCGGGATGCTCAGAGACTCCTCGCGCAACTGACTTGCGACCCCCTGGACGTTGTCAACGAGCACGTCTGCAAGGATGATCACGGGCCAGACCAGGATCAGGAGCATCGCCACCGTGACCAGCCCTGCGGCAAGGCCCTCACGTTCCCTGAGCAGAGCCCGCACCCGGGAATAGGCTGGATAGACGGCCACGGCGATGATCATGCCCCACACGATTGGGGTCACAAACGGCCGCACGATGTTGAAACACCACAGAGCCAGCAGGACAACCAGGCCGATCCGAATCACGGCCTCCATCGCGTTTCTGGTGAAGTCGTCCTTGGGCATCGAGGGTGAGTTCTTCGTCATGATTGTATCGCCTTCCGTCAGATTAGACGGTTCTCTTCTAGATTTTGTTGTTCTTCATCATGAGGTTTCTCTGAGGTACCGAAACACTGTGGTATCTGGAATATTCACAGCATAGCCTTGGATTACTGCACACCCCTCACCCTTGCCCTCTCCCCCGCCGGGGGAGAGGGGGATGGCATGATGAAGGAGGGAACAAATACCTGAGACAGAAGACGAGAGAACCTTGGATTGACATACTGATGCCTCGATGATATGCTTAGATGCATGAGGACAACAGTGCGGATCAAGGCCGATCTCCTTCAGCGGGCGAAAAAACGTGCGGCCATGGAGGGGCGTACGTTGACCTCATTCATCGAAGAGGGCCTGGCGCTCCTCCTGGCTAAACCTAAGGCTCGCGGGCGGGAGCGTGTTGAGCTGCCGGTATCCAGAGCCTCCGGTGGCGTCCAACCGGGGGTCGACCTCAATCGGTCCAGTGACTTGGAAGAGGTCATGAGCCGCTCGTGATCCTTCCCGACATCAACATCCTCGTGCACGCTTTCCGGTCCGATTCATCGAATCATGAAACCTGTCGGACCTGGCTCCAAGGGGTGGTCAATGGCGACGCCCGCTTCGGGATAGCTCCACAAGTGTTGAGTAGCGTAGTTCGCATTACCACCCACCCAAAGGTCTTTGCAGAGCCGAGCACTCTCGATGAGGTGCTTCGCTTCTGTAATATTCTGCTGACTCAATCCCATTGCGTAGTCATTCAACCGGGGGAGCGGCACTGGGAAATCTTCGCGCGCCTTTGCACCCAGGCAGATGCCCGTGGCAATCTGGTCCCTGACGCATGGTTTGCAGCGCTCGCCATCGAGTCCGGCTGTGAATGGATCACACTCGATCGCGATTATGCGAGATTCCCGGATCTTGAATGGCGCCTCCCCGCCTAACGTAACAGCAACGCTGTCCCCCCTGTCCAAGTTCAGCCCATCTCGTTCCTTTATTTCATCAAGGCTCAGGCCGCGCATCTCTCCGCTGTTCAAGCCCAACTACTGCTGGGCAGGTGTGCTCTTGAAGATCACGCCGTCTTTCATGATGACGCGAATCGTCTTGATGGGCTTCGGTGGCTTTGTGTACAATCACCACTTGTCCAGCCCACCGAGCACTTTTATATCCTCCAACGGATTTCCGTCGACGACCAGCATGTCGCCCAATGAACGGTGCGATATACCCCAGCGCGATGCACGGGTACCGGAGATGTTTATAGTATAGGCACATTCTCGTATGCAACTCGGCATCATTACGCTTCTTCCCAGCCGAGAATCTCGCACCCCCGGTGCGAAAGGTCTCGTACCATGCCGCGCTTTGCCCCATAGATCATTTGCTGCCCCTCGGCTACGGGCAAAGTAGGAGCGGGGCAGCTCTCAGCACAATCCGAGCCAACACGTGAAACAAATTAGCAAGGATAAGTAGGACCACCAAGGTGGCAGACGTCATGCGGTGAGAAAAACGGGTTTACATTAGCTATCCACGAATTTATATTGAAAGAGACCCAGGGTCAGGGTCGGTTCGGCCAGGACGTGAACGCGTGAGGATTTCTCCAGGAAGTGATTAACACGGTGCACACGACAACGATCAGGTTGCATCACCTATGGCTTGGTGTCGCCACCCTTGCTGTCCTCATGTGCTCCGCTTGCGCATCATTCAATCCTCGTCCTCTTGACGAGATACCCTTTCGGGACAGGGCGGTGACCCAGACCGAAGGACAGTTGAAGGTCACGGCAGCGGTCCTGAGTGCGGAAGAGAGCGAGCAGGGCTTCGACCTGGACCTCTACGACAAAGGTATTCAGCCGATCTGGCTGGAAATCGAGAATATCAGCGGTGAGGACTATTGGTTTGTCCGGGTAGGGCTGGACCCAAACTACTTCGCCCCGCTCGAGGTTGCCTACATGAACCACTACTCATTTTCAGGACCCGTGAATGCCCGGATGGACCAGTACTTCTACACACGCGGCTTGGGCAATTTTATTCCAGCGGGCAGCACCAGGTCTGGGTTTCTGTTCACGAGACTCGATGAAGGTACCAAAAGCTTTAACGTCGACATCTTCGGAAGAAACAAGCAAATCACGACATTCACGTTCTTCATCCAGGTACCGGGGCTAAAAATCGACCATCGTGGGGTAAACATCGACGATGTGTACTCGCCGGAAGAAATCGTGCATTACACCGCCGAGCAAGAGGAGTCTTTCCGAAAGGCGCTGGAGGCCCTCCCCTGCTGTACGACGAGCAAGGATGGCACGGAGACGGGTGATCCACTCAATATCGTGGTCCTCGGCAGCAGGGAATCCTACGATGTGTATCATGCCTTTATGCGCGCGGAATGGGACGAGACGGAGACCGTCTACGCTACATCCGCATGGAAGACCGCCTTGTCGGCCGTGTTTGGAGGAGAATATCGGTACTCGCCCGTGAGTGCACTGTATGTGTTCGGGCGGCCCCAGGACGCAGCGTTTCAGAAGGCCCGAGGGACGATCCACTTGCGCAACCACCTCCGCCTCTGGCTCACGCCGATGACATTCGAGGGGAATGAGGTCTGGATCGGCCAGATCAGCCGCGATATCGGTGTCCGATTCACCACGAGGACGGTCACCACGCACAAGATCGATCCCGATATAGATGAAGCGAGGGAATATCTCGTGGAGAATTTGGGGTACTCCCAAAGCCTTGCGAAGGTGGGATATGTCAAAGGCGTTGGGCCAGCGGCGATGAACGAGCCACGACACAACCTCACCGGCGACCCGTATTTCACAGACGGGTTTCGAATTGTCATGTGGCTCTCCAGCAAACCACGCACGATCAAGGAAATCGATTTCCTCGATTGGGCGCTTCCACCGGAGAGGTAGGAATTTCCATGCCGCCATCAATGAAGTTCCAGGACCCCAGGCCGCTGAGGGTCATATATTCTAAGGAGGAGCTCAATGGGTTGGATGTATCTCTTTGCGGCTGGCGTATTTGAAGTCGGGTTTACAACCTCCCTCAAACTCTCCGAAGGATTCTCCAAAATCACACCGACCGTCGGATTCATGGTGCTTGCCGCGTTCAGCTTTTGGCTGCTCACCAAGGCGATGGCGACAATTCCGCTAGGGACGTCCTACGCTGTCTGGACCGGAATCGGAGCCTTTGGAACGGCCCTCGTCGGCATTGTATTGTTCAAAGACCCGGTCAGCCTCTGGCGAATATTTTTTCTCAGTACTCTTATCGGGTCGATCCTAGGCCTGAAACTCGTCTCCCCGAACTAACGATGCGACCATTGGCTCCCCTACCGGCCCGCCCAGGAG
>JBFJQA010000108.1:0-10647 GCA_041616875.1 Nitrospiraceae bacterium | reverse complement strand
TGCCGGCTCGCCTGTTTGAAGGTCCGTGGCTCGTCGGCACGCTCTTAGTATTTGACACGATTTTCACAGCGACGGCCATCTACCTTTCTGGGAATGCCACCACCCCCCTGTATGTGGCCTTCTTCCTTCTAATTTTGGTAGCCGCATCGGTCCGATCTCTCACCCTTATGTTAAGTCTGTCGCTTCTGCTTTGCGCGGGGTATGGAGCCCTGTTGTATCAAGGAATTCTTGTGTCAGGTACCTTGTCCGTGGGGCATCTCCTCGGTATCCCCGTGTTGCTCGTCATGGCCGTGTTCTACGGATTGATTCTCGAAACATTGGCGGGTGAGCGCGAGAAAAACGTTGCGCTGGGGGAGCGGGTCAACGCCCTAAGATGGGAGGAAGCCCAATTGCTCCAATCCCGACAGGAATTGGAGCTGCGTGTCGGGCAATTGAAAGAACACCTCGGGGTGGCAACCCAGGAGATACAGATCGGCCGATTGGAGCGACAAGGCCTTGAAACGCGTTTGCAGCAGGCACAGAAGATGGAAGCCGTTGGACGCCTCGCAGGGGTGATCGGACGGGATTTCAATAATCTGCTGAGAGCCATCGGTGGTCAGAGTGGAGAACTGCTGAAAAAGCTGCAACCGCAGGATGCATTGCGCCAACATGTGCATCGTATTCTTCAGGCGGGAGACCGGGCGGCAGTACTCACAGGTCAACTGCAAATGTTCAGCCACCAACACTCGTTCCAATTAGAGGCCCTCCCCCTGAATCTTACCGTTGAGGAACTGCAGCGGTTGCTGCGAGGGTTGCTACCCAAGAATGTCGAGCTGCGACTCATGCTTGATCCGGCGGTGGGGGGTGTGAGAGCGGACCGAGGACAACTTGAATTGGCCATCATGAATTTGGTCGTGAACGCGAGAGACGCGATGCCTCGAGGGGGGCAGCTGACGATCGAAACGAGAAAGGCTTCCCATGAAGAAGTGGTGTTCTGTGAAGCAGAAGGGGCGCAAGGCGGGCAGTATGTCGCCGTGGCAATCAGCGACACGGGTTGCGGGATGACTGCGGAGACTGAGGCGCGGCTCTTTGAGCCGTTTTTTTCCACGAAGGAACATGCGTCAGGTATCGGCTTGGCTACCGTCTACGGAATTATCAAGCAATGTGGTGGTCATATCCTGGTTGACAGCGACCCAGGGAGAGGTACGACCTGTACGGTCTATTTACAAACCGTCGGACAGTCCGTTTCCCATTCAAGGGGTGCGCCCCGACCTGACCAGGAGCTTCAGGGGACGGAGACGGTTCTCCTGGTCGATGAGGAAGAAGTATTCAGAAAACTTTCGTTCGCCACCCTTCAGCGACATGACTACCAGGTGTTAGAGGCCAGGACGCCAGTCGAAGCGCTCTTGGTTGCGCAACGCTTCACCGGACCGATCCATGTCATGGTCAGTAACGCCATCATGCCTGATATTAACGGGCGTGAACTCACGGATCGTCTGGTCATACAGCATCCTGCCTTGCGAAGCGTCTACTTGGGTGGGTACACGGACGAAATCATTTTACGTCAGCGAATCAAGGGGACCGGATTCTTGCAAAGGCCCTGTAGCCAAAGAGATCTGGTTCACAAGGTTCGTGAGGTGTTGGATGGTCATTAGGTTTTCAGGTGGGGACTGACCCTTGTTTTTGAGGTATGCTGAAAAATGCACTTTGGGCAGGTATAGTGAATAAACTGTCCTGCTCCGACGACCCGCTTCGTCATTGTCACCTTGCACCAGGTACAGAGTCGATCCGGTATCTCGGTCGAGGTTGCCTCGGATCCTGCCGGACCATGGTTTGGGGCCTGGGTCATACGCCTATTCTGAATCAGGGCCTGGAATCTTGTCAACGCGCGACTCACCCCTTTCCCCCCGAGTTGATAATTGAAAGCGCAAGGCAGTTCGGCTAGACTGGGCCTCAATGGCTTCAAAAGCAGTCCGTGACTTCTTTCACGATCTTCCAACTAAATTCGATTCTGAGGCGGGGGAAGGGCTTTCTGCTGTGTACCAGTTTGAGCTCAGTGGCGAGAGTGGTGGCGAGTTTTATGTGGCCATCGAAAATGGTGCCTGCAGGGTTGAGGAAGGCACCCACCCCGAACCTGAGGTCACGTTAAGCATGACGGGAGAAGATTGCCTTGGACTCCTGAATGGACAATTGAACGGTCAGTCGGTGTTCATGGCAGGCCGCCTTCGTGTGACAGGCGATTTAACCCTAGCGATGCAACTGAAAATGCTTTTCCCCTCCGCGATCTAATTCCCCCGTTTCTGGTGAAAACCCGTCTCCTGCCCTGCTCGCGTTACCGGAGAGATGCTCCTCCCGCTTGCGCTCCTTGCCCGGTGTTTCCCAGCGGGCCGACGACAGTAGCGGATGGGAGACGCTGGCTGCCAGTGATCCTTGGGGGTTGGAGAAGCGAAACACTAGGTCGGAAGGCTTGCCCAGGCCCTCTGATATTCTTCGAAGGAGTCCACTTCCATCCAGCCTTTGTAGACGGGGATGATATGAACTGCCTGGCCTTGATCGATGAGTTCTTGGACGAGGTCGGTAAAGCTGGCTTTGGAGAAAGCCCCCGCTTCGTGAAAGGCTTTTTTCGCATACTTCTCGGAGGATTCTCGATACGCCTTTTTGAAGATCTCAATGCCTGCCTCTGAAAACATGGCGAGGCCGATGAATTCCCCATGAGCCTGTTCGGGAGGGAGGTCTTGACCAATTTTTACCACACGATTCTGTTCCTCCGGAAGAAGAAACCGAGAGGTCGAACTCCTCCCCGGTGGATTCTGAAGGGTGACCAGGTCAGGTCTCAGGTGAGGGGTTGGAGTGCTCACCTGACCTTGGTCGAACCAGGCAAGATCTACAACCAACGAAATATCGGCAGCGCTTTTCAACAGTTTGCCGAGGACCGCGTTTTCGAAGATGATGTCGCCGTACAGGAACAGACACCTGCCCTTCATCTCGTTCTGGGCGCAGAAAAGGGAATACAGATCCCCGGTTTGCTCGTAGGTGTCGTTGTCGTAATAGCGAATATTCGGGAGTGTGATCGTCTCCTTCTTGTAGCCTCGCACCAGCGCAATATTCTTAATGTCGCACTCGTTCAGAGTTGCCACCTGACGTTCCAGAATAGTCTTGCCCTTGATGTCCAACAGGCACTTGGGCTTGTCTTGAATGAGTGGGAGAAGCTGTTTTTCGAATCCTGCGGCCGCAATGATAGCGGTGACCTGTTGTCCACCCACCGGAAGGAACTCCCGCTCCTCCGTTTCCATCTTGGGCACGCCGACCAAATCGTAGACTTCCTTCAGCGGGACGATCCGGTCGTTCACGGCGCCTGGCCGAGTGTCTTGCTTGAGCACCCCGAGCGCGTCTCGCATGGCTCTGATGCTCGCGCGCACCATCTGATTGGCGTATATGACGATCTTGAATCCAGCTTCTTCCAATTCTTCGGCAGCGACTCCGTCAAAAATGGTTGGGACCACAACGAGGGGGACCCTTCCCGAAAACTTATGAGCGACAGCTCTTAATTCCTCGAAGGTCTTCGACTTGGAATGGATGAGTACCGCGTCAGCGCCGGCTTCCGCATAGGCTTCCGCACGTTTCAACGCCTCTTCTTGCCCCCACCCGGCGATGAGCGCTTCTGTTCTGGCGATGACCATGAAGTCGGCCAGAGTCTGAGCCGCCTTTGCCGCCCGGATTTTTCCGCAATGCTCCTCGGTGGAGATCAGTTCACGCCGGACTCCGGCGTAGAAGCTGCAACGCTTAGGATACACGTTATCTTCAATACAGATGGCTGCGATCCCAGCGCGCTCGTGATCATGAACTGTCCGCATGACATTGAGGGCGTTGCCATAACCGGTATCACAGTCGGCGATGATCGGGATTGACACGGCCTCGGCCATGTTCCGCTCAACCTCCAACTGCTCTGTCGAGGTGATGAAGCTAGCGTCGGGAATGCATTTCAACGAGGCGGAGATCCCAAATCCACTGGCCCAAATGGCGTCGAATCCGGATTCCTGAATGACCTTGGCGCTGAGTGCGTCGTGGGCCCCAACGGCCTTCACGATCCCTGGACGCTGAAGGAGCGCTCGGAGTTTGGTTGTGCTATGCATGCTCGCAAATAATGCGCAAGACCGTCATGCTTGTCAACATAAATGAAGGGTGAGCATGGGAAGGATACTAATACCCGTGTTCTGGCAGACCCTCCAGAAAGAGGGGAGCCAAGGCTCGACTTTCAATAAAGACGAACCCCCGTTCTCCCATTCCTTGGTAGGTGAGATTGATTTCAGTTTCTGCACCGCGCCAGGTGAATTGTTGGTTCAGCCCACGGACCATAGAGCCTGGCATTCGTTCAATCGCTCCAAATGTGGCCTGGAGGTAGGTCATCACCTGATGATGAGTGTTCTCTCCCTGGTAACGGATCGTCACGCGTGCGAACCTCCCTTCGATGGCGGTCAGTTTGAGGGATTCGACCGAGGCATCTCCCAATTGTGGTGGAGTGTGGTGATATTGATATTCTTGGAATCTCTCCCAAGAATGCACTAGTGCCAATCCTTGCACCTCGGTAAGGGACGATCCCCACGCGATCCCCGCGAACCCTTCCGGATCGTTGAGCATCGGCCTGGCATGAACAAGCCCGATAAGATTGGGCAAGGCAAGCCACGCAACAAGCATCAACACGAGGAGCGGCCCCGCGTTTCTGGGTAAACAATCACGGGAAACGCGGGAAGAAGCCATGAGGAAAAGCCTCGATCAGGTCCGAGGTCACCCTAGCATGATCGAGGAAGCAAGACAACTAGGCCCGGTTCTTGAGTATGCCTCGCTCCTTCGATATAATGCCACCCGCTTTTTGGCCGGCTGGCTGTGCGCCGGCCTTTCTTGTTTCTTGAAACGGGGAGCGGTCGACTCGCATGCTTGAAAGCGACAGTTTTGTTCAAGCCCTGCAGGATATCGGGTTCGATTTTTTTACGGGCGTGCCTGACTCGATTTTGGCAGGAGTCATTGACGTACTGATGGAGCGACGTCTCTTTACGCCAGCCGTTCGTGAAGATGAGGCGGTCGCCATGGCAGCGGGGGCCTATATGGCGGGAAAGGTCCCGGTCGTGTTGATGCAAAACTCTGGGTTAGGAACCTCCTTGAACGCCCTGACCTCCTTGAACCTCATCTATCAGCAGCCCTGTCTCCTGATTATTTCTTGGCGAGGGTTTGAGGGGAAGGATGCACCTGAGCATCTCGTGATGGGGAAGATCATGACCCAACTTCTCGACACCATCAAAATCCCCCACCGTACCATCTCTGAACACACGGCTATAGAGGACCTAAGGTGGACGGCGGAGACCTTCATGAAGCAGCGTATTCCTGTGGCGTTACTTCTGAAAAAGGGCGTGGTCAAGGGAATCCAGCCATGAGGCCAGAAGAAGGCACCATCCAGAGTCGAGCACAGGCCATTGGCGCGCTCCTGGATCTGCTCACTGATCAACCGGTCATCATTTGTAATGGGTTTCCCTCTCGGGAAACCTTTAAGCTCGCGGATCGGCCAACCCACTTTTACATGATTGGGTCCATGGGGGTCACGCCCGCCATTGGGTTGGGCGTTGCGCTGGCCAAACCCGACAAGAAAGTTGTCATATTCGACGGCGACGGAAATGTGCTGATGGGTATGGGCACGCTTGCCACCGTTGGGGCCATGAAGCCAAAGAATTTCATTCACGTGGTATTTGACAACGAAGTCTATGGTAGTACCGGTAATCAGCCTACCCTTTCGCGCGTTGTCCGGCTAGAGCAAGTGGCCAAAGCCGCTGGGTATGTGAATGTGGAACGGGTCTTGGAACGTGAGGATATCGTCTATGAATTCAAGGAAATGCTGAGGAAAGACGGTCCGAGCTTTCTCCTTATCAAGGTCAATGAGTTTGCCGAAGCCGTCGATCGGGTTATGATCGAGCCGGCGGACATAACGCAGCGATTTAGAAAGGCGATCGAAAAATAGTGATTCTCCTAAATCCTGGTCCAGTCAATGTCTCGGAGCGAGTGCGCAAGGCATTGCACCGTCCGGATATCTGCCACCGGGAGTCTGAGTTTGTGGAATTGCTCCAGGGGATTCAACAGAAATTGCTCAAGGCGTTTGTCCCTCATGCCGAGTCGGATTATGTCGCGGTGGTGTTAACCGGTTCCGGCACTGCTGCGGTTGAAGCTGCGGTCATGTCCGCGATCCCGCACGGGAAACGCATCCTCGTGCTCAATAATGGGGTCTACGGTGAACGTTTGTCAGGAATAGTCGGGACCAATCGGCTCGGCGTGTCGGAGTTGAAGTTCGATTGGCTTTCGAGACCTGACCCTGATCGTCTTCTCCTGGCACTCCGGCAGCATCCTGAGGCTCAAGCCGTCGCCATGGTTCACCATGAAACCACGACGGGCTTGATAAACCCCGTCCAGGAAATTGCGCAGATCGTGGATAGTCAAAATCGGGTCTTCGTGCTCGATTCAGTGAGTGGGCTTGGGGGCGAGATATTGGATATAGCGGGACCTTTCATGTACATGGTGGCCGGAACAGCGGGCAAATGTATACAGGGCTTTCCCGGCGCCTCCTTCGTGTTGGTGCGAAAGGGTTTTCTGGAGCGAATGAAGACCTATCCCAAACGCTCCATTTACTTGCATCTCCCGTTTTATGTCGAGAATCCCGAAAGGCCGGCTATTCCCTTTACGCCTGCGGTGCAGGTGTACTATGCCCTCGACGAGGCGCTGAACGAATTGCTGGAGGAGGGGGTTGGCAATCGGATTCAACGCTACCAGAGATATGCCACCTTGATTCGGACGTGTATGGCTGAATTGGGCGTCAACCCCGTCCTTCCCGCTGAGTTTCAATCCAACAGCCTGACTTCCTTTTATCTCCCGGCCGGGTACAATTATCAGACACTTCACAATGGCCTCAAGAAACGTGGCTATGTGATCTATGCTGGGCAAGGTCAACTCGAATCAAAAATCTTCCGAGTCGCCAACATGGGGGCCCTCACCGAGGAAATGGTCCAGGGTTTTCTTGGCGCCTTTCAACAGGTTCTGGAAACTGGGCCGCCTGCTTCATGAAGGCGATCATTCTCGCCGCTGGAGTCGGCAAGCGGCTTTGGCAGGTCACCCAGCATCGGCCGAAATGTTTGATCGAGATGGGTGGGCGGACTCTCCTGATGAGATACCTGGAGGCCTTGGCTAGCATCGGGATACGGCAGGTTGCAATCGTCGTCGGGTATAAGCAGGAAATGATACGCGCCACCCTTGGAACCGGAGCCTGCGGCCTTGACATTCAGTACCTCGTCAATGAGGGTTTTCATCGCGGAAGTATTTCCTCACTTTGGGAAGCTCGTCGTGTCATGGACGGGGATGTGCTTGTCATGGACGCGGACGTGCTCTTCCACAGAGACATTCTTCGGAGACTGATCCAGTCCGCCCATCCGAACGCGCTATGCCTGGATGAAACCGTTACCCAGAAAACCGAAGAATGTATGGCGGTTGTGCGCGGGGGCCGGGTTATCGCGCTGACCAAACGAATGCCCGATCAGTATGATCTTGCCGGAGAAGGTGTAGGATTTCTCAAAGTCTCTCGAGCCGCTCTGGACTCCTTGGTAGAATCGATCAAGGCCCACGTGGAGAAAGGGGAGTGGGAGATGGAATATGAGGACGCCCTCGTTGGTTTTTTCAGCCGAGTTAAGGTTGGATATGAACAGATTGGAGGGCTGCCATGGATTGAGATAGATTTTCCGGAAGATCTCGTCCGAGCGGAACGTGAAGTGTTACCCAAACTAGGAGTAGAGTAGGATGGGCGTGGGAGAGGAGTTGTCGAGTCAAAATGACATATGCGGTGGATCTCTCAGCGCTCTGGCAGTTGTGTCGAGGCATGAGCGGAACAGGTTGAAACCCACGCATCAAGAGGCCCAGGAGCCCATGGACCTGAACCTCTTCACGTCTCTCCTTTGCCACCTCCGTAGGCAGAGGTCTTGTGCATGACCGACCCAGCAGTGAAAAAAGCGCCGGCCGCACTCGCCGTTGATCAAGCCGTCATTCTGACTTCCTCCGGCCTGTTCGATGGTCGGTCGCACCATCGAATCGGAGACGCGGGACCGCTGACGCGCGTCGGGGGGATCACTCTGTTCACGCGTGCCGTGTTGGCCTTGCAGCGCGCGGGAGTACGGGAGGTTCTCGTCTTGGCTGGGGATGAGGAGCAAGCGTTAAGGAGCTCGGTTCAGAAAGATTCTCGTGTGACAATTCACTTGCGTTGGATGCCTGTACGTGAATTTCCCCCAAATGATATCCGCACCTGGGAGGCCCTTGGTGCCGAGATACGTGGATCGTGTTTGGTGGTCGGGGGACGAGCGTTGTTCTCGCGGGGATTGATCGAAACACTGCGAGATCAGGCTCGGAGCGGAGAGCTCGCGCTAGTCGTCAGACCCGCTCAGGATCAGAGTCCGGTTGGAAAACAAGTGAAGGGGTCGGGCAATCTCGGCATCAAGTTTCGGGGAGGGCGTGCCATCGCGCTCTACGAGCAGGCCTCGGGTCTCATCGGCGGGATCGGGACCATTGACGGCGTGGCAGCCGACCTTCTGGTATTGCCAGGAAGGTACCTTCGGGCAGCCTGCAAAGCGGGATTTTCAAAATCTACCTCTCCCCTCCGCGTACTTCTGGAACAGGCGGTGATAGAAGGGGTGGTTCAGGCCATCCCCATTACACCTTCTTCGTCCGATTGGTACCACGAGGTATTGGATCGGGCGGGGGTCAGGTCTGCGGAACGTATGCTCTTGCACGCTCACCCGGGGAAGTACGAAGGCATTGTCGACAGGTACTTCAATCGGCCCGTCTCCAGACCCTTCACCCGTGTTTTCTTGCGGCTTGGTCTCTCAGCCAATGCTGTGACCGGGATTTCGATCTTCATTGGACTGCTTGCCGCCGCCTGCTTTGCCATCGGAAACTACGCTGCGGGGATTGCTGGAGCACTCCTGTTTCAGCTGTCGGCGGTCGTGGATTGTTGCGATGGTGAAATGGCACGCGTGACATTTTCTGAATCGGAATTCGGCGCGAAGCTCGACATCATTGGGGATAACGTGGTCCACATGTGCATCTTCGGTGGAATGGCTTTGGGTCTCTATTATCAACAAGGAGCAGAGTCCGTGTTGCCGCTTGCGCTAGGGGCAGCCGCCATTCTGGGGAATGCCTGTTCACTCTGGATCGTATCGAAGGCCCAAAGACTACACCGAGACGGGGCTCCCCAGGGCCAACAGCGATCGGGGCAGCTAGAATTCCTGATCAGGAACGTTGCAAGCCGTGATTTTTCTGTGGTGGTCGTCATTCTCGCGCTCTTGGGCTGGCTGGAAGGGTTTCTCTGGCTCGCGGCCATTGGTTCAAACGTGTTCTGGGTGGTCATGGTCTGGGTCACCCGTCGCTTTGCCCTCTCCCGTGCTTAAACTTGTCCTCCTTTTCCTTGGCCTCATCACCCTCCTTGGTCTCGTTTGGCATATCGGACCCACCCAGATATGGGTCGCGACTTCAGGGTTGGGTGCCGCGGCCCTGCTGGTCGTTCTCCTTCCCTCTCTTCTCATGTACCTGTTCGAAGCCTATGGCTGGCGAATCACATTAGGCCAACACGCAAGGAAAGTTTCTTTCGTGCGTTTATTCGCCATCCGGACGGCTGGAGAAGTCGTCAATATGACGACCCCAACCGCCTACGTGGGAGGGGAACCCCTCAAAGCCTATCTTTTGCAACGCTTCGGGATCCCTCTCGTGGAAGGATTGGCATCCGTCGTGACGGCGAAAACCATTATGACCATCGCCCAGATTCTCTTCATTGTACTTGGGATTGGCCTGGCGGTCTTGATTCTTGGAGGAGCGACGTCGTCTCAGTATTTAGGTCTTGCGGCTGCAGCCAGCGTTGCCTTGCTCGCGTTTGGAACCGTCGTCTTTTTCTTGATCCAGCGACAGGGCCTGTTTACAAGTCTGTTAAGAGCCTTACGCTGGTCTCGATTGCCGGTGAAGTATCTGGAACGGCACGAAGAAAACCTGAGTAAACTAGATCGGACTATCGTTGAGTTTTATACCAGGAACAGACGCGGCTTTCTGCGGGCTACTCTGGTCTTTTTACTCGGATGGTTCGCCGAAGCCTTTGAGGTCTATGTCATGTTGTATTACCTGGGGGGACCTGTTGATCTCCTCACCTCGATCTCGATTGGAGCCCTTTCCGTCTTTATAAAAGGGGGGACTTTTTTTATTCCCGGGAGCATCGGGGCACAGGAGGGGGGCAACTTGACCCTGTTGCTGGCCTTCGGCTACAGCGATGTGACTGGCATCACCTTCGCGCTTCTTCGACGGGTCCGTGAGCTTGCTTGGATTGGGATCGGGTTGGTGTGCTTGGTGGCTATGGGAGGGCTGTCTTTAAGAAAACAGGTCAAAGACGGGCAAGAAGAATCTGTATGAAGGCCGTGGGAAACCGGTCAACCCCTTCCTCATCACTATGCGATCAGGTTTCGGGTTCGAACCCGTATTTCTTCATGGTGTTCGCGTGATGAGGAAAGGCCAAGGGGTCGGAATCCGAACGCTCACTGGCCACGGTTAAGGTCTGAATCCCCGATTGCGGGACCAGCTCGTGAAGGAAGACTGGTGGATCCTGTT
>JBFJQA010000107.1:0-10666 GCA_041616875.1 Nitrospiraceae bacterium | reverse complement strand
CACCTGCCGGAGATTTATTCGGTCGAAGCCGTGGTGAACAGACGGTGACGGTCTTCATCCCGACACCACTACGATCCTATACAGGGAACCAATGGGCAGTACTGTCTCAGGGAGCAACGGTCGGAGAGGTTCTGAACGCGTTGGATCGCCAGTATCCTGGCATCCGTTTTCGAATGATCTCCGAACAAGACACTATTCGCGAACACATCAAGATTTTTGTCAATGACACCCCTGTGCTCACCCTAGGCACCACGGTCGGGGAATCAGACGAGCTCCATATCATCTGCGCGTTGAGTGGGGGATAAGAGTCGCCATGCGACCGCTCAAATCTCTAACCCGTAAAGATGACAGCTTCAAAGACTTTGTCACGGATCAGTTGTCGGATCTACGAGGTCTTAGCTGTCGCAGAATGTTCGGAGGCTACGGCCTCTACCAGCAGAGTGTCTTTTTTGGCATCATCCACGAGGGCCGCCTGTATTTTAAGACCAACGACCACACACGCCCGCTGTATACTCAGAGAGGCATGAAGCCGTTCCGTCCCAACGCGAAGCAAACACTCAAAAATTACTATGCTGTCCCCGTGGAGATCATCGAAGATGAGGAGCAGCTAGCTGATTGGGCTCGCCAGGCCGCGCTCGTTCAATAGGAGGATGCCCTCGCGGCCCGATCCTTACGATTCCTGCTCGATGACCCGCCTGGCAAACTCGATCCCGGATTCCGTCGTCGAGAATGTACCATCCAGCTGTGCCTCGTAGCAGGCCTCGAGGACCTGACCGATTCGAGGGCCAGGCGTCAGGCCGAGGGCGAGAAGATGACGGCCCATGACCAATGGCCTGGGGGCTTGATGCTCGACCTCCAAGGCACGTGCACGTGCCAGTAGCCACGTTCCAGCCGGGAATCCGTCAAAGGCTTGGGGCGGACGGCCCATGTCGTCAGCGCGCGCCACGCGCACCAACCGGTCGATGCGCCCAACCTCTCGCGCGAGGCGGCGGATCGCGCTGTCGCCGGCCTGTGCCTTGTACAAGGCCCGGGGCCTGAGGTGAGTGAGGACGAGGGGGACCACCGCTTCGATGAGGTCCTCTTGATTGGTCATGCGACCGAGGAACGCTCGCGTGGGTGCGTCTCCTGCCTGGTCGTGGCCTTTGGAGGTAATTCGCCCATTCTCACGCCTTGTTGTCGCCGGCTTCCCCAAATCATGGCAGAGGACGCCAAAGCCAACGAGAAGATCCTCTTCGTCGTCTCCGATTCGCTCCCCCGCAAAGGCATCCATGCAGTGCAAGGTGTGAATCCAGACGTCTCCTTCAGGGTGCCAATCCGGTTCTTGTTCACATCCGATGAGGGCCTCTAGCTCCGGGAAGTACCGAACCCACCCACACTCCTTGAGAAACGCCAGCCCCCTGGCGGGTCGTACGCCGCGCCACACCCATTTTTTCCATTCCTCGAATATGCGCTCGGGAGCAAGCTCTGCCGGGGTCAGCGTCCGACTGATGATGACGGTTTCCGGGACCACCTGAAGGTCGAATCGTGCCACAAACTGCATGGCGCGTAACACCCTGAGCGGATCTTCCACAAACTTGTCCGAGGTGTGGCGGAGTTGCCTCTTGTTCAGATCGCGAAGTCCACCAAAGGGATCGAGCAGCTCGTTCCGAAGAGGATCGAGCATCATGGCATTCATCGTAAAATCACGACGGGAGGCGGCCTCTTCCAAATCCATAAAGGGATCGACGTCTTCCCAGCCCTCTGCCGCTTCTTTCCCAACCAACTGTCGGCAGGGAAACGACACGTCAATGGGTAAACTCCGAATCTTAAGAGTCCCAAAGACCCGACCCACCAAATCCCACTCAAAGTGTTTCGAGAGTACCTGTTGGAAATGTTCTGGCTCGATCCCATAGATTTCGATATCGAGTTCCTTTGCCGGAAGGCCAAGCACCGCATCCCGCACCGCTCCTCCCACGAGAAGGGCTCGGCCGCCGGCCACCTTGACATCCTCACACAGCCTTTCTAACGCCACACGAAGACGTTGATCTTCAAAGATGAGGTCTGGAGACATCTTCCCCTTTCCGTCCGGTTGACTCGCCGAGGCTACTTCCGCATTGTGAGAACCACGACCCTCACGTAAGGGTACGCTTGGTCTTCCGACTACGCAATATGCTCAGCCCCTTCCACTTCATCAATACATTGAGACCCTACCGTTCCGTGTGCTATAAGCACACCCGCTTGCCGTCTTTTTCGATCTGGAGGATTGGCCGGATCCTCTCTATTCTTATGGAGCACCTGTCTTTCCGAAAACATTCTGGTCAGTGTGTTCTGTGGACCGTTATCTTCCTGTCGAGTCTGTTCTGGCTCGACCCTGCTAGGGCTGCCACCACGCAGGAGGCTCAAGTATGGTTGCCCGTGTATCTTACCGTTCCTCTCGGGGAAAAGATGATAGGATACTTTGAGCTCAACCCTCGCATCGGCATCGCCGACAGCGATGGCGAGTTTGACCAACTCCTGGTTCGGCCAGCTCTTGGATACCAACTCACTAAAACCATCTCTCTGTGGTTGGGATACGCCTGGGTGACCAATTATCGCCCAGAATTTCGCAGTGAACAGCGAATCTACCAACAGCTACTGTATGTCAAAAGGTTCTCGAGATTCTCTCTGGTCAGCCGATCGCGGCTCGAGGAACGAATCATTCAGGACGCCGAAGGTACAGGGGTCAGGATCCGCTCAATGTTGCGAGTAAACCTTCCCCTTGATACGGCCAAACTCTGGGCCTTCGTCCTCTACGACGAGCCCTTTTTCAATTTGACCACGGTCGGGAATGGGCCGGCGGGAGGGTTTGACCAAAACCGCTTGTTTGTCGGCTTCAACCGGAAGATATCGGATCAGATCAGGATCGACCTGGGCTATCAAAATCAGATCATCAATACCCGCGAGTCAGGCCCGGGCAACGTGGTGAACCACATCGCCCTGGTCCAATTTTTCGTGAATTATGTGAAATGGTGAAAGGATGTACCCATTGCCTCGACTATCTTTCTAAGAAGCCCTGACTCCCCGACGGCGAGGCCTCCTCAAGTTTGTAAGACAGGCTACAGAAGCAAAAATGAGAACCACGTACAATAACTCCATGATTGACAACTTTATTTTGGATAGATATATGAACACATCTTCATATATTCATCCGTCCATAGTGAGGTGCCCATGTTAGAGGATACTGTAACCAAGCAAGTGAGTGAACGCTACGCGCGGGCCGTGACCACGGGGGAGGAGATGTGTTGCCCTACCGGGTATGATTTCGACGATCTTCGCTCCTTCATTCCTGACGCCGTCCTCAAGGTCTCCTATGGTTGTGGGACCCCGGCAGGCCTCGACACCGTACGGCCCGGTGAAACCGTCTTGGATATCGGATCGGGGGGGGGGATTGATTGCTTTGCGGCTTCTCGACGGGTGGGAGCGAACGGCCGTGTGCTCGGGATTGATATGACGGATGAGATGTTGGCCCTGGCTAGACACAACGCTCCGATCGTGGCCGGGAATCTTGGATATGGCACCTCCAATGTGGAATTCCGCAAGGGAATGGCCGACGCTATGCCGGTTGAAGACAGCAGCGTGGACCTGATCATCTCTAACTGCGTCATCAACCTGGCTCCGGATAAGCACAAAGTCTTTCATGAAATGTACCGGGTTCTGAAGCCAGGAGGCCGGTTCACGATTTCGGACATCCTCTCCGACCAAACGGTTCCACAATACCTCCTGCACGATTCGGAGAAGTGGGGCGACTGCTTGTCCGGAGCCTTGCCCGTCAACGAGTACTTGACCGGGCTTACCCAGGCAGGATTTTCCGGTCTTCATCAGATCCAGTACATGCCCTGGCGCGTTATCGACGGCATTCATTTCTTGTCGTTGACTCTCACCGGCTATAAACCGCCCACGGCGACGCCTCCCAATGGCCTTCGCTATGCCACGCTTCGTGGTCCCTTTAGTCGAGTGGTTGATGAATTTGGGCTCACCTTCGAACGCGGGCGTCCGACGCCTGTTACCTCCCAAACCGCCTTCCTTTTAAGTACTCCTCCGTTTCAACCTCACTTCCTCCTATCGGATGGCAGTTCCCCGCTGGTTCCCTCCGACCCTCGGCTCGTGGCGATCTTCCAGGACGAAGGCCCCTGCGTGTGGCAAGGGCACTTTGCTGTGCTGACGGGGCCATTTCTGGAAGTGGCTGACGATGACCATCATGTATTTTGCCGAGGCATCCCTCAAGAAGTCTGCTCGAAAACTCTCAAGGTTCTCGAAAGCGACCTCTACAAACACAACTTTGCGGTCATCAACCGAGCTGGGCAAATCGTCAGTGGCGCAGGGGCATCTTGTAAGAGCACTGAGAGTTGTTGCTGAGCGCATGTCTACCCCCAGACTGAATCCACGCCAGTGTGCGGGAAAGCTTCGTGCCTTGGGTGACGAGACACGCCTGCGTATCTTAGCCTCACTCCTGCGGCAGGAGAAATGTGTGACGGAGTTGGTTACCGAACTGGCCCGGGGCCAACCATTTATCTCGCACCATCTTCGGATTCTTCGTGAGGCCGGATTGGTAGAAGGCATTCGTGACGGGAAACGGGTGTGTTACCGAATCGCTCAGAGGGTCAAAGGGGCCTTGAGGGGACCCCCTCGTTCGGCCCTAGATTTTGGCTGCTGCCGGATATCCTTCCCTATCAACCGGGTGAGTCACACGGTCAAACCACTCGGGACCATTGCTCCAAAGAAGGAGGCCACATGGGATTGAGTTTGCTCGCGAAACAGAACCCTCTCGCGTCACCCTGCGAGCAACTACGGGTCCTCAAGGAAGTGGGTATCTGCCCACCCTTTGAATCAAAGATGCAGGAAATCGAGTTAAATCCACTGCAGGCCACTGGCATCACGGTCTTTCAAATCAACGTAGGCAAACTCTGCAACCAGACGTGCCGCCATTGCCACGTCGACGCCGGGCCCGACCGGGAAGAAACGATGTCTCGAGAAACCGCCGAGCTATGCATTGACGCTCTCGCTCACACTGATATCCCAACCCTCGACATTACTGGCGGCGCTCCAGAGCTCAACCCCAATTTCCGCTGGCTGGTTCGGCAGGCCAAAACCCTTGGCCGCCACGTGATAGACCGCTGCAACCTGACGGTCTTGCTGATCCCCTCCCAAAAGGATCTGGCAACGTTTCTTGCAACGCACCAGGTTGAGGTGATTGCCTCCCTACCTTCTTACCGCCCCTCGCAGACGGATGCCCAGCGCGGGGACGGGATTTTTGACAAATCCATCCAGGGCCTGCGGCTCTTGAATCAGCTTGGCTATGGACAGGAGGGAAGCGGGTTACGGCTGAACTTGGTATACAACCCGGTCGGGGCTTTCCTTCCCCCGACGCAGAACAGCATCGAGGCGCAATTTAAGCGGGAACTCTCTCGGCAGCATGGCATTATCTTCAATAACCTTTACACCATCACGAATATGCCAATCAGCCGGTTCTTAGAATTCCTGATCGAGAGCGGCAACTACGAGGGATATATGGAGCGGCTGTCCAACGCCTTCAACCCCGGGGCGGCGGCTGGTGTGATGTGCCGCTATACCCTCTCGGTCGGGTGGGACGGAACACTGTACGACTGCGATTTCAATCAAATGCTCGACTTGCCGATTCATCACGGAGCTCCGCGCCATATTCGGAATTTCGATCCTGCCCAGCTTCATACCAGGTACATTGTCACCGGCAACCATTGTTATGGATGCACAGCCGGTTCTGGCTCCTCGTGTGGAGGCTCCGTGGCCTAACTACTCCGGTTACTCTTTCGTGGAGTTCGATTCGATGCCATCAAGACTGAGTGCCTCAGCGATCACACCCCACACCCTTTATGGAACGTCCTGGATGACCCTGGTCCTATTCGTGATTCTCGCCGCGTTTGAATCCGCCACTCTTTACGCGGGCGACGGTCTTGTCGGAAAGCTCGTGGTGACCGGTTCCAGCACGATAGCCCCATTAGTTTCCGAGATCGGCAAGCATTTTGAATCTGTTCATCCTGGTGTACGAGTGGATGTGCAGACGGGCGGGTCCTCCCGCGGCATCGCCGACATCAAACAGGGTTTAGCCGACATCGGGATGGCATCACGACGTCTGAAGCCTGGGGAACACGATTTGTATGGCACAGTCATCGCGCGCGACGGGATTGGCATGGTCGTCCACCAAGACAATCCGGTGACGCATCTGGGTGATGCTCAGGTTGTCGACATCTATCGAGGAAACATTACCAATTGGCGCGAAGTCGGGGGGCGTGATGCTCCCATCGTCGTCGTCAACAAAGCCTCGGGACGGGCAACGTTGGAGCTGTTTCTTCACTACTTCAAGCTGAGGAATGCCGAGATCAAGGCACATGTCGTGATCGGTGACAATGAGCAGGGCGTTAAGATGGTAGCCGGTAACCGCAATGCAATTGGCTACGTGTCAATCGGCACCGCGGAGTTCGACATCACCCAAGGCGTCCCCATTAGACTCTTGCCGATCGGCGGCGTCGAAGCAACCTTGCTGAGCGTTGGGAAAGGGAAATTCCCGCTCTCTCGCCCCCTCACCCTCGTCACCAGAACCGTCCCAACGGGGCTGGCCAAAGCTTTTATCGATTTTGCCCGCTCGAGGGAGGTGTACGACCTTGTCAGGCAACAGTACTTCGTCCCTGTCACGCAGTGATCACCTTCTCGTGTGGGGTCTGCGCAAGCTCGCCGCTGTAGCGGGGACCGTCCTTGTACTGATCGTGTTCTTCCTCCTCATCGAGGCGTTTCCGGCCCTCCGTCACGTCGGAGTGTGGCGGTTTGTGAGTGACCCCTCATGGAATCCAGCGGAGGGCTTGTACAACTTGGCGCCGATGATATGGGCGACGCTCTTTGTCATGGCAGGAGCCGTGATACTGGCGACGCCGATTGGCATGCTCTCCGCAATCTTTTGCCAGTTCTACGCGCCCAGTGCGGTAAGCCGACTCTACCGGCGAGTCATTGAGCTCTTAGCTGGTATTCCGTCAGTGGTCTACGGCTTCTGGGGCTTGGTGGTCTTAGTCCCATTGATCGGGCGTTGGCACCCTCCCGGTCCGAGCTTGATGGCAGGGGTGATCATCCTTGCCATCATGATCCTCCCTACGATCGCCCTCATGGCGGATGCAAGTCTGGCAAGAGTGCCACAATCCTATATCCAGGGAGCGGCTGCATTGGGCCTCAGCCGATGGGCAACCGTTCGGAGAGTCGCGATACCCGCAGCCAAATCCGGATTGTTTACCGGCGTGATCCTGGGAGCCGGCCGGGCCATTGGGGAAACCATGGCCATCCTGATGGTGTGCGGGAACGTGGTCCAGACTCCTCACAGTCTGTTTGACCCGGTGCGCACGCTCACCGCAAACATTGCCTTGGAGATGTCCTACGCGCTGGGAGACCACCGGTCGGCGCTGTTTGTCAGTGGGCTCGTGCTCATGACCCTGGTTGTGGGACTCGTCGCTTCAGCTGAGTGGGTCAGCAGAGGTCGTATTTATGCGTGAAGATCAACGCCCCACAAGAGGCTTTCCAGGTGGAATGCTTCCGACCATCGCGGTGTGGACAGCAGCCGGACTTGTCACGGCGGTGTTTCTTTTGCTCCTGAGCGAGCTCTTGCGACATGGGGTTCCACAGCTGTCGTTGGATTTTCTCACCTCGGCGCCTCGAAACGCCGGTCGTGCAGGAGGTATTGCTCCGATCCTGGTTTCAACCGGACTCATTCTGGGTGTCTGCATGGGTGTGTCTCTTCCAATCGGGATCGGCACCGCCATTCTGTTGGCTGAGTTTACTCCAGACGATAGTCTCTTCGGGCGGTGGACCAGACGCAGCCTTGATATTCTGGCAGGAGTCCCATCCATTATCTTCGGCCTGTTTGGATACGCATTTTTCTGCATCACATTAGGCCTCGGGTTTTCAATCCTGTCTGGTGGGCTCACACTCGCGTGCATGGTGCTGCCAATTCTGATTCGTGCCACAGAAGAGGGGTTTCGGGCAGTTCCTCATAGCTACAGGCTATCCGCTGCCGCCCTGGGCATGTCCCGAAGGGCTACCCTTTTCTACTTGCTGCTTCCGGCCGCAGCCCCCGGCCTGGTCGTCGGATTGATTCTGGGAATTGGGCGAGCCATTGCCGAGACCGCCGCCTTGATCTTCACCAGTGGGTACGTCGACCGTATGCCCGAGTCACTGCTCGACTCCGGACGAGCCCTGTCAATCCACATCTTCGATCTGTCGATGAATGTCCCCGGAGGGAACGCAAGGGCGTATGCGTCGGCGCTGGTACTGGTCAGCCTTCTTCTCCTCATCAATGGCGTCTCGGTGTGGATCGCTGACAGGTGGCTCTACAGACAATTGGTGATCGTATGAAGCGGCTCCACTCGTCGATTGGCCCATTCGCCAGCGATCCTGAGACGGACACTCGATGTTGGGCGCACCTACCGTCTCCCTTCATCCAGACCTGGAATTTGAGGTTGTCCTATGGTGACAAGCTGGTCCTGGACGACGTGAATCTTTCGATCTACAAGGGACGCATCACTGCCCTCGTTGGACCGTCCGGCTGCGGAAAAACGAGTTTTCTCGCGAGCTTGAACCGGCTGACGGATCTCATTTCTGGATGTCGGGTCTCGGGAGAGATTCATGTTGATGGCATGAACGTCTTGTCTCCTCAGACTGACGTCATCCAACTCCGCCGTAGAATTGGGATGATCTTTCAAAAACCCAACCCGTTTCCCTTCTCGATTAGACGCAATCTTGAATTTCCCCTTCGTGAGCATGGCCTGAGGAGGCCAGATTTGATCCAGCATACGGTGGAGCGCACCCTCAAGGAAGTCGGCCTTTGGGATGAGGTGCAGGACCGCCTGGACAGCCCCGCCCTAACGCTGTCAGGAGGACAACAGCAACGCCTCTGCATCGCACGAGCGCTCGCCCTCTCCCCCGAGGTTCTTCTCATGGATGAACCCTGCAGCGCGCTTGATCCGCTTTCCAGCGGAATTGTGGAGGATCTGATTACGAGTCTGCGAGAACGCTATACCATGCTGATCGTCACCCATAATTTGGCGCAGGCCAGGCGGATCGCAGATCATGCCGCCTTGTTCTGGGTTCAGAATGGAACAGGTCGAATGATTGAATATGGTCCGAGCGAGCAATTCTTCGAATCCCCGCGGGACCCTTTGACGGCTGCTTATGTCAGTGGCGCGAGGGGGTAATTGAACGAAGCGGAGAACTTTCCGAGAAGAGAGCTTCCTCATAAAGCCGTGTCGTGCAACCCACGAAGCCAGTTCCGGGTCGATCGAGAATGAGACGGTATTCCGTGCTTTGTGGGCTCTATTCTCCTGGGCAGGTTTCTCCGTATTTCCTCTTACCCATTCACCTCATAACGGGCATTCTCCCAGTAACTGGGTTGCCGGCGCTCGCCAAGTCTGTTATGTTAGGTGGGTTCGAGTCCGGCTACCTTCCTGTACCTGAAGCCCTAGTGGAGATCCTCTTATGGCATGGGAACCGAAAGATCCGTGGGGGAAAAAAAGCGACCCGCTCGATGATGTTCTGCGGCAGGCCAAGGACCAGCTGAGACAAATCCTTCCTATCAAGGGAGGACGTACGCTGATCTGGATCCTCGTCGCGGTGATCCTCGTGTGGCAGGGTACGTTTATCGTCGCGCCCGACGAGGAAGGCGTCGTCAAACGGTTTGGCGCTGTCGTGCGAACGGTCGGACCCGGCCCACACCTAAAAATTCCCTTCTTTGAGACGGTGCTTCAGCCCAAGGTGAAAAAGCTGCTTCGGAAGGAGGTCGGGTTCCGGACCGATCCTCGCGGGCGCCATCAGATGTTGCCCCGAGAGGCGCTCATGCTCACCGGGGATGAGAACATCGTCGGGGTGGAGTTCAATGTCCAATATCGCATCAGCGTGGCACAAGACTACTTGTTCAAGGTGGACGGCATTAATGAGACCATTCAGAACGCAGCGGAAGCCTCTATGCGGGAGGTGATCGGCAAAACGAAAATCGACGAGGTTCTGACGACCGGTAAAGCCCAGATCCAAGCGGACACCCAAGACCTTCTCCAGGGAATCCTTGACCAATACCAAGCGGGGGTGTCGATTCAAGCCGTCCAGTTGCAGGACATCAAACCACCGGAAGCCGTCGCTGCCGCGTTCAAGGACGTCGCCAGCGCCAAAGAAGACCGGGAGAAACTGATCAACCAGTCCCAGAGCTATCGCAACGATATCATTCCCAAAGCGAAAGGTGAAGCGGCCCAGATCATCAATCAGGCGAAGGGCTTTGCCCAAGCGCGGGTCAATCGGGCTCAGGGAGAAGCGAAACGGTTCTTGCTTACACTCAAAGAATACGAGCAGGCGAAGGGCGTGATCAGTAAGCGCATTTACCTTGAAACCATGGAATCAATCATGCCCAACATGGAAAAAATCATCATTGATGGGAAGGTTGCTGAACGAACCTTGCCGTATCTCCCCCTGGACCGCCTGCGAAAGTCCCCGGGGACGCCCAAGTCCCAATAGGATGAGAGGTTTCGATCATGACTAAGCAAAATATCCTCGTGGCCCTCCTCGGCGTCGTCTTGCTGCTGTTCATATTGGGAATCTCTCCCTTTTTCGTCGTCGACGTCACCGAAACGGTACTGGTGGTCCAACT
>JBFJQA010000106.1:0-10706 GCA_041616875.1 Nitrospiraceae bacterium | reverse complement strand
GGGGGTGACGCCGCAGCCGTATACGGAGACCGAGTATCGGCCGGCCACGTTCCATGCGCCGGAAGGGCAGTCGTATGAGTGTGGGGCGCAGGATGCGGGCAATGAGCTGAGTCTGCTGCTCAACGAGGTCGGGGCGCAGTCGTTCCTCGATCAGAAGCCCAAAGAGGACGAGGAGACGCCGGGGCCAACCGGTACCGCGTGAGCGGGTGTCGTGTGGGGGTTTTTTAAGGTAGAGGCGGATATAGAGGCTAGATTGTTGCGGAGTGGTTTTTTTAATCATTAATTGAGGGGAGGGCATATTATATGAGACTTGTGCAGACACGGAGCAAAAAACTTGTGTTTGGCATTCTTCTCTCCGCTCTGGTGATCGGCTTTGTGCTGACCGTTGGGCAGGTGCCGTTAGCGGTCAGTCAGCCGGTAACCCTGCCGGTGAAGATGATCAAGGGGCCGATTCCAATGGATGGTGCCAATCCATCGTGGGAATCTGCGCCGGCCGTCGTGGTTCCTCTGAGCGGTCAAACGATTACCACACCGATGCATCCAAATATTTCCGTGAAGTCGGTGATGGTGAGGGCGGTCACCAATGGCAAAGAAATTGGGTTCTGGATGAACTGGGGTGATCAGACTAAGAATGACACCGTGATTGGGCCACAGGACTTCCGCGATCAGGCCGCGCTCCAGTTCCCGGTGAACACGTCCGGGGCGCCCCCCTTCCAGTGTATGGGGCAGTCCGGTGGGACCGTGAATATTTGGCGTTGGAACGCCGAGTGGCAGAAAGATCTCGGTAAGGATGCCGCGGGGATCTGGGATGTCGATGACCAGTATCCTAGCATTGCCTGGGACTACTATTTTGAAGAGCCGGCAGGGGGCGTGACATATCCCGACCGGATCGGCCGGAGCCTCGGACCCTTCAATCCTGGCATTTGGTCTGGCAATATCCTCTCGGATCCTACCCTTCGGGTCAGTTCCGTGGAGGATTTGAACGCGAATGGGTTCAGCACCTTGACCACCCAGGCTCAGCAGAACGTAATTGGTAATGGCCTGTGGGAGCCTTATGGGTCGATGAAGGGTGGCTGCTGCTTAGGTCCAACGTGGCGGGTCGTCATGAAGCGTGCAGTTGCTTCCAATGACGCGAATGATGTGCAGTTCAAGTCTGGGGCCACAATCCCCGTGGCTTTTGCTGTGTGGGATGGAACCAACGTGGAACGGAATGGGATGAAGGGTATTTCCACCTGGTTCTCCTTGAAGATGCCCTGAGGACTTCGTCCGAGTATCAGGTAGGCGACGTTAGGGCGTGAGCCCTATCGATTGTCAAGTTTGAGAGAAAGCCCCGAGGCCACCGTCCCTGTAGGGGGGTAACCGGTGGATCGGGGTTTTCTTTTTTGGCCAGGTTTTCTTGTCAATGTTCGCGATCTTGCAATCCCTTGAAATTTCCCCATTTATAGACTGGCTCTGCTCCTCACCCCGTTGCATTTGGAAGATCGCAGGGTGTATAAAACTAAAAGCCCTTCAGAATGCCTGTTTCCGGCGATTGGACGTCTTAGGGCATAGAAAAGGTTCGTCATGAAAATCACCCTGTTGTTTCCCCCCACCTGGCATCCTTCCCAGCCGTATTTGAGTCTTCCCTCGTTAAGCGGCTTCCTCACTCAAGCTGGCGTGAACAATGTCAGGCAGCGAGATCTGGGGATTGAGGTGCTCGATAGGGTCCTGACCCGAGACTATGGCGGAGAGGTCTACGAAAAGCTTCAGGACAAATCAAGAAGACTTGAACAGAAGCGAGAAGGGGATGTAGGGCCCAATAGCCGTGAGCACTACACGCGTGTGGTCGAATCACTGGATCGCTTTCCGTTCTTAATCGACCGGATTGAGTTAGCCAAAGAAACGCTCCGGGGAGAGGGCTTCTACGACATTGAACAATATCGAGATAGTCTCTTTGTGATCGACAAGTGGTTGGAGCTGATTTCCACGCTCTACTTTCCCACCCGCATGAGCGTTGTCGACAACCAGATCGGCAGTTACTCGATATATTCCTCGAAGGATCTCAATGCGGTGATTCGCGATGAGGAGCAGAACCCGTACATTGCAATTCTCGCGGAACAATTCCTGGCTTCGATTCTGGACGATCAGCCCGACTTGATCGGCGTTTCCATCACCGCAACGTCCCAGGTCGTACCGGGGTTGACACTCTGTCGGCTCATCAAGGAGGCCCGTCCAGAAATTCATCTGACAATCGGGGGCAGCATTTTTACCCGTCTGGTTGATAATCTGCGGCGATGTCCAAGTCTGTTTGAGTTGACCGACGATTTTATCGTCTTTGAAGGAGAAACAGCCTTGCTCGAGCTGGTCAACCAGTTGTCAGGCAAGCGGGACTTCAGCAAGGTGCCCAATCTGATCTATAGGCAGAAGGAAAAGATCACCGTCAATCAGCCATTTTACTCCGAAAACATCAACGCCCTTCCCGCGCCAAACTATGATGGCTTTCCCCTTGAACTCTACCTGTCGCCGGAAACCGTCTTGCCAGTTCAGTTTTCACGGGGGTGCTACTACAAGGACTGTGCCTTTTGCGCATTGACCTTGGACCACCAAAATTTTAGGCAAAAGGACCCCGGAAAGACTGTTGATGAGTTGCAGAGTCTTTCCGAAAGATATCAGACGCCGTTTTTCTTTTTCACGGACGAGTGTTTTGCGTTGTCACCGACCAAGAGGCTATGTCAACAAATCATCGACCGAGATCTCAAAATCCAATGGACCGCTGAGATGCGTTTCGAAAAGAATTTGTCACGGGAGCTTTTGACGTTGATGCGAGATTCAGGATGTCTCAAGATCGTGTTTGGCCTGGAATCGTTCAATCAACGGGTCATGGATTTCATGAAGAAGGGAATCAAGCAGGAGAGCGTCCGTCGTATCACGCAGGATTGTCTGGAATTGGGCATCGCCATTCATTGTTATATCATCGTCGGGTTCCCGACCGAACGCGAGGAGGAGGCGCTCGAGACTATGAACTTCGTGGTGGAGAACACGCAACTTCACTCCTCCTATGGATTTTCCTGTCAGCCTTGTCTGTTTGATCTGGAGAAGGAAGCTCCGATTATGAGCGACCCTGGAAGTTATGGGATTCGGCGGATCATGAGGCCGGCTTCAGAGGATCTTAGCCTTGGATTCTTTTACGAAATTCAAGAGGGCATGACCCCGGAGGAAGCCGAGCGGTTATATCAACACGTGTACGGGAGGATCAGTGAGGTCGTCTGCGAATTGCCGTTTAACTACTCCATGGCTGATGGGCTGCTGTATCTTGCGCGAGCTCGATCCCAGGCCCAACAGGTCCCGCAGGTGACGATCTCCTAGCGTCTCGTTGTTGTCATGCCACGCACAGCCTTCGAAACGACGCCGTGGGCTATCAATGAGTTAGTCCTATGGGCCACTGACGGTGGTGGATCTGGTGTCGTGGGGACGCTCATCGAGGGGAGAGGAGTACTGTCTGCATCATGATCCCGGCTCAAGCGGTGGAGAAAGGCTGGGGAAGGGTTGATGAGCAGGGGTTGTTGTTTGAGTACACGATCAAACTCCTCCTGCTTGCTGGATTCCTCGAACTCGTCCTGTACCGGCTTGTATCTCGACTCGGGATGCATTTGAGTAAGGTAGGTGAAAAGTACGAATGGGTCCGGGTAACATTTCAGGTTCTGTCTTCAACGGGGTTCGCGTTACTGAATACAGTTGCCCTGCTCATCTTCCTGGCGCTCCTCATTCTATTATTCAAGAAATTTGGCCTGAGCCAGCCTGGAGCGTATTCGTCGCTCCTGATGGTGTCCGTCTCTCTCCTGTTGCTCCTCACCGTCGCCTACCTGGTTTTTCCACCAGCCATGCTCGGGTCAGTGGCCTATAACCTGATTGCCTTTTCTGTCATTCTCATGCTCGTGGTCCAGTATGTGCGAACGCATCGCTCCCCGGCGCAGCGGGCCTTTATGTTGTGCTTTTTCCTGGGAATATCAGGGTGGCTCTATTATCAGATTGTGTCAACCGCGTATGGGATGTTCGGCCAGTACGTGGCTCCCCCCATCGTCCACGAGGTGAACCGAGCTGGGGAAGCGTTAATGGTCCTGGCCAGCATTCTCGTCTTGTGGGCCTACGGTGGCGCTGGGTTCTTCACAAAGAATAAGCGCCAACGCCGCCGCGTACTCACCTTTGTCGCAGTAGGAGGAACCGTATTCTTCGCTCTGCTGTTTCTAGATTATTTTCTTGGTCTCTATGACGAAGCCCTGGCGCAAAATGTGCGGAAGGCGGGTGAAGGCATAAGCTGGATCTTTCAAATGGGGATGGGCTATACGTTTTATCTTCCCTTTGCTCTCTATGTGACCGGGTTGCTCTGTTGGTCTTATACCGTGTTGAAGCTGACCACGACGGGCCAGATGGCCGGATATGGCGTGGGGCTCATCTTCCTAGCAGGATATGCCTTGCAACTGTCTCACCTGACACTGATGGTCGTGTTGGGGCTCATGCTGCTGAATCTCGATGTTCGACGGAAAGCTCCCGTCGTGCGCGAAGAGAGTGAGGGGAGGCCGCTTGTGCGGACCTCGATGCCTTTGGTTGATCAAAAATCTTAACCAACAAATAGATAGGACAGAACATGGAAGAACAACAAAGTTCACAGCCAATGGAGACCACGGGAACTGCCGTTGATCAGGGGGAGCAGCCTTTGACTCCAGAGGAGGAAATTGCAGAAATCGAAAAACTTCTGGCGCAGGAGCCTGACGATTTTCAGGCACGATGTCGACTGGGCGAGTTGTATTTCAGTAAGGGACGCCTAGACGATGCGCTGACCGAGGTGAAGAAGTCCATTGAGATGGCGGAAGGGCTCAGGGTGGAAATGAACCGTTCTCTGGCGATGTACTACTCGAACCTCGGGACCATCTATGCGACAAAGGGTATGGCAGAGGAAGCCGAGGCGGAGTTCAAAAGAGCCCTTGACGTTCACGCTGGCGATGTGTTGGCCCTCTTCAATCTAGGACGAGTCTACTCTGAGAAGCGCCAGTGGCGGGAGGCGCAGAAGTATTTCGAACGATTGGTTGAATCCTCACCTGAAGATCCCATTGCCTGGTACAATCTTGCCGGCGTCTATGTGGAGCTCGACAATCCAGAAGTGTCGGATTACAACACCATGGAGATGGCCATGCAATGCTATCTCCGAACCTTGGAGTTGGACCCCAAGCATCTGGAGGCGAGCTTCAAGCTTATGGAAGTTGCCCTGAATCATAAAAAGACCGACCTGGCGATCAGGGTGGTCGAGGAAGCGGTGGAACATAATCCGGATGAGCCATTGGCGTACTACAATCTCATCAGCGTCTATGATAAATGCAAAATGTTTGATCAGGCCGAGCAGGCCAGAAGGAAACTGAAGGATCGTTTTGCGAAGCGAAGCAAGGAGAGTGAAAAGGCCTGAACACTCATTCTGGGAAGGGAGCACGTATCATGTTTGGAAGCATTGGATTTACAGAGCTCATCCTCATTTTGGTGATCGTGTTGATCATCTTTGGGGCCGGCAGGCTTCCCCAGCTTGGAGAAGGATTGGGAAAGGCGATCAAGGGATTCAAGAAGTCGGTGCACGAGGCGGAAGCAATCGAGGCAGACGCTGAGGCACAAGCTCAAGCCGCGCCGGCCCCTTCGCCGGCCCAGGCCCAGCCGCAAGCATCCGCGCAGCAGCCCGAACCGGTTGGTGCTCAGGTGTCGACTTCCGAGCAACCTGCAGCTGCTGCACGACCGGCGGCCAACGCCTAATCTCCGGGGCGTAACATATGAGAATGGATGGGCCCTGTTGGTGGATTTTGCATTGAAGCGACGAATGATCTTCAAAGGATAACGAAGGGATTGCGATGAGCACTGATGTTGGACTCGAAGTTGGGTATATCGAAACGTTTGCAGGGAACGGCAAGGCCCGCAGCACTGGAGATGGAAAGCGGGCCACGAAGGCAGGAATCCCGCTCCCGCACCATGTGGCGGTCGATAAAGAAGAGCGGTTTGTTTATTTCTCTGAGTCTGGTTCTGATCGGGTCCGGCGGATTGATTTGAGGGAGGGGACGCTGCACAATTTCGCCGGCATCGGTGAGACCTGTTATAGCGGTGACGAGGGTCCTTGTGGAGAGGCAGGGCTTTACTTGCCGCTTGGGTTGGCCATTGACTCGGGCAATCATCTCTATATTTGCGATTCGGGCAGTAACCGTATCAGGCGGGTGGATCGGGAGACCGGCATCATCACGACAGTTGTCGGTACGGGCCAGTTCGGATTTAATGGAGACGGACCGGCCTTGCAGGTAAACCTCACGTATCCCGCCGCCATCGCTTTTGACGAGGGCGATAACCTATTTATTGCCGACACCCAGGCCCATCGCATTCGAAAGTATGATCTGAATACTGGAATGGTGACGACCGTCGCCGGATTCTGGACGGAGGAGGACGAAGTCCGTGAACAACCGCTCGTGGCAAGAAACCTCGTGGTTCTTTCGGGCGATTCCATCGGGATCGATTTTAGTGATGACCACGGGTGGCTGCGGCCCGAGTGTTCCGACGGCCTGGATCTTTCCTTCTATTTGGATGACGGACGGCCGGCTACCGAGGCCAGGCTTTTCGACATCGTTGGTGTTTCGATAGACAGTCGAGGGCATGTGTTTGTCGTTGATAAGGGAAGTAATCGGGTTCGAAAAATTGACCGAGAGACGGGGATTATTTCCACCGTTGCCGGCGCGTGCCGGTATGGATTCGATGGGGATGAGAAGTTGGCTGTCAAGTCCATGCTTCATGCCCCAGAAGCGGTCGTGTTTGATCCATTTGATAATATGTATGTCTCCGATACAATGAACCATCGTGTCCGAAAGGTTGATGCTGAGACGGGCCTGATCACCACTGCGGCAGGTAACGGCGACAGTGGCTACGAAGATAAGAACATGGGGGGGTGTGGGATGGCCCGCTTTGTCGCAAAGGAAGCAGCTGGGGCGATAAAACACGGGGATGGTCTGTTGGCGGTCGATGCAGTGGTGAATTCTCCGGTGGGCCTCACGCTTGATTCCCAAGGGTTTCTCTATATTTGCGAACGAGGAGAGAACAAGATCCGGCGTGCCAAATTGTGGTAGCAAAATGGCTCCACTCCTTTGAATGGCCAAGAGCAAGAGCAAGAGTCAGTCGTGAGGGTATCTTAGATCTCCCTATGATCGTCCAGAAAGAGCGAGTCCATATGAGGCCGCGTCCCATTCTCCCTGTATTATTGGGCATTCTGGTCGGGGCAGCTATGCTGGGCTGGCTGGGGATCCCAGTAGTCAGTTCGGAGGGCATGATCATTCGATCCAGCCTCATCGAGGGAAAAGTTCCAACATCGCCGGATGATTCCGCCTGGGAGAAGATCCCGCCCATGACACTTCCCTTAAGCGGGCAGGTGTTTACCAGGCCGGTGTGGCCGGAGCCCACGGCTCGTTCATTGACCGTTCGCTCGGTCCACGACGGAAAAGACATCGCCTTTTTCCTCGAATGGCAGGACAATACCAAGAACGATAAACTCACGCCCGGAACCTTTCGAGATGGGATGGCGATAGGGTTACCGCTTGGCGAGGCGCCGGCCTTTTTCTGCATGGGCCAGTTGGATCACTACATTAACATTTGGCATTGGAAGGCGGATTGGCAGAGTGACCTGGACCGGCGTGCAGCCAAGGCGAAGAAGCCGAAGAAGCGTGGAAGCGTCAGGAGGTTCGAGGTCATACCTCGTCGCGCCTCGTCTGTCGAAGATCTCATCGGTGGAGGATTTAGTACGCTCACCAGTAAGAGGCGGCAAGGGCGAGTGCAGGGTCAAGCCAGGTGGAATCGTGGTGTATGGCAGGTCGTCATGCGCAGGGCTCTCGCCAGTGCTGATCAGGAAAACGAAGCCCGTCTTGAGCCTGGCAAACTCCAGGCTGTTGCCTTTGCCGTGTGGAATGGTGAAAATAAGGAGCGGAATGGGCAAAAGGCAGTCGCACCCTGGTTTCAACTCGCCATAGACCCGGTCGAGAAATTGTAATGGGCCCCTCCAGGCTCGAGGTTTCGCTGGACCAGGCTGGGCAGTCTTGCTCTTTCAGGCCTCCTGAGGCTCCGAGACGAGGGAGCAGACACATGAATGATCACTTGAAGGCCCCCCCGCCGGGGAGGGCTTTTTTTATGTGGCTTTTGGTCACGATCATAGGAGTCTTCTGGGTGCTTAGCCCTGGCGTTGTTCAGGCCCAGGACAATGGTGCCATGACGGTCGAAGAGGCGGAGCGTCTCGGGGTCGAGTTTGGAATGGTGGTCGGCGAGGTCGACGAAGAGATTCGAAAGGAGCTTGGATTGGTCAGGGCACAAGGCGTGGTCGTATTCGAAATCATTGGGGGTACGCAGGCGGATTACGCCGGTATTAAGGTCCGGGCCGTCGTCAAAGAAATCGATAAGATGGAAGTCAGAACCATGTTGGACTTCGGCCGAGCCATGAAGAAGGCAAAGGACGAGTGCGGTTTTACGGTGGGCACGTATGAACCCGCGTCCCCGGAGAACCAAGGTGTCGGCGGGGTGATTAATTTCCATTTCGTCCGGTGTTTGAAAGACTGACGTGAGCGCGGAGATGAGGCGGAAACCATATCGAATGAACCCGATCAAATGGTTGATTGGTGGATGTCTGATTGTTGGTGCGTTGAGCATCACTGTCTTGAATCAGAATCGGGCAGTCGCACAGAAGACTGATGGTCCATCTCCGGATCAATGGATCGAGGAAATAGAGAATATCTTTATCCGTTCGGAGGATTGTAAACAGTGTCATGACCGGCATTATGAAGAATGGAAGGGGATGCGTGAGAAGACTCCTGACCTCAAGACCTTCGGGCGTGTTGATGCGGCGTTGCTGCACGGAACTGCCTTGGAGTCGCCGATTTTCAGGACCGTGTTGGGACTTTGGCTTCAGACTAAGCCCACTCCTGAACAACGGATGCGTTGCCTCTCCTGTCACGCGCCGGCCGTGACGGTATTCCCACAACATGTGGATAAGATCACCGATCAAATTATGACTAGCAAGGTGAAGATCGAGGGAATTGGCTGTACCTCTTGTCACCTTATCCACGAGGTTTCTGATACTCCCGGTCCTCCACCAAGCTTCAAGTTGAAGCCAGGTAAGGTACTGTACGGACCCTTTGCGGATCCGGAGGAAAACCTCGTGCATCCTTCTCGCCATTTGGCTCTGTACAACGCCGCCAATTATTGCACCTCCTGCCACTTTGATAAGGTCAAAGACGTGAGCCGTCCGGATTTGTCCGGAGAAATTCTTAAGGGCACGGTCTGTCAGGATTGTCACATGGAACAATCGACGGGCAGTGCGACATCAAGACGGGGGGCCTTAACAAGAGGCATTGGACGGCACTGGTTCCGAGGGATTGTCATCTCTGGAATTATGTTAAAAAACAGGAATCTCCAGGCGGAATGGATGCCCCGAGTCGATATTGAATCCTCGAGATCCGGCAATCATTTTGACGGGACTGTCTTGGTCCGAGTCGGGAGCCTTCCCCATCTGTTCCCAGATGGAGACCCGGTGTTGAAGCAATTTTTCATTACCGTGATGGTGAAGGATGCGAAAGGGCGTCTCTTGGCCAAAGATGTCAAACGGTACGGTCTCCCTTATGAGAACATCTTGCGAGGGGCCATTCCGGATCCTTTGGTGAAAGGCGGCACGACCCGGCGAACCCCATTCAGATTATCCGTCCCCGACGGAACCTCGCCAACGACCATTGAGGCATTGTTGACCTATTCGTTGATTCCTCGGCCAGGGCCTGAACTGCAAGAGCGCTATCTCGCGACCCTGCCGTCGGAACAGGAGCGTCAGGCTGCCAAGAAGCTCATTGAGGAATACGCTCAGGAACGAGTATTGACGTTCAGGACCAGATCCCTCTAAGGGGCGAGAAGGAGAAGATACTCGTGTCGAACGACACTCCCCAGCGCGATGGCCGGAGCGGGCTGAAGATGCGAGCCCAGTGGATGAAGGGGGCGCTCATCGCCCTGGCCGCCGGAGCCCTCTTCGTTGGCTGGGGACTCGGGCAGGTGGGCCTGGCTCAGAACTCATCCAAGCCAAAGGGATTATCTCTCGAGAAGGCGTTCCCTCATTCGAACAAGTGCAAGCGTTGCCATTTCAGAGCCTTTGAGGAATGGGAGGCTTCCCCGCTCTCTCGATCCATTCATTCCCCTGCCTTTCGGGCTTCCCTGGACGAATATCTGACCTTTTCAGGGACCAAGGACGATGCCCTCTGTTTCAAGTGTCATGCTCCACATATTAGTGAGTTCGTGGACCAGCGTCAGGCTTTTGTGGATCAGGCGAGGTCCGGCGATCCGTCAATCGACGGCGTAGGGTGTGCCCAATGTCATTCGATTAAGGAGGTTGATTTTACCAGCCATCCTCCTATTCCCAAATTCCAAACTGGCAAGATTCTGTTTGGCCCTTACCCAGATTCTGTGAAGAATTTGGCCCATGAATCTCAGGGGCTTGATTTGTTCAGGAAATCTGCACTCTGTCTCAACTGCCATCTAGCCGTTCCGGCAGCAGGTGATCTTGGGAAAACGAATGAATTGCTCGGGTCTTGGGAAACGAGCAAGGCCGTGAAGTCGGGAAAAGAATGTCAGACCTGCCATATGCCGGAACAGATCGGCGAGTCTGCGAATGGAGAGCCGAAGAGAAGAGT
>JBFJQA010000105.1:0-10741 GCA_041616875.1 Nitrospiraceae bacterium | reverse complement strand
CCGATAGTGAAACCCTACCCGTTCAAAGCAGACTTCCCCGCTCAAGCGTGCGAGTGGTGGAATCGCCCCTGCCCGATCTTCAACTTCAGGCCTGGTATCCAGGATCTCGAACACCCGCTCGCTCGCGGCCAAGGCATGCTGCAACATATGATTGACCGAGTGTATTTGATTAATCGGGACATAAAACAGCGCCAGATAAGAGAGAAACATCACCAATTCGCCAAGTGTGAGAGCCCCTCGGAGCACTTCACCCGCCCCATACCAGAGAATCAGAACCGTCCCCAGGCTTCCGACAAACATCATCCCCGGGGAATAGACCGACCATAGACACATCGCTTTGAGGTTGCTTCGGCTGTACTGTTGGCTCATTCGGCTGAAGCGTGCCTTCTCATGGGCCTGACGATTGAACCCCATTGTTTCCCGGATCCCAGACAGGGCATCCTGCAGATAGGCGTTCAGGTCCGCGGCGCTTCTCCGAATGTCATGGTAGTAGCCATGGACCCGACGAGTGAACACCATCGCCGAGACGATCAGAATCGGGATGGGAATGAACGACAAAAGGGCCAACTTCCAATTCAGGACGAACAGCATGATCGTGATACCAATCAAGGTCAGCGAGGCGGTGAGAAAGCCCTCCAAGCCATCAATGAAGATCCGCTCGACATGCTCCGTATCTGCCGTGACCCGTGACATGACCTCGCCGGTTGACCGGTTTTCAAAGAAACTCAAAGATAACCGTTGGAGCGCCGCAAACACCTGTTCGCGAAGGGCGTGCACGACCTTCTGCTCAAGCGTGTTGTTCAGCCTGATCCTGAGCGACCCGAAAACATGTTTCAACGCGTAGGCCCCGAGTAGCCCGCCGATCACCGGAAGGAGGAGCGCAGACCTCTCCGCCTGGATGACGTCATCGATCACGACCTTCACAAGCCAGGGCGGAACCAATTCCATAGCGGTGGTGAGCGCAGCACATACGAGGGTGACCATGGCCAGGGTACGGTGGGGTCGTAGGTATGTGAGAACGCGAAGGAGGAACTTCACAAGATGCCAATGGAGGCGAGCAGGTTAAATAACAGTGGCGGGCTCCTTTTGCCAGTAGTGCTTGAACTCTTCGAGTTGCGTGAGGCTGGACAGATCAGTCATTCGGTCAAGAAATACTTTGCCGAGCAGGTGATCGATCTCATGCTGGATGCAGACCGCGTAGAGGCCGTTTGCCTCGATATCCACGGGGATGCCCTTTCGGTCAAGAGCCTGAACCCGAACCATTGAGGGGCGGGTTACCTTTCCGCGAAGCCCATCCACACTGAGGCAACCTTCCCAGCTTTCACTCATTTGTGGGCCGTAATAGACGATCTGGGGATTCACTAGCACTGTGTCCGGGAAGCCTTCCTCTCCCGGACACGCCATCACGACCAACTGTTGCGAGCGGGAAACTTGGGGGGCGGCAAGACCAATACCTTCGGCCTCGTGCATGGTTTCGAACATGTCATCAATTAATTGCTGGAACAATCGGCCTTTGATTTCTTCGACAGACACAGGTTGGGCCTTCTGTCTCAGAATCGGATTTCCAAGTTTCGCAATCTCTAATAGTGCCATTGCGCGTCCTTCTCGATAGGCTGATCAAACCTTCTAGAAATTTTTATAACACAGGTTTGGCAAGCCTCGCAATCATACAGGCGTATTCTTTCTTCCTACCCTGGCTACACTCTCCGCATATCGCCTGGCTCATTCCCACGTCTACAGCGGTTTGGTCGAAGCCCCCCCCTCAGGGATCTCAAACGTGTCTTGGTTGGCCTCCCACCAATCGATCCATTCCTGAGCCCACTTCTCGCGTTCTTCCGGTGTCGACACAACCCAGTCGTGCAGCTCGGTCTCGTGCCGGGTCAACTTCCACAGAGATTGGACGGCCGTCACTGCGACGAATCGTTCCTCATCCTTGATCAGCTCGATCAAAACAGGAACCACCGCCTTCTCCCGAACATACCTTGCTTCAAAGGCAGCGGCCTTCCGAATGGACTCATGCTGGTCCCTGGCCATGACCTCGATGGCTTGAGTCGTCACAGAAGGATCCAGCCGGACCGACACCCGTAACGCATGCTCTCGAACGCGTTGCATCTCGAGTGGTTGCATAGCAGACTCCAACAAGGCGGGGACTGCGTCCGGATCCTTTATCATTCCGAGAGTCTCGATGGAGTTATATCGAATACGCGGGTTGGACATCTTCAAGCCCTTGGCCAACACAGGGATGACCGGGGGCCCGAGATGCACGAATTCTCCCATCGCCCAAAGCTCCTGTGGCCCTGATAAGAGGGGTAAGAGGGCCTCCGCCCGTTTGATTTCCTCGGGAGTAAGAGGGTCCCTGTTCTGGGGAACCGACGTATCCGGCGCTGGTTCAGGCTTGGGCGGAGCGGAGTAAGGAAGCTGAACAAGAAGGCCAAAAGGCCCGTCAGCAGCACGACAGGCCTGACCCCCTCCCCAGGTGGATACTCCTAGAAGGAGAACCACTCCCAGGATGGCTTTTAAGAAATGGTGTGTCATCCCTGACGTTCCTCCTACACTTCAAACTGGAGTCATGGACTTACGAGGTTGTGACTATGGGTCATTATACCGCCTCGGCCTCTGACTTTGGAATATCCCTTGCTCCCAACGGGGGCTCATTTCATTTTTAATTCTGTCCAAGCCCGGTCGTAGAGGTGAATCGCCTCACCCACATCAACCATCCATTCCAGCCTGTCGAAGGTCTCGTCCCGAGGGTAGATCGCCGGATTCTCCCGGAGGTGCGGGGCCACTCGAGCCCTCACCTCCCCGTTGGCCGATGCGAATCGAAGCCGCGTCGTCGTTCGGATTGCCACCTCGGTATCAAGCAAATAATTAATGAACTCCATCGCTAAGTCCTTTTGCTCCGATGATTCCAGCACAACAAGACAGTCAGCCCAAACCGTACCACCCTCCTGTGGCACGACGTATTTAAGGGACGACCGCTCCTCCATGGCTCGCGCCACCGCGCCGCCCCATCCATGGGCCAGAACGACTTCACCTGCGCTGAGCAGGTGATCATAATTCTCGCTCGTATACGCTTTGACCAGCGGCTTTTGCGCCAACAGCTTGTGTTTGGCCTTTTCGATGATGGGTGGTGCGGTCTCGTTCAGCGAATACCCCAACGTGCGAAGCGCAACGCCGAACACTTCGCGTTGATCGTTGAGCATGCTGATCCGCCCCTTGTAGCGAGGGTCCCACAGAATCTCCCAACTGTCCGGCGCAGAGTCGATCACATCGGAATCGTAGGCAATTCCGACCGTCCCCCAAAAATAGGGCATGGAATACCGATGGTCGGGGTCGACCGGAAGGGTTTGAAGCCGTGTCGAGAGCAACTTTGAATTCGGGATTTTCTTGGTGTCTAAGGTGGCAAGGAGACCTTGTCGCGCCATGATCGACACCATGAAATCAGACGGCACGGCGACATCATACCCGCCAGCACCACTCTGCAATTTGGCCAGCAATTCCTCATTGCTACTGAACGTGTCAGCCACAACATTGACACCTGCTCGTTCTTTGAAGCCGTCCAGCAGTTGTTGATCTACATAATCCGACCACGTGAAATAGTAGAGCGTCCTGTCATACTTCTGTGATGAGGCCTGAGACGGGCCGTGATCCCCATCCTCCGACCCCGGTCGACAAGCCGAGAGAAGCAGGGTCGCGAGGAGCCACGCCCCAAGGTACACCATAAGAGAGAATCGTCCCGTTGACACCTAGGTCCCGCCTGAGTGAGGGAAACGCTCGGTTGGTGTTTGCGTGACCGGTCGCCGCTGGATCATGAGCGACACACCGATCAGTCCCATCGAAACAAGAACCAGGATAGCCGATAGCGAATTGATCTCCGGAGACACCCCAGACTTCACCATGGAATACACTTTGAGCGGCAGGGTCGTCGAGCCTGGGCCGGTCGTAAAGAAGGCGACAATGAAATCATCCAGGGAAACCGTGAAGGCCATCAGCACCGCCCCGACAACGGCCGGCATCAGAAGCGGCAATGTGACGCGACGAAAGGCTTGCCACGCCGTGGCGCCCAGATCACGCGCTGCTTCCTCTAATTGGGGATCAAGCTTTCGAAGCCTCGCCCTGAGAATCACCATCACCAAGGGTAGATTCATCGCGGCATGGCCAATGGTAATGGTCATTAATCCTAATGGCCACTTCACCATGACGAACAAGAGCATCAAGGCCACGCCCATCATGATTTCAGGAATCACCAGCGGGAAGACCATGGCACCTTCAATAATTCTTTGCCTGGTGAGAGAGAGACGCTCCATGCAGACTGCCGCCGATACGCCAAGAATCGTCGCGATGCAGGTTGAAATGACCCCGACCACGAGGCTGTTCTGGACCGCTGTCAAGAGGGACTCATCGGACAGGAGCGCCCGATACCACCGCAGAGAAAACCCTTGCCACACCGCAGACAGTTTCGAATCATTAAACGAAAAGAACACCAGCACTCCAATGGGGAGGTACAAAAACAGAAGGTTACCGAGACTTGCGCTGAGGAGGCCCAACTTGCGCTTTCTCACAATCGCTGGAGTCCCCGTTTGTCAACCTTAAAATAGGTCATGGCCCCGAGCAGCACAATCGCCATCAACACGAAGGACACGGCCGACCCAAAGGGCCAATCTCTGACGACGAGATACTCGTGCTGGATGAGATTGCCGACCATCATCGTCTTGGCTCCGCCGAGGAGATCAGGCGTGATGAAGGCGCCAACCGATGGAATGAAAACCAGAAGGCAACCCGCGATCACACCCGGTTTGGTCAGGGGAAGAATAACCCGCCAAAATCGAGACCAACCTGGGGCATAGAGATCGGCTGCTGCATCCACCAGCAGTGGGTCCAGCCGTTCAATCGCGGCATAGAGCGGAAGCACCATAAAGGGGAGGTACCCATAGACCAGCCCGATCAACACGGCGATGTTCGTATACAAAATTTCAATTGGCTCGCTGATGAGTCCAAGTTCTGATAACAGGGTATTCATGAGCCCTTCTGTCCGCAGGATAAAGATCCACGCGTAGGTTCGAACCAGAAAGTTGGTCCAAAAGGGAGTCATGACCAGCACCAGCCATATCGGTTGCCATCGGGAGGGAGCCCGCGAAATGTAGTACGCCAGGGGATACCCGAGCACCAAACAGACCGCCGTGGTCGCCGTGGCGAGAACAAAGGAGCGGCCATAGATCCATAGGTAGAGTGGGTCTAGAAGGGTCCCATAATTCGCAAGACTCCATGTCCATTCAAACCCGCCATAGGTTCCTCGGGTGAGAAAACTGATGATGAACACCAGAACCAGTGGAAGAAAAAAAAACAGGCCCATCCACAGCAGGCCTGGGGCAATCAGCCATGAGGACACGTCGCCCCTTGAGGAAGTCTCTGGTGGAGCGGGCGGAACGGATGAAGATCCGGATCGACTCACGCGAGGAGGACCTTGGCCTCGTCGGCATTCCAACTCAAGAACACAGCCTCACCGACTTGAAGGTGCTTCTCGTCTGAACTTGAGTTTGCGACTCTGGCCTTCCAGGACAGCCGATCGGATAGCTGCACGAGGTAGTGCATCTCGCTACCGGTATAGATGGCTTTCTGAACATGGGCGGGCAAGGAGTTGTCGAATCCCTTCTCAGAATGTTCTCGCGAAATGTGTACTCGTTCAGGACGCAGAATCAGAATGACCCGTCTCCCGGCTCTGACACCCTCAGGAGAGGTCACACGAAGCCTGGGTGACCGTGGGAGATCGCCCAGCGCCACCCCATACGAACCATCGACAGACTCGAGACTGGCCGTCATCTGGTTTGAGGTCCCGACAAATTGAGCGACAAATGGGGTGGCCGGGTCTTCGTAAATCTCTTGTGGACTGCCGATCTGAAGCAGACGCCCTTGATGCATCACAGCCAGTCGGTCGGACATCGTCAGGGCTTCCTCCTGATGGTGCGTCACGCAGAGAAAGGTAAGCCCAACCTGCTCCTGGATCGTTTTCAGCTCCACTTGCATGTCTTGACGGAGCTGCTGATCCAAGGCGCCAAGAGGTTCATCGAGAAGGAGGACCGCCGGTTGGTTGACCAGGGCGCGGGCCAGTGCGACACGTTGCTGCTCCCCGCCGGAGAGTTGAGAGGGCAAACGAGCACTTTTCCCATTCAATCGGACCATGGCAAGGACAGCCTGTACCCTGGCGTGAATGTCTCCCTTGCTGAGGCCCCGCATTTCGAGTCCAAAGGCGATATTATCGTGAACCGGCAGGTGAGGAAACAGGGCGTAGGATTGAAACACGAGGTTGACAGGACGGAGGTGGGGCGGAACGCCCCGCATCGAACGTCCTTCGATCAGGATCTCGCCCCCATCGGGCTCCTCGAAACCCCCAAGGAGCCGAAGAAAGGACGTTTTACCGGATCCGCTCGGGCCAAGAATTGAGAAGAATTCACCCCGCCGCACGGTCAGGGACAGGTTGTCCACAGCCAGGGTGCCACCGTGGTACTTGACGAGATTCTGTATGTCGATACTAAAGTTCGCCACCTGCTACCAAATCCCGCGGGCGACCGGTGAGAAGACCCACCAAGATGAGCACGTGAATTCTATGGAGGGGGTTGGCGGGATGTCAATCCTACGGCCCCGAATGTAGAAGTTTCTTTCTCGTGAGGAGGGAGTCGATCAGGAGGAAGAAGCAGAAGGGGTGACGGACGTGGAAAAGCCTACGATGAGCCCTCTATGAAGAGATGATATCCAACACATCACTCGAAGGAAGGCTGGCCGCCTTTGTGTTTTCGAGATCGATTCCTTGAGTCAGCAAGGCCCGTCGCAGCATTTCTCGATCTTCAGCCACGATCTGAACGAGTCGATCAGCATCCACGGCATGCTCTCGCACCAATTCGGAAAGCCGGCGCACTTGCCTTTCCAACCGCTCAACCCGCCAGAGCATATCCTGGAGATCCAGGGAGTTCACATCCTGAATGGCATCTTTGGTGTGATTCCGTCCTTGAGCCGACGTTTTTGTCGTTGACCGTTTTGCCATGTCCGCCCTGTGAGCCAGTTTCCGCCAAAGACGCCAGACCAAGCAAGGCTCGTGGAGTCAGTATCCCCGGACACGTCCAACCTGTCAATGAAATGACGATTCTTTCCATTTCCATTTGGTCTTGCTACAATCCCCAGGCTGAAAGGGTTCGCGCCAATTGTCCCGAATATCATCATTCCCCTCACGGAACTGTGAACCGGCTACTCTCACGCGGCGGCCGATTCGACTTCCAGCCGATGTCAAAGGAAACGATACCGCATGCCTCCCTCCATTCATCCTGTTGACCTGATCGGAGCGCTCCGACATAAACACCTCACGCCAGCCATTGTCTTCCTGACCTCCCGTCGCGCCTGTGATGAAGCCATGCAGGCCTTCGAGCGAGCGAGGACGGTCTTGCCCACGCCCAGGCAAGAAGCGATCGCCACTGTTCTACAGAACCTCATCGTGCAGTTCCCGAGCATTGCGGAGCATCCCCTCTTGCCCACCGTGCAGCGCATCGGAGTCGCAGCGCACCATGCGGGGCATCTTCCCTCCTGGAAGATCGCCATCGAGGAACTCATGCGGCAGGGCTGCCTCGATGCGGTGTTCGCCACAACGACTCTTGCAGCCGGCGTAGATTTTCCCGCGCGAACCGTTGTGCTGACTCAGTCGGGGGTCCGCAAGGCTCGAGAATTTACCGATCTCACCATCAGCGAAGTGCAGCAGCTTTCCGGACGGGCCGGTCGGCGGGGTAAAGACCACGTGGGCTTTGCCGTGCTCACACCGTCTCCCTATATTGACTTGAGCGTCATCACGAAAGGATTAACCGGACATCCGGAGCCCATCGAGAGCCAGTTCGTCGTGGCCTATCCCATGGTACTCAATCTTCTCAAGGCTCATCCCATCGATCAAATCCAGCCGATTCTGGCCAAGAGCTTTGCCCAATTCCAGCTCAACCAACGGGCCGAGACCCTCGAGAAGAAGCTCGATACTCTTACCCACCAAATGGAGCCCTACGGCCCGCGCGTGTGTACAGACTGGATCACGCAATGGCAAGCGTTCGAGCAAGCCCGACGACGAAAAGTGCATCGGATCCAACATGTCACTCGAGCGGACCCTCCGGCGTTAGCGGCGAAGCTGCCTTTCCTGACCCCGGGACGAGTCATCGGCCTTCCGAAGGGACGGGGCATCGTGCTGCGACAATACCGGAGCCGCGGTAAACGCAGCCCATCACTCACCATACTGCGGTCAGGAGGTGCCATCACAGAGTGTCCGGCCATGATCGTGGGTGACCTGTACGACCGCACGTTTGACGTAACCGAATCACCCGCGTACCCCTGGTGCACAGTAGAAAGCCTGGACGATTTAACGATGCGCTTATCGGATCTTCCCGGCCGCCTCCCTACATTACCCATCTTGATTCCCAAGGAGGGAGAGGAACCGGTCGACACCGGAATGGCGCAGGCCCTAGACGACTTCCCCTGCCCGACCTGTCCCTCGAGGCAAGCCTGCGGTAAGGACCATCCTCAGGCACTCCGCCTCCGACAGGACGTCCAGCGTCAAACAAAGGCCATTCGGGCCCTTCGGACCGGGCTCTGGCATCGCTTTCAAGAAAGAGCGGAGGTCTTGCAGCAGTTCGGATACCTGACACCCACGTTTCGGCTCACCGATGATGGCGAATGGGCGCGATTTATCCGAATCGACCATTCCCTGGTCATCGCAGAACTGATCAGGGCGGATGCCTTCAGTGGACTGGAACCCCAGGTGCTCGCTGGGGTGATGGCAAGCATCGCTCACGATGACGACCGTCCAGGCGCCTTTCCTCGTACCAGCGCAGGGTTGTCCTCCCTTCTCCGCCAGGTCCGTCGTTTGGCCGCCGAGCTGGCGGCCCACGAGGACCCCCCGCTCCTTCGCGCCGACGTGGCCGCCCTGACGGAACGCTGGGTCGGTGACCCCCAACTCACCTGGCTGGGCCTCACGCGGACGACGACGATGGCCGAAGGGGATATTTATCGCCTCTTGGCAAGAACCTTGGAATACCTCTCGCAGCTGTACCAGCTTCAGGCGACCCACCCCGGCCTGGCCGACTGTGCGAGCAGAGCTATTCGGAATTTGAGGCGAGGGGTCTTGGAAGAACTACCGTAACTCGTTACGCGTGATGAGTAATCAGTAACACATATCTCTTGGAATATGCGACCGCGGAACTCATTACGTCTCACGCATGACCCATTATGAATCATGCGTTACGAGTACGGATACCCTAAGTGACCTGTTCTACCCATCACGCATGACGCATTACCCATCACGATTCACGAGTCACGGGTGCAGATGACAACTGAAGAACTCGAAAAGCTCCTGGCAGAGCAACCGGTTGGTCGACTTCATCGTCTGGCACGAGGTCGGGTCCATGCACATTTCCGGCTTGGCAAGCGACGCCTCATCGAAGCCTTGCTGCGTCATACGGCGGAGAACCGAACTGGGCTAGAGTCGGACCTCAAGATACTCATACAGGAGGGACTCCAGCCCAAGCCCGCCCGTACCGCAGGAACTCGGCGCAGAGGTCAGACCCGAAGGGCGGAGCATCCACCTGGACGGTCTGCGACCCCGACCAAAGAGCCCGAACCAGCCGAACCGCCTACCGACATGTCCGCCCTCTTGGCCGGAATTGGTGTGCCCTCTCCCCAACCCTTTGTGCCCGATGCCTGGCAAGAGGAGGCAATCAACTATCTGAGTGAAACCGATGTGCTCGTGAGCGTCCCAACCGGTAGCGGCAAGACCTATGTGGCGGTCGAGGCAACCAAGGCTGCCATCGCCGGAGACCGGACCGTCATCTATACCTCCCCCCTGAAAGCCCTTTCAAATACCAAACATACTGAATTTTCTCGGATCTTTGGTGCGGAGCAGGTCGGCATCTTAACCGGCGATCGTCGGGATAACCCCCATGCCCCATTGCTCATTATGACCACCGAAATTCTGCGGAACCTCCTTTATGATGCCGCGAGCGGAGAGATCGACGTACGTTTGGACACCCTAGGGTTAGTGATCATGGACGAATCGCAGTATCTCGCGGATCCTGAGCGCGGCGTCGTCTGGGAGGAAACCTTGATCTTTTGTCCAACGCAGGCGCGAATTTTGCTACTTTCCGCTTCGATCGGCAACCCACAGGACGTGGCTGACTGGCTGACCACGATACGAAGCAAACCCTGTCACTTGGTTCGGCACCATCGACGGTCGGTTCCGCTGCGGGCGGCGTATCTCCATCCGAACGGAAAACTGACGCCTCTCTTCCGCACCATTGACATACCCCGAGGGGCGACGGGACATCTTCACCCTGAGGCCAAACGGTTGTTCCGCCTGTATGAAGAAGAAACCTTGCGTACCCGCTGATCGATCGAGGACGGGAGACACCAAAAGTTATTCCTGACCCGTTGGAGGGCCGCATGGACATAAAACTCGGGTCCAACGCCATTCGAAACACGAACGGGGTCGTCGCGATCCAAGGGAAGGAACAGATCGTTCTGGAGTGGAATCCAGAGACGCACCAGCTCCTCCTCACCATGGACCTGTACGACGAATCAGGTCAGCGAGTTGCCCACCTCCGACGAAACACCTTGGTCCTCAACCAAGAGAATTGCTTTGCCGTCGCAGCCGGTCCAGACTCCCCCTCCCTCTTCACTCCCCTTCCCTGGCTTGAGATCACTCAGAAGAAAAGCGGAGAAATGG
>JBFJQA010000104.1:0-10781 GCA_041616875.1 Nitrospiraceae bacterium | reverse complement strand
GGCCGCGATGTCCGCGGTGATCGTCAACTCACCAGCTTCTTCTGCCGTCACAATCTGAAAAATTCCTCCACCTTCATGGCTTTCACCCGCGCCCCAGAGGTCTTTCTTGCCTACCTTGAATGCGACGCCCTTCGTCACGACCCCATCGCCGGTCGTGTCGAAATCATACACGCCAGGAAACGCTCCCCCGCCAAGTGTTCCATTTGACGACGCGAAGACTGTCCACCCCGAGAGACTCCCCGTTTCGAACCCCCCGTTGACGAGTGGCTCAGCATAGGCCTGCCCGCCGATGACGAAGGAGAGGGCAGGCAAAATCAAGAGGACCAAGCCAAGGATTGTCATAGGCTTTTCGGCCATGTTCCCCCCTGTAGTCCCGAACCTGAACCTGTTTGCAGCATTTCCCATGCCACGGTCAAGTCCTTGATCCGCGGTTATTTTGTGTTGTGGACACTAGCCAAGTCTTGAACGATCGGAACGGAAGTTGCCCAAGGGTGTGCTCCAAGAGAAGGATAAAAGGCTGGTGAATCAAGAACCGAGGAACGGAACAACGGCGGTGTTGTTCGTAATGCTTGCCTGCTTCCCAGACCCTATGAGAAACAGTCCGACGGAGGCGAGTGATGTGGGAGCATGGCATTCATTGAGGCGGAGCACACCTACAACTTCCTCCTAAACTTCACTGGTCCCGTTTCGCTGAATCCCGGCGGATACGATTTCAAGGTCGCAGCCTGCGGACTCCGCAGCACGACGGCGAGAAGCTGAGGCTCTTGGAAGGAATTTGCGACCACAAGATTGACATTTGAAATGGTTTGACCGGACGCGATGGTCAAGGGTTCAGAAAGAATCCCACAGGCATCCTCACTCTCACAAATAAAGCCATTATCATCTCGATCAGTGCCTGCGACGAGGAAATACGTCCCGGCGGTGAGGCCAGGCGACGTGAACTGGTAGCCGAGTGAGGAGTCAGTGACCGTTTGCTCCACGGTGTTGAGGGTCGTGACATCGAGAAACAAGACGAATACCAGCCCCACATCGCCTAAAACAGACCCTCCTACGGTCAGGTCCACCAGAATGTCCTTGGTTGGATTTCCGGTAGTCGCATCGGAAAACACGGTGATGGTAGCCGAATGCATGCCGGGTGGGAGACTGGATCGATCCACGGTGACCGTGGCGGTGATTGGTGCGACGCCCGAGGTCGGGCTGACCATGACCCATGGGGCCGTGACGGTAATGTTCGTCACACGTAACGTGCCAATGCCGGAGTTGATGATGGTCAGCGGGAGGGAGGTGAGGAAATTCTGGAAATCCAAAATGGAGGTTGAAACTGAGAGAGCCGACCCGGCAGGAGGAGGGCCTGTCCCGCCAGGAACAGCCAGCGCTGCCTGAACGGCTTGAGAGGCCTGAATCAAACCATGACCATAAGAATCGTCCCGGCCAGGATCCCCCAGATCCAAGGTGATCGGAACGCTGGTCGAAGGATGGGTGCCAGCAAGCAACTGATCAATGTCCAGCGGGGTTAAGGTAGGGTTCACCGCCAGCATGAGAGCAATCACCCCTGCGATGTGAGGGGTGGCCATAGAAGTCCCTTGGTAGAACCCATACGTGAAACTGAGCGGTGAAGTGGCATCGCTGGCTAAGGTGCTGAGCACGCCATCTGGTTGGCCATCGAGATTCAGGTCAACCCTGTTATCTCCACCCGGAGCCGCCACATCGACCGTCGATGCGAAGGTGGAGTAAAACGCCCTCGTGCTATTGATGTCTACTGCGGCGACCGAAATGACACCATTCAAGGAGGCGGGATAATTGATCCGGGCCTGGCCGTCATTGCCGCTCGCCGCCACGATGATAACTCCTTCACTCCTTGCTGCCTGAACCGCATTCGCCAAGGTTTGGGAGAACCCCGGCCCGCCAAGACTCATGTTGATGATATGAGCCCGGTCCGGTGGGACTGTGCCCGAACTGTTAGGAAGACCCGCCGCGTATCGGATGGCCTGTGCAATATCGAGATCGGTGCCCCCGAATGTCCCCAGCACACGGAGTGGCATAAGACGGGTCTGCCAGGTCGTCCCCGCCACGCCAACAGCATTGTTGGTAGCTGCCCCAACGGTTCCAGCTACGTGGGTGCCATGGAAGGTGCTCGTCTGTCCTCCAGGATTCCCCAAGTCCCCATCATCGTTGGGATCAGGATCTATACCGTCGCCATCCCGAGCATTAGCCGGATCGGTGATGAAATCGAAGCCTGGAAGGAGTCGAGAGGCAAAGTCGGGGTGGGTGGCGACAATTCCGGTGTCAAGGACCGCCACAGTGGTGGTGTTACTTCCAGTGGTCCTATCCCAGGCTTGGGGAAGGTTAATCAGCTGGTAATGCCACTGAAGGTCAAAAAACTGATCATTCGGGACGGCAAAGGGGCGTCTGATAATATTGGGTTCGGCGTACTCAACCCTCGGATCTTTTCTTAGCTTCCTGATGCGATCGGCTGTCAGAGCCGTTAAGGCATTCGTTTCGCTTCTCGGCATACCCAAATAAGTACCGATCGTCTCTTTTCGTGAAAGACGCCCTTTTCCGGATTGTGGCGAGGCCGGGGCAAGAGGATCCACGGTCATGACCTCCACGCCCGACGGAAGGGATCGTGTATGAGAAAGACCATGACCTGCCGCTAATGAGGCGCGCGACTGCGTCCCTTTGATATCTTCTTTCATTCTTACAAGAACTTCCCCAGGAACAATTTGGGCCCCAAAGGGAATGATGTCGGATAAGACTCCGGTTACCACGGTCTGGGGGCTAAGGGTGAGGAGGTATTCGCTGGCTCCTCCAGAAGCCCGAACCCCTATCACGAAATCGCCTCCGGCGCCGGTCTCAAGAAATTCTGTGGAAGAATTGGCCGCCTCTGAGGTATCCACGACGGAACCAGAAGCGTCCATGAGAATCAAGTCCAGGTCATTGGCAGTCAGGTCGTCCTCCGCGATCCTCAAAACAATTCTCAACCCTTGTGTCGCATTGATGCGGAACAGGTCCTGGGCCACCCTGCCGCCGGTGCCGGGAATGATAAACCCGGGATCGCCGACTGCGGCCCGCCCCGAAACTGAAGAGGTTTCGGTGAGAGCTTGTGCCTGAGGAATGGTCTGATTTGGTTCGGCCTCTACGGCATTATTAGGAGGAACGCTTAGACCGCCGGAAACAACGCCGACCGCAGCTGCGGGTACGCTTCCCTGATTATTACCGGTACTTCCCTCTCCGTCTCCTCCATCGGTACACCCGTACGGAAAGACCATGACGAGGAAGACCAAGCTTCTGAGCAAGAGTCCGTCTGTACGCATGTCTTCAAATGTTAGGCGCTAAGGAGCGGATGGGTCAAGCCTGGGGTGGACGGCTGGCTTCCATTACCTATGAATTGCTGCGGGCTTCAGGGGTGACGGCGCTCACCTGGTCGCCGGGAGGGGCGCGTACCCCTTACCCGACTCTAGTGGAGCACATCGTCATTGTCCGGTTGGGATAAATTCTGTTTCTGTTCGTTCACATGCCATTGGTCAATCGTGGCGTCACCGTCTACATTCGCCACGGCCGTAATAATGAAACCCGGCGGGGTACCCGGAGTGCTGGTGTGTGCCTTGATCGCCGAGGGGCCCTGGCCATCGGGGTAGGGAGTCAGCGCACCTCCTGAAAAGATCGTGTCCACATTGGCCGCGCCGGTATTCGGCCCGCCCGTCGGCCCCGCCGCCCCGCTGCGGTACGTATACCAGTTAGATCTTCCACTCAGGGCAAAGCCGATCTGGCTGAAATTCCCGTAATACGACTCTCCAGCGTAAAAGGCGGTCTCCGCAACATAGGCACTGGCCAGATTCGTCTTCGCCTCCGTCTGACGGCTCTTCGCTTGATAGCGCAGAAAGTTGGGGATCGCGATCGCCGCTAGAATCCCGATAATCGCGACGACGATCATCAGCTCGATCAGCGTGAACCCGCTCTGACGGTGGCGGGGGGATGCCATATTTCCCCTTCCTGTCCTAGCGAACAAAAAAGCCCTTCAACGAAGGCCTCATCTTACAGAGGGCCCACGCGAACCGCAAGGCCACCCGATCCGGAAAACCATGAGACTTCCTCTTGACAGTACTCGCGACCTAGAACTCCGGGTACACCGGCGCATCGATATACAGGCTGCACATGTTGGCAGTCAGCCACCACCTGGACACCTGTACCCACGCCCAAGAGGGCAGCCAGATGCCAGATTGATATGTCGCCTTCTGAGGACCCTCTTTGCCTGAAGGCAAATTCAAATCTGCATACCACTTCCCACAGACCTGTTCGGCTTTCTCACTGGTAGACATCCGGGAAGGCTGAGGGTGATAAGGCGTAAACTCCTCGACGGTCGGCTCAATATCCGGCGTCGTGGGTCCGTCGTGGACGGTCAACCCTCCCGCTGGGCGGTAGGGAGGACATCCTCTCGACTCACGATCGGTCAGGAGCGCCGTCTCGCCATCATCGCAAAGGTACAGGGGTGTGGATTCCTCACTCATCGCCGGTGCAACCCAGAACAGGTTCAGCAGTAATGCTAATGTAAGCATGAGACGCATGGGTCCATGACCTCCGTGCTGAATGTGGAACATGCAGAAGTACAAAGGCCCTTCGAGCACACACACCCGAAGGACCTCCTCGTGACTGTCTTTTCGTCTATCGCTGGTCTTGGCGGTGCTTCCCCCATGACGGCGGCTCCATGTACGACCTGGCGCTCGCTGCAGCTCATAGGCCCCTTATCTAGGGGGAGGGGGTTTATACGCTCGTTCTTTCCGCCTGTCAATAGGCGGAAATCATTAATGGGTGAGGATTTCCTGGCGAGGGGTGATGCGCCTTTCCTGAGTGGCCGACTCACCAACTCGTAGCGGAAAGGCATTAGTGCACCAGCAGCGATGCTCGCAACGAAGGTTCTTGTCGTGTACGTTCCATCGAGGCAATTGCCTCGTCCCCGGCTTTGCCCCGAGTCTGACAGTGGGCATGCGAGTGACGATGCGCTCCGATTCTTATAGAATTTGATCAAATGGGGAGGAACACTCGCTCACAATCTCAGCCCTTCCCGCCAAGGCTCAAGCTGAATCGCTGGAAAAGAATTCCCGGAGGCTGCTTTCCAGCATGATTTACCTTCAGCTCTTGTTCTTGATCGTCGTAGCCAATGGAACCCCCTTGGTGGGCCGTGTCATTCTGGGGGATCGGCTTGCCTGCCCGCTTGATTTCGGGTGTAAGTTTCTGGATGGCCGTCCCTTGTTCGGGCCTTCCAAGACCCTGCGAGGAGTCCTTCTTTCGGTAGCCAGCACAATTGTATGCGCGCTGCTCCTCGGTCTATCCGTCGGAACGGGGCTGACCATCTCGCTGTCAGCTATGCTGGGCGATAGCCTCTCTAGCTTCACCAAGCGCCGCATGGGAAAGGTTCCGGGGAGTCGGCTCATTGGGCTCGATCACATTCCAGAGAGCTTGCTCCCGCTACTGGTTGTGCAACAGAAATATGATCTGGCCCTGGGGGCTATGGCGGGTACTGTCCTTGCCTTTACCGTGATCGATGTGGTGCTCTCAACCTTGCTTGAGAAGGCTTTCCGCCTCAGACATTCCTCTTAAAGAGAATTAGGTCTCAGGCCCATTGAGTGTAGAGGGGTTGCATTCAGCTCACGGAGGATTGCCTCCCGCCGGAGAGCGGAATGGAGTGGGTTCCGTTCACCCATTCGATCAGCACAATCTCCGGTTGGCAGTTCACTCTCATGGGCAGGATAGACCAACCAAGCCCCCGATTGACGTAAAGCCAATGTCCATTCTGCAGGTGGTGGCCATGGGCACGACCACTGCAACCATAGGGCAACCAGAATGGGCGAACCGAGGGAAACCTCCATTGGCCGCCATGACTGTGGCCACAGAGGGCGAGATCGACTCCATGTCTGTGATCAAGCAGGTCCAGGACATTGGGGGCATGCGCAAGCAGAACGGTGAACCGGCCCGACTGTCGTGGCGGAATGCATCGGACGTCGGCCCGGTGCGTCGACGGATCGTCCAGGCCGACAATGCCCAACTCACCTGAACTCAAGGGGATGAAAGCCGCCTGGTTGATCATGAGGTGAAGCTTGTGGCGGTCAGACAGTTCAGCGAAGTGATCGACGGCAACACCGCTGTGGTGATCGTGGTTGCCCAGGGTCAGATAGACGGGCGCCGCCTGCCGGAGCTCGCTCAGAAACCGGAACACATGGGGGAGCCCCGTGTGGCTGGTCAGCAGGTCACCCGTCACGAAGATCCAGTCTGGCTCCAGCTTCCCAATCGTGCGGAGCAGAACGTCGTGCCGGGCATGATATCGATTCAGGTGCAGATCAGTGATCTGGACAGCCCGCCGGCCGGCCAAGGGGCTGTGCCGACATTCAATTCGCGTGACCTCTGGGCTGTGATGCCCACGCTCCAAAGACGGGAACCGGCTGAAGAGGCGCTCGACTGGACGTACAAGCTGGTCAGAGAGTTTGAGCCGATTTCGATGCTGCCAACGCAACTTTTGCCAATGCCTCATGGTCCTGTGCCAATTCCAAGTCTATCACACAGTACTTGCATCACCCTGCTGACCATTTACGTCCTCATTAACCACACCTGAGTTCAATTGACAATCCCGACAAAAGTAGGGTGGCTTCGAAAGAACTCGAGCCCTTTGCAACTGGCCGTCGAGCGCCCGCGGATATCAGGATCGGATCACGGTCAGATAAGAGCTCTGTATTCCTGAGTGGGGGAATTCACGCCCAGTCTTCCTTTTCGTCTGACCGTGTAGGTCATTCCAGTGGCTCACGTACCCTCGGCGTTGTTCGCAATTAGACCAGAATCTCGAGGCGGAGGGGGTGGCTGGAGACACTCGTCGTGGGTGGCGGGACCAAGTACTGTGACGGCCTTTACCCTAAGGATTTTGGGTCTGGCTCCTGGTTACCTGCCGGGCCACACCCTTCTCATCGAATGAAATGATGATGGCTCCCGTTTTCGTCTTCCCACCCGGGGGAAAGGAGGGACGGCGGTCAAGATAGGTGTAGGTCCATGTTTCGACCACAGGGGTCTTGGTGGTCATCTCCCCATCGCCGGAGATTGGGCCGGGGTCACGAGTGATCTCGTTGGGCTCTCCCAAGAGCAGCTGTACGTCATCCTTCGTGGACACTCCGGCCCTGATCTGTGAAACGATATTCTCGTCCCTCAAGACCGGATCCCCGGTGCTCACACAGCTGGATGCCACTATGCACCCCACGACTCCGAAAAAGATCAGCACCATTCCCATGACGAAACCATCTGGCCTATTCCTTCGAAAGACTTCCAACGTGTTCACTGTTCCTGCAACGGCACCGCGTGTGTTCGGTCCACCAAGAATGGGTGAACCAGCCGGAGCCAAGGCCCCCAATCATCTCCACGGAATGCTGTTACTCGGAGAAGATGACCATGGTGCCGGCTAATTTATCATGCCACCCCTGTTTGCGCCGATCAAAGGCGACCCACAGATACCCAAGACACAAAGGAAGGGCAGACAGAAAATAGCCAACATAGCGGAGCAGCCATTGTTGTGCTGAGGGCACCCCTCCCGTCTCCGCATCGACAATTTTGGCGGAAATCGCCATTTTCCCAGGTGTCGCCTGTTGATATTCCCAGAAAAGGAGCGTCAACAGAGCGGGCAAGACCCACCATAATATAGGATAGACAGGGCCTTCTCCTACGCCGCCGGGAATAAAGTACTCCCACCCATACGCCGTATAGATGAACCCGAAGGACAATGCGGAGTATAAGACACTATCGAGGCTTGCTGCCAATACCCGATACCAAAACCCCACATACTGAGGGGACCGCATCCGTTGCTCTTCGAACCGGGGCGCTCGACACAGCGCAACACTCCCCTCTCCTGATTGCTCTGCCACCGACTCCATGTGTCTAGAAGGTGGTCTTCTCGTCCACCTGCTCTTCTGGTTCCCTCTTCCAGCGGACCCATTCCCGACATGTCTGAGCCGGCTGCCACATCAGCACGTTTGTATTGCACTTCTCTTCCACTGTCACGACCTTTGTGCGACAAAGTTCCTCGCCCACACGACCAGCATCATCCCTCAAGCCGAATCACATCTGAACTGGTGAGACTATCCTTTCCTACGAGCCGCGTCGACACTCCAAATTCCTGACCCATACGCAGAAATGAACAGGAAGATGAAGCAATAGAGCGCGGCCAGCTCTCCCCCGTTCAGGATCGGAAACAGGGCCCGTGTGGCATGAGCCATCCAGTAGGCGGCAGCCATCAGCCCACTGCATAGGAATGCTGCCCAGCCGGTAAAGAGGCCGACCATGACCAGCGCGCCCCCGACGAGTTCGATGGGACCAGCAACATACGTCACGAAGGCTGGAATGTCCGGCGGGGCACTGGGAAAGCTGAACAGCTTTTGCGTGCCGTGCCACACGAACAGCAACCCCGTCACGATCCGCATGAGTGCGTACGTCTGTTGGGTCCAGGGCTTCATGAACGGGGGCATACTCTACCTCCTATGTTTTAAGAATAGTCTCGTGCGCAATCACTCTTGTTTTCCAACCATCAGATACGCGGGTTCAGCACTTGAGTTCGAAAGCTCACGAAGCCTAGGCCGTCCGTGGCTAGGTGTCAATGGGAGTGTTGAGAAAGATACCCCCCCTCACGCGCTGCCGGCCCCTCGGATCGTTCTATTGAGAAATCGCCTGACCTTCGCCTCCTCTCCATTCAGGGATTTCGGGAGCAGCTTCTAGACCATGTCGTCGTTGTCGATATTGGACGCATAGCGGACCGTCTCGTGCCCAGCGACTCGGAGCGTCACGTGTTCGATGGTGTAGGATGAGCTGTGCGGAGTCTTCAGATCTCCCCGCCTTCGACCATGGCCGACCGCCCGAGGACTCATCAGCAACAATAGTTAAGGATGGAAAAGGCTGGCGGTTTGGGTCAACCAACAGAAAAATCGCATTCCCCAAGTTCTGTGGATTGTCCTGTGGACAACCCGACGGTCTCGTCATTTTTTATGGCCACTGATGGCCTTTCAGCAAACTGCCTAAAATTTATGCATTGTGGTCAACGCCAGGTCGACCCCATATCTTGTATCCAATTGAAATACGTATGTATGCTCTAGCGTACAACCGCCAGGTGAAGCCCTGGTGAGAGCGCAGCTGCCACTCTCAACGGTCATAGGCAATGCGATAGAAGGAGTTATGCACAGGAAGGGCCAAAGTCTGGGGATTTAGGCAAAATTTATGAGGCAGGAGCGAGCACCAAGAAGACGAGTTAAGTTGCATCTCGCGCGCATCGAAACCCGGTGTGGTCGTCCGAATTATCTGGACGTTGGCTGCTGCGCGTTTTGAGTTCCTGATAGGAGAGCCAGGAGCCTCCACGTTTAACTTTCTCATTTCCGTCCGCCGGACCTCTTGGATTTTCCGCTGGGCTGTCTCGGTAATAGGTCACGCTATGCCAGTCAGCTATCCACTCCTGAACGTTCCCAGCCATATCGTAGAGGCCCCATGGGTTCGGCTCGAACGATCCGACCGGCGCCGTATCGGCATGACCATCCTCATACCCGTCAAAATCAACGTCGCCACCGTACGCTTCCTTAAACTGTCTATCGGCAAAATTTCCCACCGGCCTCGTTCCTGGCCCCTCTTCCCCCCACCAATGTTTCGAGGTGGTTCCCGCTCTTGCCGCATATTCCCATTCGGCCTCAGTGGGCAGGCGCTTGCCTGCCCATGCGCAATAGGCGTCGGCATCGTGCCAGGAGAGCTGAGTCACGGGATGGGATTTCCGCTCGGCAGAAGAGGCGACGGTGGAACCCTGAGGCGTTCGCCAATCGGCCTGATCGACTTCCACCCGCCTCCATTGTTTTCTGAAGAGAAACCCAGTCGTCTCTCTCATTGCAGACTTTGTCCCCTTCGTCTCCACGGTACTACGGTAATTCGCTTCTTGGGCAAACTTCTCGAACCGCGCATAGGTCACCTCGTACTGATCGAGGAAAAAGGCGGACAGGGCGACTCCATGCTGGGGTGCATAGTCCGCGTCCCTGACTTGGATGCAGAATTCCGTCCTGGCAAGCGTGTCATATTCGCACTTTTCATCAGGTGGAGATCCCATCGAGAACCTTCCCGCCTTGATCAACACCATTGGCGCCCCGTCCCTGCCGGTAAGGTCGGAGCCGAGCGCGGTACCATACCCGATACACACGAGCCAGACGGTGAGGGCCGCGTGACGACAGTGCAGAGCGCTGAACATAGGCTTCCCTCACCCGTATCGAATCTTCAGGGCCAGAATGGCCCCAGCTAGCATCAAGGTCACGCCGTTGGCTGCTATGACGGGGAATGATCGTATCTGGAATCCATAAATCAACCACAGCAGCACGCCGGTTGTAAATATAAGGAACATCCCCAGAGATATATCTCCGGTGGATTTTGACTTCCATGTTTTGGTGAATTGTGGGACGAAGGCCAGAGTCGTCAGGAACCCGGCCAGAGACCCCACCACTGTCACTGGGTCCAGCATAGAATTGGGTCTCCCTTGTAGGAATCGGCCTTGTTTTCTTCTCGAACCTCGCCAAAAGAACTGTCTATTCGTATCCGACCGCAGCCCTTCCCGTGAACCCCACCACAGAACCGCCACGCAACCCTTCGAAGAGCATGCCGCGACTATGGTTGTGGAGAGAAGGGAAAGTGTGGGGTGAGTGACGGGTTTCGAACCCGCAACCTCTGGAGCCACAGTCCAGCGCTCTAACCGTTGAGCTACACCCACCACCAGCAGCGAATGAGGACGG
>JBFJQA010000103.1:0-10897 GCA_041616875.1 Nitrospiraceae bacterium | reverse complement strand
GTGGCCCTGGTCGGCCCGAGCGGAGCCGGAAAAAGCACCATGCTGAAACTTCTGATGCGGTTCTACGACGTGAGAGCCGGAGCGATTGTTCTCGATGACTTTGACATCCGAGCGCTTCCTCTCGCTTTTCTGCGAAGCCAAATCGGGCTGGTGCAACAGGAGCCATTCTTGTTCAATGGCACGGTGCGCGAGAATATTCTCTATGGAGACCTTTCAGCTGATCAGGGACGCCTCGAGGCAGCGGCCAAGGCTGCCCGTGCCCATGAGTTCGTCGCCCAGCTCCCCGAAGGCTACGATACCTGGCTTGGGGAACGGGGAGTCAAACTCTCCGTCGGCCAAAAACAACGAATTTCCATCGCACGGGTGTTGCTGAAGGATCCGCCCATCGTCATTTTTGACGAGGCCACATCCAACATCGATACCGAAACCGAGGTGAAGATCCGCGAAGGCCTGGCGAACCTAACGCGGGGACGAACCACATTTGTGATCGCACATCGTTTATCCACCTTGCACCATGTTGACCGGATTATCGTGGTCGACCGCGGCCAAATTGTCGAGGAGGGGTTACACGAAGACTTGCTTGCTCAAGGAGGCCTGTATACGGGGCTCTATGAGGCCCAATTTCAGACCTGAGTGTCTTTGGCCTCAGGAGGGGTAGAAACCTCGCCGGGAGGGACTTCCGCATTGCATGGAGAAACGAGGGTAGGTATACTTTTGCAGCTGACGAGCCGAGGAGTTTTACATGGTCCTTATCTTTGAGAACGACCCCTTGGATACAGAAGATGCGCGCGGCCATTTTTATCATGTCTGCGGTGGGCACATCGAAAAGACTGAGCTGGCTGTGCCTCCTCCGGACCAACCGTATGAATGTCCTCAGTGTGGCATCGAGTTGGAACTTGAAGACTTCTGGGTCGCTCAGCAAAAGGGTTCTGTTTAAAAACGCAAGGGATAGGGGTGGGTGATGTCAGGGAGTTCAGGCCGGAAAACGGTTTCGGTGATGCGGGGGCTCATGTTGCTCTGTGATGCCTGCTATGAAGAGGTCATCAGCGAGAAGTTGGTCGATACTCGCAACTACGTCGCTGATCATGAAGCCCTCTTCGATGTACTCTGCCTTGGTTGCGGTGATATCAATCGACCGCTGATCGACGACATGCTCGGCAGCTCCGAGTAACTTTCAGGGCCGATTTGAAGTCTGAGCCCTGCCTCGCCAACCTTCCTTCTCTCTCCGGATGATGAGCCTGCCCATAGCCGCGTCGGGCTATTTACACGACGTGCCGTCAAAGACCTTGCATTCCGACTCCCCACTGTAGAGTTTCCATGATTTGAGGACAGGATATTTTCTTCCCGCCTCGTCCTCTACCACAATATCGATCAACCCACTGATGGGGAGTTTCCCTATATGAGGTTTGGCTTTTTCACTGGCTTGAACAATCACCATCTTTCCGTCCGAGAAGACGAAGAGCATGCCGTGCTTGGCATCAAGATCAGCAATAGGTGCGTAGATACTCCTGGTTTTGGCCAAAACTGGAGTCGTAAGGCAGAGACAGAGGACGCAAGCGGCTATGCCTGTAAAGGTTCCGGTGATCACGTAGGAACATTTCATAAGACCACACCCCCTTGGCAGAGTATCCAGTGATGGTGACTAGTTTTCGAGTATGGCATGCTCGGAATGTCAGGGTCTAGAGGAAAATGGCCGGTCCGGTCAGAAGGGGTCTGTCCGGTCGTTAGACCGGGGTGAATTTGGCAGGGGTCACTTGCTTGTCCTTGATCCAGTAGGCGTGGACCTCAGGCAGCTGTTGGTGTTCGAGTGAAATAATGAGGTAGGTGGCGTCAGGGTAATACGCGAGCCCAATATCGGTCGTGGAAGGGTAGGCTGGCGAATGGGTGTGCGAGTGATAGATGGCCAGAAGGTCCAAGTTGGATGTCCGCATGTCCTTGAAGGCGGCGAGCATTTCCTTGGGATCCATAAAGTAAGCGACTTCTGCTCTTGTCGTGGCCGCCAGGGTTCTCAGTTGTTTGACGTTGGCTTCCTCGAATACGTCTTCGGCTCTTCGATCCCGAGCCACCGTGTTCGTAATCCGGTACTGATGAGCGACGACACCGTCTTTTCCTGCCAGAAGCCCACAGCATTCATACGGATCGAGCTCTCGAGCGTGAGCGACCATGTCGTCCAGAATCGCTTGGGGAATCTTAAGATCGAACACCTTACAGGCTGCAGGACACGTTGTAATCAGCGCCGAGGTCGTGGATAGTGGGCTGCGGGCCGCAGAGTGGACAGGCTGGGTCCTTGGGTCGGGAAACCTTTCGGAATTTCATGTCGAGGGCGTCGTAAATGAGCAGCCGGTCGGCTAAGGTTTCACCAATGCCAAGAATCTCCTTGATCGCCTCGGCGGCTTGTAGCACCCCTATCGTGCCGGCAAGAACGCCCAGCACCCCGGCTTCTTGGCAGTTCGGCACCAGGCCTGCCGGCGGTGGCTCAGGGTAGAGACAGCGGTAGCAGGGAAACCCCTGGTGAGGTTTTATGGTCGTGAGTTGTCCCTCGAACCGGAAGATGCTCCCAGAAATAAGGGTCTTTTTGGCGAAGAAACAGGCGTCATTCACCAGGAATCGTGTGGAAAAATTGTCAGACCCGTCCAAAATGATATCGTAGTCCGGCAGAAACCGCATGATATTGTCGGCCGACACGTTCTCCTGGTAGGTCTTGATCGTGAGGTCGGGATTGAGCGCTGCAAGGGTCTTTCGGCCGGATTCGACTTTTGGTACTCCGATGGTGGCGGTGGAATGCAAGACCTGCCGTTGGAGATTGGAAAGATCGACCACGTCGCCGTCGACCAGCCCCAAGGTCCCGACCCCGGCTGCGGCAAGATACAACGCTGCGGGAGAACCCAGGCCTCCGGCCCCAATGACCAACACCTTGGATTGGGTCAATTTCTTCTGACCCTTGCCTCCCACCTCAGACAGGATGATGTGGCGGCTGTACCGTTGAACCTGCTCCTCGGTGAATTCCATAACTTAAAACTGCGAGCGTACAAGCTGACAAGCTAGCATTGTCGGAATGCCAGCCTGCAACCTTTCCTACTTGCCAGCTTCCTCCGTCGTCATTCTACAACGTTGAGCTCAATAGGATCGACGATGACCCCTTTTTTCCTGAGCCCTTCGACGGCGCGTTCGATCTCTTCGGTCTCTCCGCTGAGTTCCACGTCCAGCCATCCGGTCGTTTCGCGAACGTCTGCCCGCCGGACATTGGTCACGACTTTGTACTCGTGGCCAATTTGGTACAGGATCGGCTCCTTAATCTTTTCCTCCGGAAAACGGATATGAAACCGTAAATTAGTCATCGGTGCCCCCGGCAATGGCGGGCACGATGGATACCTCGTCGCCATCCTTGAGACTTGTGTCTTTGCCTTTGAGGAATCGAATGTCTTCCTCATTGACGTATATATTCACTAATCGCATCAGCTCGCCCTGTTCGTCACACAAGCGGCCCTTAACCCCGGGGTGGCTCGCCTCGAGGTTGTCGATGACCTCCGCCACGGTGGTCCCCTTCATTTCGACTTCCCCTTGGTTCTTGGTTAACGCTCGCAGCGGGGTTGGAATTCGAACCTTTATCACCCTTCCTGCCCTCCAGTGCTCTCCATCTTGAAGGTCTTTTGAAAGCTCACCAGGCTCGGCTGAATGCGAACCGGTCGGCCGACCGCATCGATCACGGCTTCCTGAGTCTTCAGACCATTTCCTGTAATGTAGGCCACCGTGACATCACTTTTTCGGATCACGCCTTGTTTGACCATCTTGCGTAGGACGCCAATCGTGACCCCTCCCGCGGTTTCGGCAAAGATCCCTTCGGTCTGAGCCAACAGTTTAATGCCCTCGACGATCTCATCGTCAGACACCAGATCCATAGTCCCGCCGCTTTCCGCAGCGGTTTTCAACGCATAGTAGCCGTCAGCTGGGTTTCCGATGGCCAGGGATTTGGCGATGGTGTTCGGCTTGACCGGCTTGAAGAAATCCCGTCCCTCCTTACAGGCTGTCGCGATCGGAGAGCAGCCCTCGGCTTGGGCTCCATTGATCTTGGTATTGACCGAGTCCACCAAACCCAACGCTTTCATTTCATTGAGGCCCTTCCAGATTTTCGTCAACAGAGACCCGGAGGCCATGGGAATCACAACCTGATCAGGCGCTCGCCACCCCAACTGTTCGACGGTTTCAAAGGCCAAGGTCTTTGACCCTTCCGCGTAGTAGGGACGGATATTGATGTTGACGAAGGCCCAGCGATGTTCACCGGCAATCTCGCTGCAGAGTCGATTCACGTCGTCATAATTCCCTTCGATTTCCACGACGTTTGGACGATAGATGAGGTTGCCGAGGACCTTCGCAGATTCCAAGTCTCCGGGGATGAATACGTAACAGCGCATCCCGGCGGCAGCTGCGTGGGCGGCGACGGAATTCGCCAGGTTTCCGGTTGAGGCGCACGCGACGGTTTCATAGCCCAACTCACGAGCCCGTGTCAGCGCGACCGCAACCACCCGATCTTTGAAAGACAGGGTGGGGTGATTCACCGTGTCGTTTTTGATATAGAGTTCATCCAAGCCCAAGTACGCGCCCAAATTCTTTGCTCGGACCATGGGGGTGAACCCTGCATGAGCGCCCACGAGGCCCGGCCCTTCGACCGGGAGGAGGTCAATATACCGCCACATACTCTTTGGGCCGGCCTCGATTCGTCCGCGCGAAATCGTCTGCTTGATCTCGTCATAGTTGTACTTGACCTCCAGCGGGCCAAAGCACATCTCACACACATGGATGGCTTCCGTCGGATATTCCTTCCCACACTCCCGGCACGCCAGCGCTTTCATCTTCTTCATAGGTGCCCCGCGTTAAGAATCGTGATGGGTGATGTGTAATGAGTGATGAGAATTCAAAATGAGCGCCATATTACCCCTGACTCATCACGCGTCACTCGTGACTCGTAGTGCACAAGCTTCCTGTTCGTGATCAATGAGCTCCGTGATCGTGGGGTGGTCCCCGCACAGCGGACAATCGGGATTCTTCTTGACTCTAATTTCACGAAAGGCCGTCCGACGCCCGTCATAATCCAGTAACCGATCAGTCAGTGGTCGGCCAATCCCCAGAATGACTTTTAAGGCTTCCGTGGCTTGAATAGTCCCGATCACACCAGCTAGGACTCCGATCACACCAGCCTCCTGACAACTCGGGACGAGTCCTGCCGGCGGAGGCTGCTTGAAAACGCAGCGGTAGCATGCCGATTGCTTGGGAATGATGGTGGTGACCCGGCCCTCAAAACGGAGGATGCCACCGTGCACGAGAGTTCTACCAGCGAAATAGCAGGCATCGTTGATGAGAAACTTCGCCGGAAAGTTATCGACTCCGTCAATAATGACGTCATAGTCGCGGATCACCTCCAGCGCGTTCTTGGACGTGAGACGATCGTGATAGGTGAGAACCTTGACGTCGGGATTCAACGCCATGATTTTTTCCTGAGCCGAAATGACTTTGGGCCTGCCGAGGTCGGGAGTGTGATGAATCACCTGTCTCTGGAGGTTTGAGAGGTCGACGACGTCGGAGTCGATCACACCCAGAGTCCCCACTCCTGCTGCAGCGAGGTAGAGGCCCGCCGGTGAGCCCAATCCTCCGGCGCCAACCAACAGGACCTTGGACTTGGCGATTTTCTTCTGCCCCTTCCCGCCGACTTCGGGAAGCAGGATGTGTCGGCTGTACCGGGTTATTTGATCGTCTGTGAACTCCATAGGATTTCTACCTGCTGACAGGCTGACACGCGTACAAGATTACAGGTTTGGGATTACCTCCGCTCACCGTTTCTTTTTTCCCCTTGCAGCGTGCCCGCTGTTCAGCTTGTCAGCTCAAATGTTGAAGTACTTCTCGATGCTGATGTACCGTTCGCCGGTGTCACACAGAACGGTCACCACCGCTTTCCCGGGACCGAGCTCTCGCGCCACAGATTGGGCGGCAAACACATTGGCTCCGGCGGAGATGCCGACATGGAGGCCTTCTTTCTTGGCCAGGAGCTTGGCGGTTTGATACGCCTCTTCGTCTGTGACGACGATCACCTGGTCAAGGATCGATCGATTCAATACCTTTGGTATAAACCCGGCTCCGATACCCTGGATCTTATGCGGTCCAGGATCACCACCGGACAGAACTGGGGAACCAGCAGGTTCCACCGCGATCAGCCTGATGGAAGGGTTTCGTTCCTTGAAGACTTCCCCGCATCCGGTAATCGTTCCACCTGTGCCAACCGCGGCGACGAAGGCGTCAAACTTTCCGCTCAATGCATCCCAAATCTCCGGGGCGGTGGTCTTTCTGTGAATGGCCGGATTTGCTGGATTGGAGAATTGGTCGGGCATAAAGTACGATGAATCCTGTACCACGATCCCTTCAGCTTCCTTGATGGCCCCCTTCATGCCTTCCCAGGCCGGTGTCAGCACGAGCTGAGCCCCGTAGGCAGAGAGAAGGCTGGCCCGCTCCATGCTCATGCTCTCTGGCATGACCAGAATGAGGTTGTAGCCTCGAACGGCGGATACCAGGGCCAATCCAATGCCAGTATTTCCGCTGGTCGGTTCGACTATCGTAGAACCAGGCTTGATCCTCCCTTGGCGCTCCGCCTCGTCAATCATATTGAGACAGATCCGGTCCTTGACGCTGCCCCCCGGATTGAAGGATTCCACCTTCCCGTAAATGGTCGCTCCTCCCTCTGGTGAGAGGCGGTTGAGGCGGACAAGGGGAGTCCGACCAATCAGCTCGGTGATCTCCTTATAGGCCAGAGCGGTCACTGCCCACCGCCCATGTAAAAGAGAAACTCCACTTGATCGCCTTCTTTGACAGAGGTGGTCTCGAGGTGGTCGCGCTCGAGCATCTGGGAGTTCAGCTCCACCGCCACCATATGGGGGTCTATGTTTCTCGCCTTCAGGAGGTCCAGAACCGTACCCCCTGGGACATCCTCCGTCTTGCCGTTGATTTGGATCTGCATGAAATCTCCCAACTTGGCCTGGCACTTGAAGAATTCAGACACGCTAGCAAACAATCTGTTCCCTTGTCAAGGCAACAAAGGCTTCGCACCGTGCTCGGGATTCCGTCCGAAGCGTTGGTGGCGTTGCCCCCGAGGCGGATTTCCGGCGTCACCAGAGTCCCTTGACTTTCTCCCAGATTTCACCTCAGTATGATCGAATCCCAAGGGAGCCGGTTCATCATGTGGAAACACAATTTTCTGTTTCGTCAGCAGGAATCCAAGCCATTGGATGTCACCGAAAACGACTTGTACAACGAGACCGACCAGGCTCTTGATAGCGCAGGACTGAATCTCGAAAGGTTCATCTCAGTCTGGATCCAAGGTGATGGAGAGGAAGGGAGCCCGACAGCTTTTTCGAATGTATACGTACGGACGGCCTCGTTAGACCTTCGGCGCCGGGTTGGGTTTTGGGAACCACTGCAAGGGCGCTCCCACCAGATCAAGCAGATGCTCTCTCCCGGCCAAAAGGAGTTCGTGAAGGGTTGGTTAAAGGAAACCTCTTCTGAAGCCTGGGCAGCCTCTGAAGAGCATTTCACCGATCTATTCGAACTCCAATAGGACCTCGTTGCGGTCTAGATGTTGCGACCTCCCCGTCGGTTGCCACTAGTTGTGAATCGGAGTGGTAGTGTGCGTAGGGGATGTGGATGGGGCCGTGCGGCCATCAACGTTCGCGCCGGGGTCTTTTGATTGAAGGAAGTGTCGGTTTATGCGCAGCAGGAGCAATAGGCTTTCTTGGCTTGGTCTCGCTGCGGTCGGCGTGCTCGCCGTCCTTCTGAGTTGGTCCGGCTGGACCTCGGGCCTGCTCCAGACGGTCAAGGGGCAAACCATCGAGATCTATTACGGTCCCGAGGACCGGCCTGGGGACAAGCTGGTTCACCTCTACCAGAAAGCCGAGCGTTATATTTACATTGCCGCCTACGGCATCACCTATCGGCCCGGTGTCAAGGCTCTCCTCGAGGCCAAACGGCGTGGCGTGGACGTGCGGATTATCACTGATGGAGACAAACTCAAGGATCGATACCAGTATCGGGCCCTGAAACAGCTCCGCATGGGAGGGATCCCGATTAAAGCGGATCGACACGACGGATTGATGCATCTCAAGCAGGTTGTGGTGGATGATGAGGTCAACACAACGGGATCGATGAATCTCACCTCGAGCGGGAACCGCTACAATGATGAGCGGCTTAATATCATTGTCGATCCCATCAGCACGGCCAAAGCGAGAAAAAAGTTCCTGAAGATGTGGGAGGATTCTGAACGGTATGAACCGTGGCGGTAAACGTCTTGAACAGGGATTGCAGTGATATCAACACCGGGACTTTGGACATGACGGTGCAGACCGAGCAGGTGGTTGTCGTGGGAGCCGGAGGGGGCGGTGCTGTCCTGGGGCTGGCCCTCGCCCAAAAAGGTGTCAAGGTGCTGGTCTTAGAACAAGCTTCTGGACCGCCGGCGGGGCTGCGTGGCGAAATTCTCCAACCGAACGGGCAACAGGTCTTGGACCATCTTGGGCTCTTGGACAAGCTGCCGTCATCTGTCGCACGGCCGGTCAGGCATTTTCATTTCTGTCGGGCGGGGGGAGAACGTCTCTGTACGGTGGATTACTCTATGCTTCCGCCGCCCTTTAATCGGGCGATCGTGACCTTGCCGAATGCCGCTCATCATCTCATCCTTGACGCACTGGAAGCGCAGGCTCCGGGCAAGCTCTGGTATCACACCCGATTTGACCATCTGCTCTGGGAGAAAAACCGGGTGGTCGGGGTGATGGCGGAGCGAAAAGGACAACCCGTTCAGATTCGAGCCCAGCTCGTTGTCGGTGCAGATGGCGCGCTGTCGAAGGTCCGTGACGCGATGCAGGTGAAGGCAGAGATGTATCGATACCCTGACGCGTACCTGATCGCCATTCTGCAATCCGGAGAAGATCTTGAAGAGGCCCGTTATTTCGTAGGACGGCGAACGGTTTTGGGAATGTTTCCTGCCCCGGAAAAAAAGGTCTATCTTTTTTACATGATTCCTGCTGGCTCAATGGACCAGCTGAAGGGACTGGGCCTGGAGTCTCTGCGGGCCCGCTTGCGCGCGATCGATCCTGCCATGCGTGACACGTTCGAGACCTTGGTAGACTGGAACCAGACGGCCTATATGCCGACCGGACGGGTCCGTGTCGCTCGATGGGTTGTGGACGGGGCGGCACTGATTGGTGATGCTGCCCATGCCATGAACCCACATGCTTCTCAGGGGCGAATGCAGGCCATGATAGACGCCGTCACCCTTGCCGAGGTTGCAGGCGGGTGTTTGGAACGGGGAGATTGTTCGGCCGAAGCCCTTGCTGAGTTCGAACGCCAGCGGCGTCCCCACGTCAGGATGCTGCAGAAGCTGGCGGATGAGCAGGTGGTGTTTTGGAATACGGGAAACCCAGTGATAGCCAGCCTGCGCGACCGCGTGTTCCGAACTTTGGATCGCAACCGACGGTTGCGGTACCAAGTCCTCGCCACGACAGCCGGCCTTCGAGCCCGCGCGCCCTTTGGGTTTTTAGATCGTTTCATGGCAGCGGGCCTGTTGCCTGACCCCTATGCCGACCATGTCCCATCTGGCGCTCTAGCCCAAGCCAGTTGACAGTGGCATGTATCACCGTTGTCCACAGGATTTCTGATGAGTGTTGGCGAGGACCAGTTAACCACCCTTCCACGTGAGATGCGAGCTACTCTCCGCGCCTACCTGAAGGACGTGACTGTGCTGTGGAACTCGACGTTGGAGGCCGCGATCCTCTATGGCAGCGCCGTGCAGGGCAGATACCACCCAGGCCGTTCCAACCTCAATCTGCTGCTTCTGCTCCCAGCCTACGACATGGAAGTTCTGAGGCGTTACGCCAGAATGCACCGGCGTTGGAGCAAGGAGGGCATCATTGTTCCCCTCTTTCTGACCGAGAAGGACCTCCACTCCTCGCGCGAGCTGTTCCCCATCGAATATCTTGAACTGCGGGAGCACCATATCGTCCTGCTTGGCCGCGATCCCTTCCCCCCCCTGAGCGAAGATATTCGGGGCCTGGCCCAGCACTGTCTTCGTGAGATTCGAGGCAACTTGGTGCGCCTCCGTCAGCGATTCGTCGAGGCTGGAGGCACTTCCGAAGCGGCAGAAGTTCTCTTGCCCTTGTCGATCACCACACTGTTGCCCCCACTGAAGTGGCTGGGTTACGCCTCCGACCAGGCCAGCACCGAATCAGTTGAGGATCTTCTCACCAGAGTGGGGCGTACCCTCGGGACGGAAATCGGCCCGTTCGAGGAGGCGTGGCGCCTCAAGATCGGATTAATCAGCCCGGGGAACCTGGAAATGCCCCGCCTATTCGATCGCTACGTGGGGGCGTTAGGTGCGCTTGACGATCGTGCAACTGAGGTCTACGGGGAGAGAACGCTATGACCCAAGGATTCACACGCGTACCGAATCAGGCGCCCCGCTGTCGTCCCCGTTTTCTTGCCTGCGCCGTGTTCTGTGCGGTGGTAAGCCTGCCATGCTTGTCGCCGCTCACGTCTGTGGTGTTTTCGCGCGAGGGAGGGCTGCCGAATCCGCTGGGGTATGTGAGTGATCACGCTGGAGTCCTGAATGAGGAGTGGAAGGCTCGGATTCGCTCTGTCTGCAAGGACCTTGAACGGAAGACTGGTGTGGAGATGGTGGTGGTGACGACCAGGGATATTGCTCCCTATACAACCCTGAATGAGTACGCCGATGCCCTCTATAAAGGGTGGGGGATAGGAACCGCTCAGCAGGAGCACGGCGTGATGGTCGTGGCTGGCGTTGAGCAGCGCCAAGCGACCGTCACCTTGGGGCGGAATATGATTGGGGTGATCCCGCCCCCCCTCCTTC
>JBFJQA010000102.1:0-10957 GCA_041616875.1 Nitrospiraceae bacterium | reverse complement strand
CGCTCAGACCAGTCCTTCAGCATGGTGAATGTCAGAGCTTTGGTGACCGGATTGGGCGGTTCGAGCCCAGGAGCAATGACCATGAAAAATTTTTGGATCTCGGGTACTTGGGAATAGAGATCTTCCACCTTCCTAGCATAATGGTCGGTATACTCAATGGTTGACCCTTCAGGGGCGATCATGACACCGACGAAGATTCCGCGATCTTCGACGGGAGATAATTCGGACTTCAGAGTCGTAAAGAGGAACACACTCGCGACTGAAGCTCCAATTCCCAGTAGGATGACCAGCGGACGCATCTTGAGGGCGAGTGTTAAGGTACGGCGGTAGAGATCGTTCATGCCTTGGAAAAAAAATTCAGTCCCATGATAGAGCCAATTCTGGTGTGCGCCTGAGCTCAGAACCTTGGAGCACATCATCGGGGTCAAGGTCAGCGCGATGAAGCTGGAAATGATCACCGCTCCGGCGACCGCCAGCCCGAATTCCGAGAACAACCGACCCGTCGTCCCGGTCATAAAGGCAATGGGGACAAATACCGCGACCAGTGCCACGGTCGTCGCAATGACGGCAAACCCGATTTCTCGGATCCCATCAATGGCAGCGCGGACCCGAGATTGGCCCTGTTCAAGTCGGCGATGAATGTTTTCCAACACCACGATGGCGTCATCCACCACGAGGCCCACCGCTAACACGAACCCAAGAAGTGTCAGCACGTTGATTGAGAACCCGAGGGCGTAGAGAATAGAGAACGCGCTAATAATTGACGTCGGAATGGCGACGGAAGGGATCAGCGTTGCACGGGGGCTTCGAAGAAAGACAAAAGTCACGGCGATGACGAGGACGAGGGCAATCCCCATCGTGACGTAAACCTCGTAAATGGACCGGTCAATGAAGATCGAGCTATCATAGGCCACCTCCAGCTTCATCCCTTGAGGGAGGGACTGCTCGATAGACTGGAGCTCTTGTTTGACCGTGTGTGCTACCGCCAGGGTATTGGCTTTCGACTGTTTGACCACCCCGAGCCCCACGGCTGGTTTTCGGTTGACCCGGACGATCTTTCGATCATCCTCGGGGCCAAGCTCGGCCTGACCGACATCCTGGATCCGGATGGGATACCCCCCCCGGGAGGCGATAATGATCTGGTTGAACTGCTCAGCTGTGTTTAAGTCGCCCCGCGTCCTCACGCTAAATTCACGCTGTTGACTCTCAATGCGACCAGACGGAATCTCAACATTCTGGGCGCGGAGTGCCTCCTCGACGTCTTGGACAGTGAGCTGGCGGGCAGCGAGGCGATCCTTGTCCAGCCAAATCCGCATGGCGTAGCGGCGTTCGCCGCCAATCATGACATTGGACACCCCTGGCAAACTGGACAGCCGATCCTTGACATAGCGATCCGCGAAGTCCGTGATTTCCAACTGCGAATGCTGGTCGCTATAGAAAGCCAGCCACATGATCGCGCTGGCATCGGCTTCTACTTTGGAAATGATCGGTTCGTCGATGTCGTCAGGGAGTCGTCCCCGGGCCCGGGATACTCGGTCGCGCACATCATTGGCCGCGTTGTCTACGTCTCGTTCCAGCTCGAACTCAATGGTGATCTGGGAGACCTCTTCACGACTTTCCGAGGTCAATGTTTTTATTCCCTCGATGCCACTGAGCTGATCCTCGAGGATTTTCGTGACATCCGTCTCGACGATTTGAGCGCTGGCCCCATCATAGACCGTCCGAACGGACACCACCGGCGCATCAATATCCGGATATTCCCGTACAGAGAGACGGGTAAACGAGATGATCCCCAACAAGACCAGGACGAGGGTCATCACGGTGGCCAACACAGGTCGTCGGATTGAGGTTTCAGAAAGCTTCATAACACCTGGCTCTTGCCTTTATCCCTCGATTGGCCGGATTGGCATCCCATCACGAATCTTCTGCTGCCCGGCTCGCACGACGACATCCCCGGGAGTCACACCTTTAAGCACCTGGACCACCGCCCGTTTCCGCAGGCCCAGCTCAACTTCAGTCAGATGTGCCTTGTTGTCCTTGACCAGAAATACGAACGTCTTGCCCTGCTGCGGAACCACAGCTTCCTCGGGAATTAACATCGCTTGCTCGGTCTGGCCAAGGACGACCTTGACATTCGCAAACAGCCCGGGGCGCAGGGTGAAGTTCAAATTGGGAATCCGAGCCCGCGCACGGACTGTTCGGCTCGTCTCGTCAACCCGTGGATCCAGCACGTAGACTTCCCCAGTGAACGTTTGTCCAGGGAAAGCGTCTACTTGCACGTCAACCGTCTGTCCGACAGCGAGTCGACTCAAGTATATTTCGGGGATCCTAAAATCAATTTTTAGAGTCTTGATATCTTCCAGATTCACCATGTCACGACCGGCCTGAACATAGTCCCCAGGGGACACCCGACGGGTTCCCAGGTACCCGGAGAAAGGCGCGCGAATCCTCGTCTTGGACAACCGTTCTTTGAACAAGGCGTGGTTGGCCTTCGCCGACTTTAGACTGCTGGAGGCCTGATCCAACTCCTGCCTGGAGACGTTGTCATTCGCGATCAATTGCTTGGTGCGTTCATAGTTCAACTCAGCGATCTCCAGTTCGGCTTCGGCCTGCGCTAATTGCGCCTGAAGTTCTGCGGAATCGAGTTCGATGAGGACCGTACCATTTTTCACCTGCTGCCCTTCCTCGAAACCAATCTTGGTGACACGCCCTGGGATTTCTGGCCTAATAATCACGCTTTCGTTCGCCTCGAGAGTTCCCACGGCACCAACATCCAAGGTGATCGTGCCCACTGAGACCGGCGCCACCTCAACTGCCATGGCGAACGCGGGTGGACCGTCCCGCTTCTCGTCTTTACCTATGGCTTGGTTGGACGCCCGCGCCGCCGGGCTTGGGGCCTTTCCGTCCCGGTCCCCGGTCATGAGAATGGAAAACCCCGCCGCCCCGAGCACAAGGGCGAGAATCACAAACCATTTCGTCTTGGATTGCATTACGTAGTCCCTCTCGAGTTACCCGGTTGAGCCACACCGTGAAGGAAGAGGGTCAACAGAGATGGACTTTTTGCGACCAGAGAACCAGACGGCTTGGGTTGGAGGATCCACAAGTAAATGGTCGAGTTCAGCATGCCGTGTAGGGCGAACGCCGCTTCGGCTGGATCGAGGGCTCGAAACTCACCTTGGCGACTCCCAGTCTCGATAATGTCGGCCACGAGATCCAGCTGGGCTTGATACCGTTTCCAGCATCGCTCGCCAAATGCGCTCTTCACGGTCCATTCAAACCCGCTCCATTCGGACACATAGATCCGAAAGAAGTTCCGGTTCTGCTCAAAATACTCCAGCTTGGTGCGGATGACCGCGCCCAGCTTGTCTTGAGAGGAAGCAGTTTCTGCCAACCGAGCATCGATCAGCCGAGCGAAATCCTCCATCTTTTCCTCGATCAACGAGATGTAAATGTCTTCCTTGCTTTTGAAGAAGTGATACACCGTGCCGATGGCGAATTCGGCAGCCTCGGCAATCTCCACCATACTGGTCTTGAAAAACCCATTCTCCGAAAAGAGCCGCTCGGCTGCGTTGAGGATGTCCAGACGCCGCCCTTCCTGTTCGCGTGTCTTGCGTAAGGCCCTTTGATTCATTCCATCACCCTTTAATAGTATGAATGAGTATTCTATTTTTCATACTATATGTTCAATCCTTGAAAAGTCAATTCCATTTCTGATAAATTCAGTTTCTTCCGTGCGATGCTACTGGACGACGCCCTACGGCAACATTGCCCCGACAGCGAACACATCACCCAACCGTCCAGCTCCGCCCCCCCGGGCGACACGCCGTCTATGATCCCTAGGCCATATACAGTTGAGAAAGGGATGAGGTATCATGCTGTTCTACGTCATCGAGCAGGAGGGACGACATGGGAACGACTCCAACCGAGGGTCAGGTCGGGGGATCAGGGAACGGCGAGGCGGAACCGGTTAAGGATGTGGAGCTTCTGACAGTGCTGGTGGTTCGGGAAGGGAAGCAGGTCAATGCTCAATGGGCGATCCACCCTCAGATGAAGCATGATCTGCAGCCCGCAGAGTGGAACGAACTTTCCGAACTCATGGGTCAGGTCACCGGCATTGTGGGAACGTGCTTCTCTAAACTCCTGTCCGAGGTTGAGCCAGACCAGCCCGGAAACGCCTAGTGGCTTCTGCGGAGCGATAACTTCTGCGTCGTGAACTGATCGTGCATCCCCTGGACAGACTTCCCAGGTCGCATTGAGAAGACTTCCCCTGAAACTTGCCTCTCTGAACAGTCATCATTCATAATTTCGCGTTCACCGGTTCCAACCGTATCGTCATTACCTTCGGGGAGAAAACGCTATGGACACATATTACCACCCAGGTGATCTTGGGAAATTTTCCGAAATGGGCAAAGGCAACAAGGAGTTGTGGGAGAAATTCATGAGCTACTACAACGCCGTATTCGCCGAGGGTGCCCTGACCGAGCGCGAAAAGGCCCTGATCGCCCTTGGGGTCTCGCATGCCCTGCAGTGCCCCTATTGCATCGATGCCTATACCCAGGCCTGTTTGGAGAAAGGGTCGAATGTCGAAGAAATGACGGAAGCTGTCCACGTTGCCTGTGCCATTCGCGGGGGCGCCTCGCTCGCACACGGTGTCCAGATGAGGAATGTTGCCGAGAAACTATCGATGTGAATGTCAGGTGAGAGGCTGGAGCCGACCGGAATGATATCGTGATGCGCGAGCAGAGTTCCCTGCGATCACTCATGACCCACACCCCATCACGACGCTTAGGCAATTGGCTTCTTGCCCTTGCCATACCGCTTGGTCAAGAGGCGGCCAGATAACCGTTTTGGCGAAACCAGGTGAGGGCATCGCAAATGGCAGTGTCAATTGGATGACGCGGGTACTCAAGTTGGCGAATTCCTTTGGAACAATTGTAGTGCTGCATGTGCCTGAGCATCTCGACAAAGAACCCGGGAACCGGCGCTGGTTTCCTCAACACAGTCCTGAAGGCCCAATCCCCACACTTCGCTCCATATCGAGCCATGTGAAAAGGAAGTGGTACGAAAGGAGCAGGGACCCCAGCTAGTCGGGCGATCAGCTCGTTCAACTGCCTCTGGGTCGTATTCAGGTTACCGAGGATGTAGCGTTCGCCCACCTGCCCCCGCTCAGCAGCTCGAATCATCCCAACTGCCACGTCCCGCGCGTCGATCACGTTTACGGGCCCGTCAACATAGACCGGCATCAACCTCTCTGCAATCATCAGAATCTGAGTCCCGCTGGTCGGCTTGCTATCATACGGACCGAAAAAAGCGGTGGGATTCACGACGACCACTGGCACGCCAGTCGTGGCAGCCTCGAGCATGACATGTTCCATTGCGGCCTTCGCCATGAGGTAGGGGTTATCCTGGTAGGATGTGGCGAACGGGCAGGTTTCATCGGCAAGTCGGTTCGGCCCATTCGGAAACCCTATCGTCGTCAGGGTACTGGCAAAGACAAGCCGGAGCACGACGAACGGCCTCGAGGATATTCTTCGTTTCACTGACCGCCTGACCTGTGGCCCTGCTGGCAGAAATTGTGGAAGGGGGGTAATAGGCCGCCGCGTGATACACGATCTCCATGCCTTTGCAGGCCCTGCTCACTGAGTCGACATCGTTGAGATCCCCCTCAACTCGTTCCACCGTAAGGCCAGCAAGAGTAAGAAGATGGCTCGTGGGACGAACCAGTACGCGGACCTCGTCTCCTCGATCGATCAATGCTCGCACGAGGTTGGAGCCGAGTTGGCCAGTCCCACCGAACACCAGAACCTTCAACGACAGCCTCGCACGGAGGGGTGTACGCAAATGGCCCAGCGTAACTCCTCACGCATAAGGAAGAATGCGGAGGCGGTCAGCTAGAGCCGCGAAACGGCTCGAACTGCCTGTCTGCCTTCGCGGCCATGTAAAAATCACTCTCCGTCAGTCCGTTGATCTTGTGCGTCCACAGCTCGACCTTGCATTTTCCCCAGGCCAGGTAGAGATCGGGATGATGGCCCTCTTCCTCAGCCACTGCCCCCACCTTATTCACAAAATCGAGGGCCTGGGCAAAATTCTTGAACGTATAGAGCCGTTCCAAGTGACCGGCCTGGTTCAATTCCCACCCTTGTCCAAGCTCTTTCAATAACCCTTGAACCCGCGATGTTTCCAAGGGTGGCACACCGCCACGGCAGGGGACGCATTTGTTGTCTGCCAAACCCATATGGACCTCCTCATCCTTGACATGGTTGGAGAGACGAAAGGTGCGACACGCCTTCCAGACAAAAGACAATTATCGGTGAGCTCCGGCATTATGAGCGATCATCTCAATCCAACTCCTCAGGAGCGCCGCCAGATTTGGCCAGGTCATCGAACCTGACCTTATCGGGATTAAACTTCGCCGCTGTGTGAGTCATGCGATCCAACGCCTCGTCAAACGTGAGGGGCTCGGCCTCTTTCGGTCTGAATCGAAGGGGGTTGATCCGCGCCACGACGAAACTCTTGAGATAGGGACTTGTCAGCCCCCTATTTTTAAGAGTTTCAACCTGCTTCACGACAAGGTCGTCGAGGCCCAGCACGGTCCTAGCCCGCTGCTGACGAATCTCCAGTGCCGATCGAAGTGGCTGCTTCAAGAATGCATCGGCACGTTTCAGAACGGGATGATAGGCCCCGCCGCTGAATCGCGGGCGCTCTTCATAGCACAGACCGAGGGTGATCAAGGCCGGCTCCTCGAACTCCAGGGCGTAGGTTTCTTCGTTCGCATCGTCGAACCTGGCCAATTCTTGGTACATCCGGATCACTTCAAGGGCTTTTTCTCGGAGGTTATGCGCTTTCTCCGTATTCAGGGCTAGGATCTGATACGCCGCAGTCGCTTCTGGTAGGACGATAGCCGTAATGCTTTTCGCGCCAAGCGTCCTCATCGCCGAGAGTCTGTGGTGCCCGTTCGGTGTCCAGTACCTGGCAGCTCCGTCACGCTGGGCACGCACGGCTATAATGGGGTCCAGGAACCGACCCAGCTTCCCGATCACCCCTTCCAGCCTCCTGACATGGGTTTCAGATAAATTTCTCTGGTATGGTGTCGGTTCCACGGACTCGATGGGGAGGGCGGCCATAACGACCCACCGGCCGCCATAGGGCTCCCGATACGCAGCCAGGACCTTCCCGCCATCTCCTTCAATCGCCTGATGTAAGACGGCAACCTCATTAGTGGGAGCTGCGGCCTGTAGATCCAGTGCGGTTAGGCCGACCGACGTTCCGGCCGGCTTCCGTCGACGGCGTACTCCTCCAGCGGCGCGAGATTTCCTGGGTCTCCTCTCAGCCATGGAGTTATGGTAGGCCAAACCCCGAAGAAAAAGAAAGCCCCTCAAATCCTCGAATGGGGCCACTTGGCAGGGCATTCAGACAGCTCGTTCGCCCTCTTGGCCCTGTGATCCATAAATCTGGCGTGAAAGATTCGTAGTTTTATTCGATTTTTCAAGCTCCCTGACTTATCCTTCTCATAAGTAGAAAGAGCGTCGTTTCTCGCACTGGCATAACCGAGAAGTCCCCCTTTCCTAAGACGGTTCACGTAGGACCCGATGCCCACTGTGATACGTGCCACCATTGCCGTTCTGGCGATCATTGCCCTGCTCGTCGCCCAGGTGGGCTGTGCTCACCACCCACCAACGACCCCTGATCGCCCCTTACCGCTCTCCGAGCCCGTGCGTGCAGAACTTGGGACGATCGGGGTGGCCTCGACACGCCTCAGCCCAGAGGCGAGGATACAGCTCTATTCTTCGGGCACCTCGACCGGTTCGGGGGAAGGCGCAGGAGAGGGAGCCATCGCCGGCACCGCGGTGGGGTCTGGTGGAGCCATGGCTCTACTTCCCTTCGCCGTGTATTTCCCCCCCTTGTTGATCGCAGTGGGGGGAATTTTCTTGGTTTCGGCGCTCGGAGGGGCGATCGTCGGGGCTGTGCAGGACCAGAAGCCCGCAGAGCAAGGCACGACCTTGGAAAAGGCGGAACTGGCATTCAAGACCGCGGTGACCGATCCAACCATCCAGACCCAGATGCGGCACAATGTGCATCAGGCGGGTCGACCATTCCTCTCTCAAAACCTCGTCCTGCTCGACGGGTTAAACCCATCGCCCTCCGAAGACGAGATCGACTACCAGGTCTTGGCACACAGCGGCCTCCAAAGCCTCCTTCTTGTTCAAGTAGACAGTGTGACCTTATCGGCCGAAGAGGGTGACAACCCGTCTCTCGCCCTGGATATGAACGTGCGTTCGACCTTGATACGAACCCGGGATGGCTGGCAACTTGATCAACGATCGTTTACCTGCCGGGGTGGAAAGCGCACCTTTTATGAGTGGACGAGAAGGAGTGATCAGCCCTTTGATCACGGACTCTCCAATTGCTACGAAAAAATTGCGGACCGGATCGTGGAAGAACTCTTTCTAGTTACCGTACCTCCGGATCACAAAGGTTGGCAATTTGGGGGGAGAGATTTCGCCGAGGTCACGATGGATTCTCTGCAACCCACTTTTCGGTGGAACCCTGTCTCAGGTGCGACCCACGAAGAGGAGGACAAGGCCCCCTTTCTCGACAATATGAGAGATGTGGTGTACGACTTCAAGATTTGGCGAGCTGATAATAACGATTTGCCCGCGGACCTGGTATACATGCGACAAGGGTTACTCGGGACTTCGCATCGGGTAGAGGAACCTTTGGAGCCATCCACCAAATACTTCTGGACCGTGCGGGCCCGTTTCAACATGAATGACTCCAGCAGGGCCACTCCCTGGGCGGTCGCGCAAGAACGAGAAGGGTATTCTCCAGGTAGATTGGACCGCGTCACGAATTCCTTTTACTATCGTTTCCAGACCGCACAGCAGCCGGATCACCAAGGTATTCTGGCGAGAGGAATGAACGGGTTTGGAGATGCCGGTCGAGCGGCGGAAGGAACCCAAAAATAAACACGGGCTGTCTGCTGAAGCAGAGAGCCCGTGTGTGGCGCTTAGGACGCCGATGTGGCTATGTGTTTGTTCCGGCCCTGTCAGGCCCGCGCGAGAAAGAGGCTTTAGGCTTCTAGTCGGGGGAAATCGTTTGTTCCCAGGCCCTTGGGTTCCTCATGCTCTCCAGGGATCTCCTTCTCTTCCGTCAGGCTTGAAGGAAACTCCTTCTTGCACCACGAGGCACAGCCGTCGGAGAACCGGCTAGCACGACCGAGCAGAAGCCCGCCCTTCGATCGGCGGGCCATCCTGGCCAGGTGGAGTCAGGTCGTCCATACTACACCTCCTCCCTCTGAGACTCAGCAAGGGGCTTGCTTCTCAGGTACGCTCTGATCAAGCCCCCGGCGCCTCAAGAACAGGCGGTCCGGAGCATCAGCATAGGCCGACCTCATGCTGGAGTCAACGGGGAAAAAACTGGCTCCGGGACTTGCTCGGAGGCCACCTCATCGTTTCCTCGGCGTTTAAAGCAGAGGGCCCCAACTGTTGCATCCCGCTTGGTTTGTCGCCGATCATCGTAGGGAATTGGGATGTGCCCGCATGAGTCTGACCGGGGATGAGCTATCCACTCAATCAGAGGTGTCTCAATGAACAGGGTTGCCTCGGTACTCAGATAGAACTGGTCAAGTACCTTTTCCCCTTGAGTCCAGGAAATCGTTCGATCGCGTACCGCAACCTCGTGCGAGGCATCCGTCGACACTGCTGCCGAGAAATCGCTCGTCGCTTCCTCGGTCTCGCTTAGAACCTCCCGAAGCATCCAGCCCACGGATTCACCCATGCGCAGGAATTGCTTCTGAGTCCCTGACGTGGTGGCTCTAGCCTTAACATGACGACACCTGGCTACCGAACAACATCTGCTGAGTCTATTCGATCTTCAGGTTCTCCCAGTCGACCTCTTCTCGAGCAGGTGGGCACTTCAGGTTCATGCTCTCGAGAGTCTCTACGACCGTGTCGGCGACCACCACGTTCCGAAACCATTTACGATCGGCGGGGACTATATACCAGGGAGCGTGATCAGTGCTGGTGGCCGGAATCACATCCTCGAGGGCCTTCATATAATCGTTCCACAATTTTCGCTCCTCAAGATCTTGCGTACTGAACTTCCACCGCTTCTCAGGATTTCGGATCCGGGCCTCGAGCCGTTTTCGCTGTTCTTCTTTTGAAATATGGAGAAAAAACTTCAGGACCACCGTGCCGCTGTTACTGAGGAGCTCCTCAAATTCACTGATTTGATTGAACCGTTGTCTTGCCACCTTATCCGACACCAGCCCGTGCACCCGGGTGATGAGAACGTCCTCGTAATGGGAGCGATTAAAAATGCCAATGTACCCCTTAGGCGGCACTTTCTGATGCACACGCCAGAGAAAGTCATGTGCCAATTCCTGTCTCGAAGGAGCTTTAAAAGAGTCAACGCGGCAGCCCTGCGGATTCACCCCCGACATCACGTTCTTGATCGTGCCATCTTTCCCACTGGTATCCATGCCTTGGAGCACAATCAGCAGGGCTCTCTTCTCTCCAGCAAACAATCGTTCCTGCAAAAACCTCAGTCTTTCGACTCGTCCTTGGAGACGCGCCTCGGCCTTCGCTTTGCCGTCCCCATTGTTCTCAAACTCACCCGTATCATCCGGATCCACCTTGGCCAAGTTCAGTTTCGATCCCTGCTTGATTCGGTATTGCTCCATCACACCCTCTCGGAAACCTCCACGAAGCGACACAAAGGAGACATTCTGAGCTAGGCCGGTGACAATGTTTCATGATGGGGTTGGATCGAGATGAACCTGCGCACGAAGGCCTCTCGCCGGTCCAGCGAGGCCTTCGTGCACCGAACATTGCGGGGTGTCATTCGAATGTATTCCTTCAGGACCGAGGCCGCTAGGCTGATTCGAATCCCCTCTTTTCCCCTTTCTCGGGTGTTACAGTCGTGGTCCCTTAGGCGCCTTGGAACCTTTCGAGGGCTT
>JBFJQA010000101.1:0-11120 GCA_041616875.1 Nitrospiraceae bacterium | reverse complement strand
TGGCCCCGGGCCGGGCCGTGGTACTGTCTGTGATTTGAATGTCCACATTGAGCCGGGAGAGCCCGACCACCTCACCTGATTGATCGAGTTGGACGGTGATCGGTGAGCCTTCCCGTGCATTTGCAAATTCGCTCCCATCTTTGCCGACCTGTAAGGTTTGACCTCCTTCAGGCGTCCAGAATTGGATGGCTTGATGCTTAGGGGATGTATAGACAGGGATTCCTGTGATGAAACGACGAAGGGGAGTGGACTCGCCTTTCTTATGGATATCTACGACGAGAGTGTGTTCATGGGAGCGTAGCCTGATGCGCTGGCCCGACTTCACCTTTCTTAGGCCTTTCTCGGAAAAGAGGGTCATGGTGCCTACCGGAGTTTTGGCGAACACAAACCCGGAGTTGACCCTCCAAATTCTTCCCTTCAGGCTGATGTAACTCGATGGTTCTAAGAGAGCGGGATCCTCAGTCGGTCCCGACTCCACGATTTCCTCGGGTGCGGTATGAGCCGGGCTTTGCGCCTGATCGGTAATGTTCGCAGTGCCGTTGGCCTCCTGAGTCCTCACTTGGCCGGAATGCTCGGAAGGCGCCGCCTGGTCACTCGGACTTCCTGCTGATTCCTCTCCCCTCGAGAGTTGGGTCTGATCGGCAGGGTCACTTTGGCTCGTAACCTCCTCGGCTAACGGAGAGCTGCTGAGAAGGATTGACACAAGGTAGGTACCTATCGGAACGAACGAGAGGATATATCGGAACCGGGTCATGATGCCTCCACACCCATCTGAGTGTTCGTCAGGGGGATGACCGCCGACCGGACTGAGATTCTCCCTGAGGTGTCGGGTCCCCTCCCAGCCGGAAACCATAAGAGAGCAGAATGTGGGTCAAACACCACTGCGATTAGCATGGAGTCAGACACCTGTCAAGCCCCCACGGCTTTTCATGACCAGTCGATCGATGCGAATGAGGGTAAGTGGGAGTGATCAAGCAGCCTCATCCAAGTCATGAGCGTGAGCGGTCGGGGAAGGATCGTGACGGCGAAGCCTGGAGAAGGCAAACTCGTGGCGATCACCTGGGGTCTCAGTCAGAGCGAAGCCGGAAACTCAGAATGGGGGAGGGGAATCTCGGCAGTGTACCTGATCGAATCAGGTACACTGCTGCCGTAATTTCCGGGCAGAGGCAAACCGAAGCACTCAACGTCAAGGAAGCTTGGGAAAGGTGAACGGAATTGGCTCTCCAGTCAATGCCTTCAGGAAGGCGATAAGGTCGACTTTCTCTTCCTTGGAGAGACCCAGCGGCTTCATCAGCGGGCTCAGATTGGGATTGGCCCCGCCGCCCCTATCCAGGAAGTCGACGACTTCTTCCAATGTCTTGAAGACCCCATCGTGCATGTAGGGCGCGGTTTCGATGATGCTTCGGAGCGTCGGAGTTTTGAAGGCTCCTCTGTCTCGCTCCTGTCTGGTCACGTAGTAACGTCCCAAATCCTCCTTCATGGGACCAACCTGGGGAACCCCCAGATTGTGGAATTGGTTATCGGTAAAGTTCGGGCCGTTGTGGCACAGAATACAGCGCCCCTTGCCTTTGAAGACAGCCATCCCTTTGATGGCCGAGGGGTCCATCGCTTCCTTCTTCCCGAGAACGTATTTGTCGAAAGCTGAATTGGTGGAAATGATCGTGCGCTCATAGGCCGCAATAGCCTCGGCGATCCCTTGAAGGTGGACCTCGGTCCCGAAGGCTTTCTTGAATTGATTGCGATACCCCTTAATCTTGTTCAGCTTCGCGACCACGTTATCATGCGTTTCGGCCATCTCGATAGGATTGTGAATCGGACCGATGGCCTGCTCCTCTAACGAGCCGGCCCGTCCATCCCAAAACTGAAGAGGAATGAAGGCGGTGTTGTAGACGGTTGGAGCCTGCCGGCCGCCGCTCTTTCCTCCGACCCCAAGGGAAAACTGACGGGCATCTGCGAAGCCGGCACCGGGGGTGTGGCAGAAGGCGCAGGAGACGGCGTTGTTCTTTGAGAGCCGACCGTCAAAATACAATTGCTTGCCGAGTTCAACCTTGGCCGTATAGTTCAAGTTGGTCGGGGGAACGGGAACGACGGTCGGCAGAGGACCGATGTCGGGAACATGCCTTCCATCCACTTCGACTATGGGAGTCCCCGCCGATCCGGTGCCCATGCCGGATCCTTGAGCCAACAGGAGTCCTGCGCTCCCACACAGACTCGTGAAACCGAGGATCACCAGGAACGTGAGCATTGGCTGCTTGGGCATCATGGGCAGATCTCCTTTGGGTTTCGTTTGGACAAGGCTTACTTCTGTCTTACCAAAATCCGAATGGGTGTCCCAGTGAAATTATACTGCTCTCGAAGACGATTCTCCAAGAACCGAACATACGTCTTGCCCACATCCTGGGGGTGTCCCACGAACAGAGCGAACACCGGAGGCTTTGTGGCGACCTGTGTGGCGAATACCGACCTGACGGCCTTCGTCGGTTTCGCTTTCCGGATGGGGAGAGGGTTTTCTTCGAGCAGGCCTTGGATAAATCGATTCAGAGGGCTGGTGGGCACCCTCGTGGAGAAAGCCGTCATCACCTGATCAATGATCGGATAGATCTCAGCGACCAAGGTGGGCTTCAACGCCGACCCAAACACCACGGGTGCCCAGGAGAGAAACGCGAATCGTCGGTGCAGGTCTTTGGTGAACTGCTCGCGGGCCATCGGGTCATGTTCTCGTAAGTCCCATTTATTGACTACCACGATGCAGCCGCGACCTTGCCTCAAAATGATCCCGGCAATCTTGGTGTCCTGCTCGGTGATACCCTCCACGCCGTCGAAAAGGAGCAAGGCAAGGTCCGATCTCCCCAGGGCTCGAAGCGCCCGTGCGACGCTGTATCCTTCGATTCCCCTTTCGATCCGTCCGCGGCGTCGGATCCCGGCCGTATCCGTAAACAAGTAGGACCGATCGTCGTGTCTCACGAGGGTGTCTACGGAATCCCGGGTCGTTCCTGGGATATCGCTGACCACCATGCGATCACCCCCAAACAAGTTGTTGACGAGTGTGGATTTCCCCACATTGGGCCGTCCCACAATCGCGATGCGCGGAGAGGTAGCCTGAGGTTCCTCATCCTCAGGCAAGTGGCTGAATGGGAGAATCGCGGCTTCCAACAATTCGTCGACGCCAATCCCGTGCTCTGCTGAAAGGGGATAGAGCGTTTCCTGACCGAGCTGATAGAAATCGGCTACCAGGGGACTGGATTTGGGGGTGTCAATCTTGTTGACCGCATAAAACACCGGCTTGGGTACCCCGCGCAGCAGGTTTGCAATCTCCTCGTCGGTTGGAGTCAGTCCGGCCCGGCCGTCCATGACGAAAATCAGGATGTCGGCTTCAGCGATAGCCACCTGAGCCTGATGACGAATCAGAGACAGCAAGCCCTCACTGGCCGTTGGGTCCAGCCCACCCGTATCGACCAAGCGAAAGGGCCGTCCTTGGTACGTGCCGTCCGCATAATGGCGGTCTCGAGTCACCCCTGGCACATCGTCCACGATGGCGTGTCGGAAGCCAAGGATGCGATTAAAGAGGGTCGACTTCCCAACATTCGGCCGGCCGATGATGGCAAGAAGAGGGGGTGGTGGCATTGAGATACTCGCAGAGCGCTCTACGATCATGACGGTTGGCGCCGAATTGCCTTCTCCATCTGCTCGGTGGGATTAGGCGAGGTTCCTGAAGATGAGCATCCGATGAACCATCTCCTCCCCCTCGTTCGTAAAATAGAGGCCCGCCTCTGATGAGGGGGGGGGTATGTCATCAGAAGAAAGAGTGCCCTTCACGTCGGTGATCCGAACCGTATCATAGGGTTGAAGTGAAAACAAGAAACCCACAGCTGGGCATGGATTCCTCTGCTACAATGTCGCATCACGATGGAGAGTCTTGATAAAGGCGGTTCACTCACGCGAGCGGCACAGATCAACGGCTTTGACTGGAATCTTGTGGATCACGTCCTGCTGGACATGGACGGAACGCTACTGGACCGACATTTTGATAACTACTTTTTTGAAGAGGGACTTCCGCAACGGTATGCAGAGAAATATGGACTGGACTTTCTCGAGGCTCAACAGAAGCTACTGGCCATGTATCGTTCAGTGGAAGGTTCCCTGCAGTGGGCAGACCTGCATTATTGGACAAAGACCCTCGACATCGATGTGGTGGCTCTGACGCGGGAGCTTGACTCTCTCATAGGGTTTCTCCCCGATGCGGTCGAGTTTTTAACCTTCTTGCGAGAACGGGGAAAACGCGTCTCTGTGGTCACCAACGCGCATTACACCAACCTGGATATCAAGACCGCAAGAACCGGCTTGGATCGATATGTGGATCGGATCGTTCATGCCTTTGAGGTTGGCTGTCTGAAAATGCACCGGCAGTTCTGGTCAACCTGTAGAGAATTCATCGGATTTGAGCCTTCTCGAACCTTATACATTGATGACGACGAGGCCTGTCTCGCCGCCGCGCACCAATATGGTATTACCCATCTCTTCCATCGCTCGCAATCCAGCTCACGCCTGCCTCCGGAACCCTCCCACCGTTTTACGTCCATCGAGACCTTACGATGGCTCATGGGGCCAAACTAGGGTTCCGGCGAGCGCGCTCGCGGCGGGGTACGCACGTGTATCGGAAGCGAGGTCCGTCGAGGCTCTCAGGCTTTCGAGGCTGAGGCGATGCCACGGTACATTTGAGCGGCGATTTTGGGGATGCCTGCCATCTGGAAGCGGTCGAGTTGTTGGATTTCCAGTCCGGCTTCTTCGATCAGAGCGTCGATGGGGCGATTGAGATGGCAGCCGCGTGCGAGCAAACGTTGAAAGGGGTTGAACACGGCTTGCCATTTGGCCAGCGTCGGGTCCTCACTCCGGCCGTGCTCCAAGAAGACCAGGAATCCACCGGGCTTCAATACCCGCCTGACTTCTTTGAGCGCAGCCAGAACGTTGGGTATGGTACAGAGTGTCCAGGTACTCAGAGCGCAATCAAATTTGTCATCCTCGAAAGGTAGCCGTTCGGCGCCGACACGAATAACTTCGATCGGCATGGGTGCCTCGACGCTTCGCTGCTCGACCCTTTCGGGCAGGATGGTTTCGGGCTCGACAGCGGTCAGCCAGGTCACGGCCTTGGGATAGTGCGGGAGATTCAATCCCGTTCCAAACCCGACTTCCAGCACCGTGCCATGAAGTGGGGCGAGCGTCAATTTCCGTTGCTCTTGAAACTGACTCTTCCCCATCACCCACTCCATGAGGCGGGGAAAGATCTGCGTTCGGTATAATTCAGACATGAGAAGGTGCCGCCCAACTGTGCGGTCAGGGTGAAGGTGGCCTCACTATAATCCGTCTTTCATACGTGGACAAGCCAATCTTGTCGGGTCCCCCCGTCTATGTTAGATTCGCGCTTTGCTGTTCGCTACATTCGTTGCGTGCCTTCGTGAGTCGCTGAACACCACCCATCGGTTATGGCCAAACCGTACGACCATCGCGTTCTTGAGGCAAAATGGCAGGCCTATTGGGAACACCATGGGACATTCCGGGTGACCGAAGATCCGACTCGGCCCAAGTTTTATTGCCTCGACATGTTTCCTTATCCATCCGGCTCAGGCCTGCATGTCGGCCACCTCGAAGGGTACACCGCCACCGATATCGTTTCGCGATACAAGCGTATGCGAGGATTCAACGTCTTGCACCCCATGGGATGGGACGCCTTCGGTCTGCCCGCGGAGCAATATGCGGTCAAAACCGGAATCCACCCGGCGATCAGCACGGCCGAAAATATCACCACTTTTCGGCGCCAGATGAAGCGGGCTGGCCTCTCCTACGACTGGGATCGAGAGCTCAGTACCACGGACTCTGCCTACTATCGATGGACGCAGTGGATTTTCCGCAAGCTCTTCGAGCGCGGGTTAGCCTATGTGGCGGAGGTACCGGTCAATTGGTGCCCCGCGCTCGGGACGGTATTGGCCAACGAAGAAATCGTAGACGGACGAAGTGAAGTTGGAGGGTTCGAGGTCGTCCGGAAACCCATGCGCCAATGGGTCCTCAAGATCACGGCCTACGCGGACCGCCTCCTTGAGGACCTGCAGCTGGTGGACTGGCCCGCAAGCACGCTCGCGATGCAAAAAAACTGGATTGGTCGCTCAGTGGGGGCCGAGGTGGAATTTGCGCTCGATGGCTCGAAGGGAAACATCCGTGTCTTTACCACTCGCCCTGACACGCTCTTTGGCGCCACATATATGGTGCTGGCCCCGGAGCATCCGCTTGTAGAGGTGGCCACGACACCGGAACGGCGCGTTGAAGTCCAGAGCTATCGGGAAGCTTCAGCTCGCAAGAGCGAGCTGGAGCGCCAGGAACTCCAAAAAAAGAAGACCGGGGTCTTTACGGGCGGCTTTGCGTTGAATCCGGTCAATAACGAACGGCTCCCCATCTGGGTCGCCGATTACGTCATGATGGGGTATGGAACTGGGGCCATCATGGCCGTGCCGGCCCACGACGAACGTGACTGGGAGTTCGCGCGGACCTTTTCACTGCCCATCCGCGAAGTCATCGCGGGCGGCGATGTGGAGAAGGCGGCCTTCGTTGACATTGACGAGGGCACAGTGGTGAACTCAACGGCTCCCGACGGGTCCTTTTCGATCAATGGCCTGAAGCCTGCCGAGGCTATCCCCAAGATTACGACCTGGCTCGAATCGAAGGCCAATGGGCGAAAGGCCGTCAACTATAAGCTCCGCGACTGGCTGTTCGCGCGCCAACGCTATTGGGGTGAGCCATTCCCCATTGTGTGGGTCAATGGCGAGCCCCATCCCCTCCCCGAAGAGCAGTTGCCCCTCGAACTCCCAAAAACGAACAACTTCAAGCCGTCCGGAAACGGTGAGAGTCCCCTTGCCAACCTCAAGACATGGGTGGACACGACGGATCCAGCCACCGGGAAGCCGGCCCGTCGAGAAACCAATACCATGCCACAGTGGGCCGGCTCCTGTTGGTATTACCTCCGGTTCATCGATCCAGAAAATGACCACCAGCTTGTGGACTCGGCCAAGGAACGATATTGGATGCCTGTCGATCTGTATATCGGTGGAGCCGAGCACGCGGTGTTGCATCTGCTCTATGCGCGCTTCTGGCACAAAGTTCTCTATGATCTCGAAGTGGTGAGCACCCCCGAACCATTTATGAAACTCATCCATCAGGGCACTGTGCTGGGCGAGGATAATCAAAAGATGTCGAAATCACGGGGCAATGTGGTTAATCCCGACGAGATGATGGACCAATTTGGGGCGGATGCCGTGCGTCTCTACGAGATGTTCATGGGGCCGTTGGAGGCGACGAAACCGTGGAGTACCAGGGGGGTAGAAGGCATCACCCGTTTTTTGGACCGAGTCTGGCGGCTGATGGTTGAGGACTCTGGTGGGCTGAGTCGCGCTGTGACCGAGGAAGAACCTACCCTCGAGCAACGTCGTCTGTTGCACCGGACCATTAAGAAGGTCACGGAGGATCTGGAGGGCCTGCATTTCAATACGGCGATTGCCCAGATGATGGTGTTCACCAACGAAATGACCAAGGTTCCCACGCATCCGCGCCGGATGCTTGAGCCGTTTCTCCTGTTGCTCTCCCCCTTCGCCCCTCATATCGCCGAGGAGTTATGGGAGCGCATGGGGAACAGTCCGAGTATTGCGTATCAGCCTTGGCCAACGTTTGATCCCACTCTGGTGGCAGCCGAACGGCTGACCATTCCGATTCAGGTGAATGGAAAGCTCCGGAGCAAGATCGAGGTTCCCGCTGATTGGTCTGAGGAGCAGGTCCTCGACTGTGCCCGACAAGACAGCAAACTCGACGAATGGCTTCAGGGAAAGACGCCACGAAAAGTTATTTACGTCCCTAAGAAGCTGGTCAATTTCGTGGTATAGATGGCAAACTCTACACACACAACAATATGAGCCGAGCATCACGGGCGAGAGTCGAACCAGTGACAGTAGGGATTCACAACAGGGTTCTTGTGATGGCCGTCTCGATGTTCGGCCTCGTCTCCGGTTGTGGATATCAATTCATGGCTGGGGGGCCTGGGCCCGTCATTGGAGACTCGGCTGAATCAGAGCGAGTGCGTGAGATCCGAGCTTCCGCGCCACGGGTGGTTGTCCTGACCGTTCAGAACAACAGCTTCGAGCCCGACTTAGAGACGTATTACACCAATACCCTGCGCCGTGAATTTGCTGCGGGGAGCGGGGCTACGGTTGTTGCCGATGCGGCATCGGCGGACTTGCAGCTCAAGGGCACCATTGAATCGATTTCCTTTCCCACGGTGAGCTTTGATCAGACGCAGACCTTTGAGAATCGAGCGCTGGTAACCATGATCGCAAGGATCGAGAACACTCGGACCAAGCAGGTGATCTGGAGCAGGCACGGTGTAGCGGCGTCAGAGTTTTTCATCACCAATGACCTGAATTTCAATAAGGTCCTGCAGCGACGTGCGATTGAGCAAGCGGGGATCAAACTCGCCGCCGATTTTGCGGATGGATTTCTCTTATACCTCGAGTCTCGGATGGACACGCAGAAGAACCAACCGTCTTCTGGCGACAGGGCAGACATGCCGGCCCTGCCCAAGCCGACGATCCAGAAATCCATTCCGGCCGAGCCGTAGGGTTACCTCACGACCCAGGGACGAGGACAGAACGCATGAAGCCGTATGAATTGGAATCATCCCTGAACAAGGGTGGGCCGGCGTCTCTTTATCTCATTGTGGGGGAGGAAGACTACCTACGGGACGAGGCGATGGCTGCCATTAGAACGATGACCTTGGAGGGGGGAGGGGTCGAGGGATTCAACCATGACCTGTTGTACGGCGATGAATGTGGGGCATCGGACATCCTTGCCTGTGCGAGGGACATCCCGGCATTTGCCCCGCGAAGGCTTGTGGTCGTCAAGACGGCGGAGAAGATTTCAGCGAGAGAATGGGAGGCGCTGATCCCTTACATCAAGGCGCCGACTGACTCCACCACGGTGGTGTTTAGCGCGTCGAAACTGGATGGACGGTTAAAGTCCTCCCAGACCCTCAAACAGCACGCGACCGTCGTGGACTGCGCACGGCTTCCGGCGCAACAAGTGCCGAGTTGGGTTCGCACTCAAGCCGGGCAGCTGGGACTACGCATGTCCGAGGACGCGATTCTGTTGATGGCTGAACTGGCCGGACATTCCCTGTATCTGGTCAGACGAGAGTTGGAAAAGCTGGCGGTTTCTGTTCCGGAGGGAACGCTCGTGGGAGTGGCAGAGGTCGAAGCGGCTCGAGGTAGTGAGCCTGGAGCCTCCGTCTTCGATCTCAGTGAGGCCATCGGGGCGCGTGACTCAGGCCGCGCGCTTCGCATCTTAACGAGAAATATGGAGGTTGGAGAGGAGCCGCTTCGAATCTTTGGCGCACTGGTTTGGCAGTATAGGCGCTTGTGGAAGGCTCGTGCGTTGCTCGGGGGCGGAAGCCCGGAGAAGGATGTTGGGCGATCGCTGGGAATTCCGCCCTATCGGCTCAGAGAATTCTTGGAAGGGCTCGGGCGTTTCTCGGAGTCACACCTCAGAAACGCGTTTCAGTTATTCCTCGAAACGGATTCGGCGCTAAAGGGGGGACGTGCGACGACTCCAAAGATGGTGATGGAACACCTGCTCCTTCGACTCTGCCTCGGAGGGCAGGATGCAACGCAGCGGCAGGCCCAACGAACCGACGCCCAGGCCGTCAAAGCACAGCCTTCAAAATCAGCCAAGACAAAGCCGATCCGGAATGTGCGAACGATCAGGTCTGGGAGGCCGATATCGAATTGACCCGACGGGCGAGGCGAGAGATTCTACGTGACACCGTATTGCGTTTCATGACACCTTTGGTCACGGCTTTGTTGAGGGTCGACGTGGCTTCGCGAAGCGAGGCCTTGGCACCTTCACTGTCTTTACGCTCCACGGCAGTGGTGACCTTCTTAATAAGGCTTTTCGCCCCGCTCAGCACGGCTCGGTTGCGTAGACGGCGTTTCTCAGCCTGCCGCGCAGCCTTAATGGTGGACTTGTGAATGACTGGCATCAGCGGTTCCCCCCCTTGTAAGAGAGTAGAGTATGTAGCATAGGGCTTCTGAGTTGGTCAAGCCAGTGCGCCATTTGAGGAGAAGGTAAGAACCCACCATCCATGTCATCCATCAATGCGAGAGAACGATTGATCCTTGCCCTAGACCTTCCTTCTGTTGAGGAAGCCTATCGATTGCTTGATCGGGCAGGGGACAGCGTCCTGTTTGTGAAGGTCGGCCTGGAGTTGTTTGCCACGGCCGGGCCCGACATCATCGACAAGATTCTCGCAAGGGGCAAGCGCGTATTCTTGGATCTGAAGTTCCTGGACATTGAGGAAACTGTTCGTCGGGCCACCGCCAAGGTTGCCGAAATGGGAGCCGACTTCTTGACGATCCATGCAAATCGGAAAGCGCTGAGAGCCGCCGTGGAGGGCCGCTCGCAGGGCGGACCAGGCGGACGGCTGAAGCTCCTCGCTGTGACGGTGCTGACGAATTTTGACACGCAGGATCTGCGGGAAATGGGAATCCAAGTCGGCGTGGCGGAGTTGGTGACCGCCAGGGCCAAGCTGGCAGCCGAGGTGGGATGTGACGGTGTCGTAGCCTCGGGCGAGGAACCAGGCTCGATCCGCAAACAGGTGGGTCACCAGTTCCTGATCGTTACCCCGGGCATCCGGCCGCTTGCCCAGGACACCCATGACCACGCCAGAGTCACGACCCCGTCACAAGCGATTCACGCCGGGTCGGACTATCTTGTAGTGGGGCGGCCAATTCGAGACGCCGCCGATCCCCGAGCCGCAGCGGAGGCCATCGTCACTGAAATGCAGGCGGCCTTTGACGCGCGAGGATAAGCTCAGCAATCTTCTATGGTCGAGTTTCTTATCTGTTCACGCCTGACCTGACCGTAGAGTCATGGCCGGTCCGACCCTTGCGGGCGACTCGGCCATTTGCTAACATCTGCCTTTGCGACGATTTCCCCGCGCGTAGTACTCCTAGGTGGTGGGTGTAGCTCAACGGTTAGAGCGCTGGACTGTGGCTCCAGAGGTTGCGGGTTCGAAACCCGTCACTCACCCC
>JBFJQA010000100.1:0-11171 GCA_041616875.1 Nitrospiraceae bacterium | reverse complement strand
GGCGCTCAGAAGGGCGGCTAGGAGGACCACAAGGGTAGGAAACGCGCGCCGGCCTCTGATCCGTTCTGGCGGTACAGCCATGACCGCCAGAGCTACTTCAGCTGGATCAGGGTTTCGTCCGTCTTGATGTCGTCGCCCTCTTGGACATAGAGGGTGGCGACTTGGCCGTCGATCGGGGCCGGGACACGGCTTTCCATTTTCATCGCTTCGATGATGAGCACGGGAGTTCCAAGCACCACGTTGTCGCCCTCTGCGACCAGGACCTTCACGACCTTCCCGGGCATGGGGGAGGTCACGTCTCCAGGCTGGGTGGGTTTTGGTCGTTTGGGGGCGCTTTCCTTCCCGGCTTCCTGAGGTTCTGGAACCCCGGCCAATACTTCCTGGAGTGGCTCGAGGTAGACTTCTTCGAGCTTTTCGTTGACGCGAATGTAATACGGTTTCCGACCATCCTTTTTCCGACCGGCTCCTGAGACCTGGACATGGAATGTCTCGCCATGGAGGAAAAGATTGAAGTCGACTGGTGCCAGGTGAAGCTCCTGGGGAGTGGCGGGAACCTTTTCTGAGGGAGGTTCCAATTGCTCGGGTTGGAACTCTCCCCGAGCTCGTTCGTCAAAGAACTGACGTGCGACCTGAGGAAACAATGCGAAGGACAGCGTGTCTTCAATGGATGTCCCCATTTTCCCTAGTTCCTTCCGTGCGGCTTCCAGTTCTGGCTCCAGATGGTCCGCAGGTCGGCCGGTAATGGGCGTCTCATCTCCGATCGCTCGGGCTTTCACCTCGGGATTCACGGAACCTGGAGGGGTGCCATACAGGCCGAGAAAATAGTTCTTGGTCTCCGAGGTGATGACTTTATACCGCTCGCCCGTCACGACGTTCAATGTGGCTTGGGTCCCGACGATCTGACTGCTCGGGGTGACCAAGGGGGGATACCCCATGTCTTTTCTGACAAGGGGGACCTCCTGCAGGACTTCTTTCATCTTGTCCAAGGAATCTTGCTGGGCCAATTGGGCGGCGAGATTCGACAGCATGCCACCCGGGATCTGAGAGGCCAAGATGTCAATGTCAACTCCAGTCACATCACTTTCGAATTGATGGTACTTTTTCCGGACTTTTCGAAAGTGTTCGGAGATTGGCGTGAAGGCTTCGAAATCCAGTCCGGTGTCAAACGGCGTGTTCTTGAACGTGGCCACCATGGTTTCCGTGGTGGGATGGGAGGTGCCCCCTGCCAGGGGAGCGATCGCGGTATCCAGCAGATCGAGGCCCGCGAGGACCGCCATGACAGCAGACATGGAGGCCATGCCGGAGGTGTAATGGGTGTGGAGGTGAATCGGAACGTGCACGGTTTCTTTTAATCGTTTGACCAGCTGGTAGGCCTCGAGCGGTGCCAAAAGCCCCGCCATATCCTTGATGCAGAGCGTGTCCGTGCCGAGATCCTCCAACTGTTTGGCGAGCTCAACGAAGCTCTCGAGGGTGTGGACAGGGCTGACGGTATAGGAGATCGCCGCTTCGACGTGTTTACCGCAAGCCTTGACCTGCCACATCGCTCGTTTCATGTTTCGGACATCGTTCAGCGCATCGAAAATCCGAAAGACGTCAATGCCGTTAAAGGCCGATCGTTCAATAAAGGCCTCTAGGACATCATCCGGGTAATGGCGATATCCGACCAGGTTCTGTCCACGAAGAAGCATTTGCAACCGGGTCTTGGGCATCGCGGCGCGCAGAGCTCGTAAGCGTTCCCACGGGTCCTCCTTAAGGAAACGGAGGCAGGTGTCATAGGTGGCGCCACCCCAGACTTCCAGGGACCAGAAGCCGACCCCATCCAGTTTTTCCGCGATGGGCAACATATCCTCGGTCCGCATGCGAGTGGCGAGGAGGGACTGGTGCGCATCTCGCAACACGACATCGGTCAACTTGAGTCGCTTGTGCCCCGTACCCGGAATCTCAAAGGCTCGCGCGGTTTCTGGCGACTTGGGCTGCCGCCCTTGTGAAGTCGAGCCTCTGTCCCTCGCCTCTGTGCGCCGCCGGGCTGCCTTGCGTGTTTTCTTAGGTCGTCTCACACTCTGTCATCCCATGGAATGAGGATCGAATGATCATCTGTCTCGATGAGCCGTCGCCCTTCGTTACAAGCCTTCATGAGCGGCGATGGCGGCGGAGATGGCCACCACAAGGTCTTCTGGATTCACCGTTGTCTCGTAATCGAATAAATGGGCGTGCGTATCGAGAAAGGAGGTGTCAAACCGGCCTGCTTGAAAGTCGGGATCTTCCATGATGTTCATCATAAAGGGAATGGTGGTCTTCACCCCGCGCAGCACGAACTCCTCAAGGGCCCGATGACTGCGGCTGACGGCTTCCTCCCAGGTTCGACCCCGCACGGTGAGCTTGGCCAGGAGAGCATCGTAGTAGGGTGTGACCAGGTAATCCTTATAGACAGCTCCATCAATGCGAACCCCAATGCCGCCCGGTGACAGATAGGCAGTAATCTTGCCGGTGGAAGGGGCGAAATTGTTTTTCGGGTCCTCGGCGTTGATTCGGCACTGGATCGCATGGCCCTGAAGGGTCACGTCCTTCTGCTGAAATTCCAGAGGCAAGCCCGCCGCGATCGTAATCTGGGATCGGACGATGTCGACTGCCGTGATTTGTTCCGTGATGGTGTGTTCAACCTGGATGCGGGGGTTCATTTCAATGAAATAAAATCGCCCGTCCTTGTCCAAAAGAAACTCCACGGTGCCCGCATTGTCGTAATCGACGGCGCGTGCGATCTTGATGGCGGCATCCCCCATCTCCGCACGTAGCTGCGGCGTCAAGACCAAGGAGGGGGCAATTTCGATTAACTTCTGGTGACGACGTTGAATCGAGCAGTCACGTTCGCCTAAGTGAATGACGGTCCCGTGACGATCGGCCAGGATCTGAAATTCGATGTGGTGTGGGCGGTCAATGTATTTTTCTATAAACACGCTCCCGTCACCGAACGCCGCCTGAGCTTCTCGGGCGCACGCTTCCATGCTGTTGCGTAATTCGTCTTCTGCATGGACGACGCGGAGTCCCCTCCCGCCCCCTCCGGCACTGGCCTTGACCATCACGGGGTAGCCGATGGTTTGGCAAAATGCTGACGCCTCAGCCACATCCGTGACAGGCTGTTCGGTTCCCGGCACGATGGGGACGTTGGCCCTCTTGGCGATCTCCCGTGCCTGGAGCTTGCTACCCAATAAGTGAATGGCCTGCGGAGATGGGCCGATAAATGTGATCCGATTGGCCCGACAGAGATGTGCAAACTCTGCATTTTCCGCCAAAAATCCATAACCCGGATGAATCGCATCCGCGCCAATGCGGTGGGCCAGCTCCACGAGTTGATGCATATCCAAGAAGCCTTTGATGGCCCCAGGTCCGACCAGGTATGCCTCATCGGCCTTTTTGACGTAAATGCCGAACGAGTTGTATTCGGAATAGATCGCAGCGGTGGCGATTTTTAATTCGCGGCACGCACGAATGATTCGCATCGCAATTTCGCCGCGATTGGCTACGAGAATTTTCCTGAACATATATGGCCGGTGTGCTGAGATGAATGACCCAGTGTCAGCCCCATCGAAGAAGCCGGGGAAAAACGCTGTAAAGTAGCACAGGGCTGCGATAGGTGTCGAGAGCCGCGCGCCCTAACGGGGACCTCGGTCCTCTGGTCAATTCAAGGGGGAAGCGGCACGCCCGTTGCCCTTGCCCAGAGGAAGAAAGGCGGACCGGTGTGCGGGATACGTCAGGTTACTTCTTTATCAGCACGGCCTTCGATTGGGCGCTGCCGGCTCCGGTGACGGTGATGACGAAGGTCATGCCGGGTGGTGTTTCCTTCGGAACGGTGGCCTCGATCCTGGACTCGTCCACAAACGTATACTCGACTTTCGCCTTCGAGGCCTTGCTGAAGCTCACACCGTGAAAACACTGCTTGGTCCCAAAATTCTCGCCCTGAATGACCACCCGATCACCGGGTTTGACCTCATCGGGCTCGACTTTCAAGATCCGTGGCCGCTTCGTTCTGTCACAGACCGGGTCATCCTGAACCTTCTTTTCATCGTACCCCTTAATTGCCTCCGTGCCGAACATACTGAAGCCAGATCCTTCAACGTCCGCTCCTTCCTCGTCTGCGGCCATACCAATATGCATAGGCATGGCCAGCAGGAGTCCGACAGTGAGGAGCATACGGATCTCGAACATGTGACGGGGTGCCATGGTAGCCTCCTTACTTTGATGATTTCGTGTCCAGAGAGGTGTAGGTTCTGTTGATGATGCGTTGCCCTTCAGGAGAGAGGGCAAACGCGACAAAGGCCTCCAGCGTTGGATTTGACTCTTTTCGGCTAAGCAAGAGAACCGGGCGTCGCAGTGGATACCGCCCGTCCTTGATGGTGGGGCCCTCAGGCTCAACGTTATTGACCTCAAGGAGTCGAACCGCCACCCCGGTTTTTACTGCCGCAAGGGCTGGTGTCAGGGACATATAGGTGACAGCCGAGTACGGAGGCAGCGTTCCCACGACGGTGTTCGTCGTTTTCTGCTCGGGGCCGATCACCTTGGCCTCCTGCGGGATTTGGCCGGCGATCCCCAGAGACTCCTCGAACGCGTGAGTGAGGTGTTGAGTGGGGTGACGGTTAATCAGGAGGATCCGAAAGTCCGGCCCCCCAAGGTCCAGCCAAGACTTGATCTTCCCTGAGAATATGCCCGCGACCTGCGAGATTGTCACTCCAGGAGTGGTGTTGGAGATGTGGATCATAAGGGCGATGCCGTCCCAGGCGATCTGATGGGAGTGCAAATCCGGTTCCGATTTCCCCGTCACCGCAATGTCGGCAGCACCGGTCCGGACCATATGAAGAATTTTGGTGTATTTGCTCCAGGTAATATCAACATAGGCACGAGGGTGCGCTTTTTCGAAGGCCCTGGCTAAGTCCTCGATCATGGGCCGTTCGGGACCATTGCCCGCAATCACAATCGCTCCGGATGGCTCAGCAGGGAACGTCAGCGCCGGAGCGGTAATGACCGTACAGAGGAGGATCAGAGCGAGAAAAACATTAGCCGGCATGCCGCCTCCATACCGCTTCCGTGTGGTGACTGCGCCAGGTTCCTGCATGGCCAGGGAAAGTCGAACACGGGGGGGTTGGGGATCATCGCGATTCTAGCTGGCACCGCCTTCGCCTGTGGATCCAGAATCGCTCGAGGAGGTGACATTTGAGGGGGGTGTAGCCCGTTTCCCGAACATCGGGGGAAGCTTCTTCAATTTATCCATCCGTTGATCAAGCATATTGTACGCCTTCATTTCCGAAAACCCTGGCTTGTGATCGCCAACAATCTTGGAGGCGAAGGCGGAGAGAAGTCGAGTCGCCTGTTTAGCCTTGCAATGAGGACAGGCGGTATCCTCGGGATCGGCGTGGAGCGACTGCATGACCTCGAACTGCGCCTCACAGGCCTTACATTGATATTCATACATGGGCATGATGTTGTACTCCCGTTGAAAGCAAGTAATCCTCGCTATTATAACCGATCTCGGAGCAAGGTTGCGACCCGTGGCCATGGGCCAGCCACAGAGGCTGAAACCAGCGACCAGGGGGCGGTTTAAGGTCTTGACCCCGCCAATACTTTTTGATTAGTGTAGTCTGTTTTGGTGGTGAGACAGATGAGTGAGGGAAAGGGAGGGGCCATGCCAGTCTTGATTCGCAAGTATAAGTTGACCAGTGGGCTCAGACAGGAGGAACGGATCGACGATCCCGATCGTATTGAGCGATACATGAAGCTCTTCGAGAAAGACCAAGTGAAGAAATTAGAAGCCGGCCAAAAGGTCGTGATCGAAAAGGACGAGTGGGTACTCCAGCCCTGAGAACCAGCACATCTCTGGGAACGGCGGCTGTGCTCCACACCGGCCTCTCCAAGGAATGTCAGGAGGGTAGGTCGAGGCCATGATTTACTGGGTCCAAATTGCACGGCAAAACGATCGGGCAATCCTCCATCGCGAACGATGCGCAGAGGTCCCCTCCCACATTACCAGTACGGATTTTTGGGAAGGGGCCTGGTTTGATTATCCTGACAAGGAACGGGCGCTCGACGCCCTCGAGCTGTCCGGGACGTCAATTCATAAAATGTGTCCCCTCTGCAAGCCCTGATGCTGACAGCGTCACGGCTGTCTTCCGGCGTGTCCCATAACCGACAGAAACGCGCAGCACGCTGCTCATAAGAATGCCCTACCTGGCCCTCGTGTTCTGTACGCTGATCTGGGGCGCCACCTTTCCAGCCACCAAAGTGGCTCTGACTCAAGTCCAGCCGTTCACGTTTTTACTGCTGCGTTTTCTGCTCGGCACACTGCTGGTCTTTGGCGTGATGTTGGCTCTCCGCGGTCAGTTGCGGGCTGAGCGCCAGGTGTTGCGCATGAGCGTCATCGCCACAGGGTTCTTGTTCATGGGCTACGCCACGCAGACGGTGGGGCTCCGATACACGACGGCCTCGAACTCGGCCTTCATCACCGCCCTCTATGTGGTGTTCGTGCCGCTCGTGCTCAGACGATTCGACGGACGGACGTGGCTCTCTGCCTTCATCGCCTTGAGTGGGCTGTGGTTTCTGGTCGATCCGTTGGTCTCGGTCAATCCCGGGGATCTCTGGACGCTGGCCTGCGCGGCAGCCTTCGCGGGACACATCGCCTGCTTGGAGAAATTTAGCCGTCGGGGCGCATCGCCTTCCATCCTCGCGTGGCAAATGCTGTTCATGACCTCGGTTCTCGTGCCTGCGATGGCGCTTGAAGCCCCGAACGCAGCCGAGCTGGCTCCGACCAGCAACCTGCTGATCGCTCTGCTCATTTGTGGCGTGCTGGCAACGGGCGCCTTGGCCGCTCAAATCTGGGGGCAGAAATTCGTGGCCGCCCAGAGGGTCGCCTTGATTTTTATTCTTGAGCCGGTCTTTGCAGCCTGGATGGCGTGGATGGTCCTGGGCGAACAGCTCGGTCCACGTGGGGTGCTGGGGAGCGGCCTCATCTTGGTCGCAGTCCTACTTGGCTCGGTGACGAGAACCGAGGCACGGGTGGAGGCGGCCAGTCACACGCCCGTTCCGGGATAACGAAGGGAAGGATCTCTATGGCACAAAAGTTCGGGAATGGGCGATGGGTCAAGGAAGGATGGTTGGATAATCGGCAGTCTGGGTCCGTCGTCGGGCAGGTCACACTGGCCCTCCTCGGCCAGGTGGATATCTACCTCAAGGGCGACTTCCGTGGCGAAATTGCAGGGAAAGCCATTCGGTTCCACAACCCGAAATTTGAAGACGAGGACATGGCCGGACAGGCCCTCGGTGACTTCGAGATTCCTCAGGTGGGGGAAGTCAGCCTCATCTCCTTCGATCCCCACCCCAACCTCTCGCCGCATCCATATATAGAGTGGTTTTCGATCAACACGAATCATTACCGCATCGAACTGGCCCCGGCCGATGCCTGGATCCTCCCTGACCCCGAGGCCGCTGGCCTGGATGAAAAGAGCCAAAAGATTCGGGAGGTCTTAGCCTCGCAAGGACGGTCCACTCGCCATCGAGAAGAATCGGACTGGGTCTAACTACCTCTGGGTAGTCAGGGGAACGGCCAGTGACTGTGTTCCCGAACGGAGGTATGCATCTGAATCATTGGCATCTTCTTCTCCACGCAGCCCATCTCCGCCGTTTTTCCGCTCTCCTCGCCCCTCTGGGGAGAGGAGCCAGGTGAGGGGCCTTCTATTTTTCTTGCGAGCAGGGGCGGCTGATTGACCACTCGGTGCCATGGTGCGGTGCCTACTCCTGAAGGCGGCCCCCAGGTACCGCGGGGGCGCACGTGCCGGTGCAAGGCTTCAGAAAAGTTGTAAGAGCTAGCCCCGTTTACGTGGACACCTCGAAAAGGGAACAATTGCTCTGGAGGGGTCCGATGGCCCAACGGCAACGATTCACCCAAGCCTTAAAGATGAAGCGATCCGGCTCCGGCAGTTTCCGGGCCAGCCGATGTGGCAGTGATCCTGGCGGCGCATTGAAAGGTGGAAGTAGGAGGCACTCGTACGCTTTTGCGGTTGGAAATTGATTCGGTCCGCTGCGCTTTGTGATGATCCATGATGATCCTAACTAAGGGTGTTACTTGTCGTCGTTGCACGCGATTGACAGACCTTAGAGAATCGGGTAGCGTCGTTCTGGTTCAGAAATCGCATCCGTAGGTGGTAAAGGTCAGCCTATCTGTAGGGGGACATATGCATAACGAATTTACGGCCATCATCGAACGCGACGGGGAATGGTTTGTGGCCTACTGCCCCGAAATCCCCGGGGCAAACGGACAAGGCAAAACCAAGGAGGAGGCGAGGGCCAATCTCGCCGATGGGATAGCTCTCATCTTGGAAGATCGGCGAGCAGATGCCTCGCGAGGCACGCCGCCGGACGCAATTTGCGAAACGGTGACGATCGGGTGAAGCAAAATGCGCTGCTGCGATACCTAAGGAAAAATGGGTGCTACCTGAAACGAGAAGGAGCGTCTCATTCATTGTTGTACTACTTGCAAGGATGGTTGTGAATTCAGAGAGGCAGTAGGTTCGAATGTGCCGGGAAATTACAGTATTACAACAGGGAGATACTAGGACCTCGGCGGTAAGGAAACACGGAGATTGCAACGAGTTATGTTTACTTTTCGACAACATCTACCAACCTATTCGGCAAGTAGGATGCGCCAATTGTTTTAAGTCATTTCATGTTCGATCGCAAAAGGGTACTCCCATGCCATTGAACAATCGAATTGCAAAGATTGGTTTGTCAGATCGGATCTTGGAAGGTTTTGGGAAGATGAGGATGATGATAATAATGTGTTAGTGTGCGGCGGGGCTTTCCTAGGCGTTTACCCTGATGCATGTTTTACTCCCGTGTAGGAGTCTATCAGTGGCACGATTGGTCGTGGGAAAATCGGGCTAAGTCATCCATTTTCAACTGGCTTTGTCGCACTCCGTTCTTCTTCATCGCCACCTATTGGACCGTCGTTTGAGCAACTGCAATACAACGATGAGTCTGCAAGGTTACCTCCCATTGAAAGCCCTGCTTCCGAGAGGCGGGCTTTGTCGTTGCTCCACCACCCTTGGTTAGAAAACTGGGACCGAAACCGGGAGTAAATAACAATTTCCTGGTGACTAGATCAAGAAAGCTATTTCATTTCAAGTAGATTGATACCTCTTTTTGATTCAAGCGTCGCCTTGCTACAGCGACTGACCATCTACCGACCTGCTGATTACTAATCTCTTCCTGATCCCAACCAGCAGGAGCTATGGCCACCAACCCCGCACGAAGATTGAATTCGCAGCATAAAGAAGATCACGATGGGTCATGGTTACACGGTGGTTTGGCACCAGGTTGGCACCAAAGAACTGTGGCACCAGCCTGGTCGCAGGTGCCTAGCACTCCACCTTGTTCTTCTGCGTCTGCAGCTCTTGGATAAGGTGGCGCAACCGCAGTTGTAACTCGGGCTTAACGTTGAGGAATTCCACCCCGAAATCCCATCCCCGTACCCAGCACACACGTGCGCTTTTGATTTCAATTGGCGAATCCCAATCAGGTGGATAAAAACGGAGGAGCAAAACGGCTTGGTTGGGAATCGGCTTTGTGCCTCGCACGGCACACCCACCCTCTGAGAGGTTCATTAACGTCGCGAGGGTCGTTATGGAAGTGCCTAGTCCGCTAGTGAGGAGTCTTCAACGTCAGGACCGGGCAGGCCGCATGCCCGACAACATATTCGGCAACGCTGCCAAGCACCAACCGTTTCAAGCCATGGCGGCCACTTGCCCCCATGACAATCATATCAGCATTGACATCCTCGGCCTCTGCGAGGATCGCCTCACCGGGGGTTCCCGCTTTGATGACACCATCCGCCTGGATCTTGTGGTGTCTGAGCCTCAATACACGGCGTTGGAGCTGCTTCCTGAGGCGTCCCTGATCGGCCAGTTCTTCCCTCTCTGGCCTAGAGGCAGCGCGAACAGGATTAGTTGCAGCGGGTTCAGAGACATGCAGGAGCCGAACACTCGCACCAAGCGGCTTCGCCACCCTCGTGGCATACGCAAGGGCCTCCTCGGAGCAGGTTGAAAAGTCAAGAGGGACCAGCAACCTCCTCAGCACAATCGGGCTGTGAATCACGTGAGTCCGGTTCGCTCTGATCCCGCGCACGGTGAGCACTGGACAAGGGGCTTCCCGCACCACCACCTCTGCCGTGCTGCCAAGCTTCAGGCGCTCCCAGCCGCTTCGGCCATGGGTGCCCATCACAATGAGAGCGGCCCTCACTTCATCGGCAATTTCAGAAATGGAGGCCGATGGACTTCCGAGCACCAACATCGGCGTCGGGCTGTGGCCGCCCTCCTGCGCGAGTCGGGCCAGTTTCCCCAACTCGAGCAAGGCGCCCGTCTGCTGCGAATGGAGATGCGCGCTGCCGCTCGCCCACGGAACTGCCTTCAGCACCGTGAGGATCACTAAACGGGCCTTGAAGATGGAGGCTAAGTTCAGCGCGTAGAGGCAAGCTCGCTGTGCAGGCACCGAGAAGTCGGTCGCTAGGAGGATGAGTTTGCGTTCCACTTTACGCGAACTCACAAGAAGATTCTCATTCTCACGCGCTCTCTTCTCGCTGTCATCGCGTCCTCGCAATGAAGCGCTCTTGCCTGTGTTCATGCTTCCTCACTGGACTCCGATATTGAATGCTGGAGAGGGGTGAGCAGTTCTACGGCGCGTTCAGCTGCGTCCGCGAACGGAAGGAGCACGACATCGGCACCAGATCGTTTCAAGAGGTCGGCCTCGCGAATCGTGTGAGCGGTCAGAGCCAGCCGTCCGCCATAGCCATGGGCACGGAGGGCCTGCAACAGTGTGAGGTTGGTCTGGGAACTCGGAATCGCGCTCGCGATCCAGCGGGCACGGCTCAGAGGCAGTGAGGCGGGCAACTCTGGATCTTCGGCGTCTCCGTAATGAGCAGGCCACCCTCGAGCATGGCAGTGTGCCACCACTTCGGGGTCAAAATCCACTCCCAGCACGGCATAGCCCTCTTCGCGCAGACCTGCGGCCACGCGACTGCCGTAACGCCCCAAGCCGAACACAATAACGTCCGGGTTGAGCGCGGGCCCGCGTGCCTCATCTTCGGCCTGTTCCCGATGCGGAACGCTGCGCTCGAAGACCCGCAACCACGAGGC
>JBFJQA010000099.1:0-11195 GCA_041616875.1 Nitrospiraceae bacterium | reverse complement strand
CCCGGCGTCGGTCCGACCTCGCACCGTCACCGACCCCCCGGGTGGCACTTCCGGAATCGCGTTGTTCACAAGGTTGTACAGCGCGTTGAACAGCCGACTTTCATCGCCCTGGATCACCGGGAGCGTATCCAGACGATCGACCTGCAGAGAGACGTCCCGTTCCTGAGCCAGGATGTGAACCGTGTCGTACACGCTGGACGCCACATCGGCGATCCGGCAGGGCGCGAACTGGGGCGGCCGCGTCACGCCCTTGATGGAGTCCGCGATTTCCTTCACACGGTCGTGAATACGACGCGACCCTCGCCCGATCATGGCAGTGAGATCCTTCATCACGTTCCTGCTGGCGTTCAGCTTGCCCGCCAGGGTGTCCGATAACCCCTCGTAGCACTCGTCGATCTCCTGTTCAAGAAGGACAGCTCCCGTCTGGATCGGCATGAGCATATTCTTAATGTCGTGGCCGATATCTGCGACAAGCCTTGCCACCTCGGCCAGGGCCTCGGCTTCGTGCAGCGCCTCTCTTGCCCGCTCGCGGTCCACGAACTGACCGATTTTGATCCCGATGTCGGCCACCATATGGAGGACATCATGATCCGGCTCACGGACCTCATGGCTGAAAAACTCAATGACTCCGTAAATGCGGTCGCCCTTGCGAACCGGAAAGGCAATCCCTCCATGAAGTCCGACCTTAGCCAGTGGAGCCCGGCGGAAGTTTGGATCCGCGAGGACGTCAGGAATCCAGATTGGTTTGTTGCTGGCCCAAACACGACCGGCGAGGCCCACGCCATGTGGAACGGTTCGCTCCCGGCTGTCCGCTACGAACGCGGACGCTTCCACCTGCGGCGCGTACCACAGGTCAACAAAACGGAGTACCTCAGCCTGCTCATCCACGCTCCAGAATATCCCCAATCCCCAGTCTAGGCTCTCCCCGATGGCACGGAGGATTTCCTGACCTGCGTCCTTGAGTGTTGGGGACTCGGCCAGAACCCGGGTCACGGCATATTGGGCCAGGAGACGCCGCTCCGAGCGCCTCACTTGAACTAACGCAGCCTCGAGTTGTCTGACTTGATGCCCATCCATACGCTCACCGTCTCTGGATGTCCCCGTGTCTTTGCTATGTTCACACTCAGATAGTTTCATATTCAGCCCACGCTCCTGCTAGATGTGTCTAGCACAGTTGAAGGGAATGAGGCTGTTACCTAGACGCATTAGCAAATTCTCTCACTTGCCAAAAAGCCGTCTTGTGCAAGGCTGAGATTTCGGGAGATGCTTCGAAACACTAATAGGTTTCCCTCCGCCCTGGTGCCACTCAGCGCCGCTACCGCTCCCCGAGCTTCCTCTTCTGTGCCCATCATGACAAACCCATACCCTTCCGAGTGCCCCGTAATCCTGCTCCGAACTAACCAGGTGACCTCGACTGTCCCATGAGAGACAAAGAGCTCGCTCAATCGCTCATCTGTAAAGGAAGCCGGCAGGCGGGACACAAAAATGATCTTCCTCATCCACGACTTTTCCCGTCCCAGAAATGACAGAGTGATCCCGTCCGTACTCGATGAGCATTTCTCGTGACCGCTGGTCTCGACTAGTGCCAACACGAGCATCACTCCCATGGCCACAGCGGTTATTATGATTCCCCAATCCATTGTGTGGTCTTACCGCCCTTCTGTTTATCTCGGTCTCAACCGCATCGGTTCGATACCGTCCGTTCACTCACGCGAATGCTTTTCCGATATGCTGTCCTGCCCATTCCAGGTTGGTGACCGGCTTACGGCACACCGCAGTCCTCAGGCAGACGTCAGTCTCTTGGCGTTTTCAACTCTATTGCCGAGTGCGGAAACGTCCGTTAGCCTGGTCACGTCCTTGCGTAGGAGAGGTGGACCGTCGGGTGGGAGCTGTGCTTTGGCAGAGGCCTGGGGAGCCGTTCACTTAGTCTGACAAAACCGCTGGTCAATCAAATGCACGAGGTGGCTGGTGTAAGGGGAAGGACACAAGAGAGGATCTCTCACGTCCCTTTAAGAAGCTAAACGCGAATATACCGTCACTCTATATGCGCGTCCTACGGTTGTCAAGTTATAGGGCTTCCCATAACATGACTCTCCCAAAATCAGAGGTAAAAACCTGGAGGATAGTTGGCTAGAAGGTGCCTTGCGCGTACCAGTGGCCACATCAGAGGGACTTCTGCCTCTAACGCTCGGCGAGTCTCGGAGCGGGCCGGGGGGTGACCACGCTACGCACAACCGACCCAGCCAGAACCCTCATGATCACAGCAACGCGTTGTCTGGCAGCCCTCCGCATGACACATGGTACACCTCACACTCACTTCCCTTCGTCTCTTCGTTCCTCGATGTGTCAGCTCCAGGTGCGATGGACCTCGCTCACACGCTCCACCGAATCAACTTTCTCAATCTTCCACTGGACATCATGGGGAATCTCCACAATCTTCAGGTCCGCGCAGTGGCCGTTGGCCCCAGTACCGAGTTCCTCCACCACCTGCACGAGCTTCTCATCGTCTCGGGGGACGAGCTTGCCACACCGATTCAAACTCGGCTCTTGTGGACCCGCCCCTTTGGGCCAGTATGCACCAAGGTCTGGTTCCTGAAGCGCCTCCCGTTGGCCCAAATCTCGTAGCCGCAGAAAGGCCTGGTGACTGAGGCAAAACCCTTCGTTGCTCTTACTCCCGTAGCTCTTATTGATGACAATCTTTCGCATCGACTCATCTCCCTTTCTGCCCTCTAGCTGCCTGTGTGGCCACCTTTGGGATTCGGCCGCTATATGTAGGTAATAGATGGTACCAGTTGACCCAGTCAGGACGCAGGTTTCGCCTCTTCATAATACCCTCCGTACTGCCCGGTCCACCGTGCATACCAGCGATTCGCCCATTTTCTGACCTCTTCTTTTTTCAGTTCGCCGTATCGCTTCTGAATGGTGCCATTGAACTTTTCGAGATCACCCTGAATCTGGCGGAGGTCCTCATCCGTGAGTTTCTCCCAATGCGTCTTTAGCGCTCTCTTGAGTTGGTACCAACTCGCCTTGAATTGCTCCTGGTTCATCATGCCCTCCTTTGTCTTCTGAACGAGACACTACGGTAAAGTTAACTTCTTGGGGATGTCCTCATCTTCGGCTTCCTGCCCCATCAATGACTCAGTTCAACCAGCCTCGGGTGGCTCCGCTGCCGGCAGAAGCCAGGGGAAGAGGCGAAAGAGCCTAGTCTCGAATGGTGTGCATTGGGTCGTCATAGAAATACGGGAGAGCGTCACCAGTTAAATTGGCCGCCAATGGCTGTCCTTGATCCGCAGCCTTACCGCATCGACTCCCAGTCCCTTCGGCGTCACACACACCTGCCCGGTTCAACTCGAGCGATCGACTTCGAGAAAGATCTGTTTCCAGATGAGCCTGGTCAGCACAACACCAATTCATCGAGCTGACCACCAGGGGCGCGTCGCATCGCTTCGAGGAATCTGCCAGTAACGGTCCCCGTCATGATCCCTTGCCGTTTCATGGCGGTCTCCCCTCTCGAGCGGCCCTCAGAGTCTTGTCAGAGCTTACCTTCGGACCACACGCACCCTCACGCCCCACCCGTCCCCCTCTTAGGGGAGAAGGATGGAGCGAAAAGATGCTATGAAGGCCCCGCAGTCATCTCTGTTTCTGGCCGAGACTCAGAAATCGGAATCTGAATCCTGGCTTACTCTCTTCCCTGGACTCCGGTTCGCAGGGGTGGGCGGTCAGAACTTAGGTGCGACTTCGGTCGATGACCGGGTCTCCTGGTCCTGCCCGCAGCCCTGTTCGGCCATCATGCGCTGACCGGCACTGGCATCCTTGGGAATCCTGGCCAGACAGGCCTCCAGCGTGTCCTTGACTGCGCCCGCTGCCATGATGTCAAGCTTTTCCGCCTGCGAAACGGAAGGCACGGCCGCTCCCGAATGTTGATCCGCCGCCTGGATGGGCAGCGCAAGGAGACACAAGCCTGCTGCCAGTGACGCGGCAAGTACGGTGCTCTTGGTGATTAGATGGATGTTCATAAGGGTGATCTCCTCTTGTTCCGGGCCTCAGGGTTTGGTGCTTCATCGCCAGGCCCCACGCGATAAAGCACAGCCTTGTCATGATCTAATCTCCTCCCAACCGGGAAGATTCTCAGTCCTTCGTGTCTTCAACTAGTACGGGCGGTCAGTCTCTCCTTCGCTTGCGCCTCAGCCTGGCTGATTCCCCCACCACAGTGCCAGGAGGACGAGCCCGGGTTCGAGGCGGTTCCTGATGCCCTCTCCGATTAGCCTCGATGCCAGGGTCGACGGTCTCACCGCACAGCAGGCATCGCCACCCAGAAACATGTTCGCTCGTCGCCGTCTCTTTCATCGTGATGGTCACCATCAGCCCATGACAACGTGAGCAGCTCACTCGTGGCCTCCTCGGTCTGGATAGACACACACAACCTCTTGACATCTCCATCGGGCCTCTCATACCTATACGCGGCCAGGATGCACGAGGTACCAACCTTTGTCTCTGACACGAACGCCCAGGATCCTGGTGTTCAAAATCAATGGATATGGCACTTCCAAGAGACTCTGGCTGAAGAGCGGCGGAGACCGGGGAATCGGTCGCGCGAGGAAGGATCAGGAAGCGCGAGGGACAGGACAGTCAGCGGGGCTCTCCCCTTTACACCGGGGAAGATGGAGGGCGGCCAAGCCCACCGTTTCTCTCGAACGAAAACACCCGTCGGTTTTAGGCTCCTACCGCAGCGGCGATTTTGTGGGAGCTTGAGTCACACACCTCCCAATTTTTAACCTGGGGCGTGCCATGCAGCACTCTCGATAGGGCCTTCAGCACTTCAGGATACCCTTCGAAATAAAAGGTGTCCGCGTTCTCTTGCTTATCCCACAAACTGATGCCCACCGCTTCCCGTCCGCTTGGGGCGTAGAACGTGAGCTCGTCCTGGAACCCTTTCTGTTTGCGAAGCAGCGGAATGATTTCCTTCTCGAGCGTTTGAGTAAACTCATCGAGGCTATTGGGCTTCAGATGCATGGTCACGTGTCGAGCAATCATGGCAACCTCCCGGGATGGGGTGCGCTAAGGTATCCTTGCAGATAACCTGTCTTGGTTCATAGGACCTGGAACATGAGTGTATGGTCCCATATAATTAACTATTGTAAGTGAATTCACTTTACTGTGTCAAGTTCAATGTGATATATTTCTATTTGCCTGAGTTGATTAATCAATTTTAGTTAACCTAGCGGAGGGAATTCAGTGGATGTATCCTTGCTGATCAGGCAGCGCCTGGAGGAATTGGGGCTGGAGCAGAGAGACTTGGCCCGTGCCGCCCAAGTGACTGAATCCTACATTTCACAGGTGCTGACGCAGAAGAAACCGCCCCCCGCGTCGAACCGGACCGATATTTACGACAAGCTGGGCAAAGTGTTGAAGCTCCCGAGCGGGGAGCTTGCGAAGCTGGCGGATCTCCAGCGGCGCGAACAATTGAAGCGACAGTTGGGGGACCCACCCGCTCCGTTGTTTCAAGAGGTTCGCGAGTTGATCCTCCGCAAATGCACACCCGACAAACAGATGACCGTACGCGCCATTTTTGAGAAGCAACCCTTCGGCGAACTCGAACGCTTCATCACCCAGAAACTGTTGGACGTGATCAAGGGCGTCGCCAAACAAGAACTGGAGAATGAATCCTGGCTGCATCAGGTGGCTCGACTCAGCCACAAAAGCTATGAACAGATGCGGGTCATCATGCTCGAGTTTTTGGATACGACTATCATTACCCTGTCGAGTGACAACTGTCTCGCCTTCTTGGATCCGCTGATTGAATCCTGGGACATCGACCTCACGACGTTTGGGATGGAAATTGTCTTAAACCCCAGAGTGGTCCCGGGGCACCTGAAAACATTTGAGTTTCTTGAACGGGAACCCGAGCAACCGGTCGACGAAGAGCCAGGGCTCACAGCATTTCTACAGGATACCTCCCTCAGCGGCGAGGCCACCGACGACGAAATCGAGTTTCTCAGAAAGCTGAGATTCAAGAGACAGCGGCCGACTCCGCTCTATTATTACCGGGAGCTACAAAACCTCAAAGACCCGCTCCATTTTCGCACCCTGCAGACCAAGTAAAGAAGACCGCGCAAGAGCTCCTTAGTTTGCAAAACGTGCTCATTGCGGATGTGGATGGGGTCGGTGCTTGACTTTGCACGTCAGCGCATCGCGCCTTCCGCCCATGGCGAGGCAATTGCGGTTGGAGTTCGCCAGGGCGCCGCGCCTGCGCCCGCGGCGCGATAGCCGGGTCGACCGCCATGGCGGGCAATTTTGCGACTCACCGTCGAGGGGGCTCGCCCGAGTCTCGCCGCAATGTGACGAATGGATGTGGCCGCCGCCAGTCCCCGGGAAATCTCTTCGCGCTCCGCCAGCCTCAAAGCCAGGCGAGACCGCCGACGGGTTCCGGGGACGATCCCCCCTGGGAGGCCACGACGCCGTGGATCGACCCGGCATGCATGCCGAGCGCCCGCCCGATCTCGCTCAACGACAGCCCGCGTTTCCATTGTTGCCACACGGCCGCTTTCTGGGACGCCGTGAGTCCAGGTCGCCCGAATTGTGCCATACCCACCACCCTCCATAGTAAGATTGGTACGAATGGTGTTGCATTGATCGGTTGAATTCACACTCTCCAATTACCATCAAGTCATATCAAGCTCCTACAGGATGTTGTCTTGTATAGGACAACGGCCCTCGAATGAAAAGTCCTCGAGTCCTCTCTCCCCCGTTGCAATACGTTCTCATTTACGGACACTCCTCTGCTTCGTGTGACAGCCTGGAAGATCAGAGTGTTGCGAGCCTAAAGTCGGCAGGGTTTGGTGAACGGGATGTTTCGAGGTGTGCAGAAGGGCTACGACGCAGTGTCCACCCGCACTTGACACATCCCAGAAAGACAGCCTAGGTTTACAGAGTCCCAAGGCTACGACCGGAAATGGGAGACGTCATCTTGAAACGACTCATCTGGTGCCGGATCCTACACTTCATCGATCAACCACGGAGGAACGAGTCATGAATGCATATAAACTTATCCTGGCTTCTCTAGGCAGCCTGTTGGTCTTCGGATCCGTTCACGCCGCCGAGCAGGAGCACAAGCCATACGTCGGCTCCGAAGCGTTCGAGCGTATGAAGGAGCTCGTCGGTTCATGGGAGGGCACGCTCGATATGGGAAAGGGGCCCGAGAGGATCACGGCCAGCTACAAGCTGACGTCGGGCGGCAGCGCGATCGTGGAGACCGTCTTCGAGGGCGCGCCGCATGAAATGATCACCGTGTATCACGACGATCACGACAAAACTCTGGCGATGACCCACTACTGCTCGCTGGGCAATCAACCCAAGATGGTGCTGAGAGGAATGGAAGGCAACGTGTTGGTGTTTGATCTGTCCAAGGAAGTCGACATTGACGTAGCCAATGACATGCATATGCACGCAGTCTCGATAACGTTAAACGGCGGGAGCATGACGCAACGCTGGACCCAGTATGACGAGGGCAAGCAAGGCAAGAGTGTCGAGATTGCCTACACGCGCATCGAGTAATATGCCAAGCGGTGACCGCAAGATCAAACCGGTGATTGCGGCACGCCTACCGCTGACAGAGGCCAGGCAGGCACAGGACCTACTCGCCCGTGGGTCGGTGACCGGGAAGATCGTCCTCCTGTGCGGGGAACAGAACGACTAGTGCCTGTCTATCACAGACAGAACCATCAGATTCGACTGACGTGATCGGGGTTAGAAACAGTTCCTTTGCATTTGGCACGACCTTCGTGCGGCAGTCTCTTCAACCGGCAAAGCAGTTCACTTCATAGGTATAGTTCTTTTACTGAATCATTCTTCCAAAATCACAATTCAGGAGGGGTAGACGATGTACGCCATTATGGGTGCGACTGGTAATATTGGCAGTAAACTAGCGGATATCTTGCTCGACAAGGGCGAAAAGGTCAAAGTCCTTGGCCGATCGGCAGAGCGACTCAAACCTTTTGTGGATCGTGGAGCTGAGGCAGCGGTTGGCGATGTGGCAGATGCAGGGTTTTTAACAAAGGCCTTTACGGGCGCCGACGCGGTCTTTGCCTTGATCCCGCCCGCGTATACGGCAAATGATTTCCGAGGGTACTCCAATGAGATCGGGGCCAATATTGTCAAGGCGATACAAGAGTCGGGCGTCAGGCATGTGGTGTTCTTGAGTAGCCACGGCGCGCATTTGCCAGAAAAAACCGGCCCCATCAAAGGTCTGTACGATGTCGAGCAAAAACTCAACACCCTCCGTGATGTCAATATTCTCCATCTGAGACCCACGTATTTCATGGAAAACTTGTTAGCAAACATCGGGATGATCAAACACATGGGCGTGAACGGTGGTGGGATCAAGGGCGATGTGAAATTTGCCATGATTGCGACGCAAGACGTCGCGCCGGTGGCGGCTGAGCATCTGCTCAAAAGAGATTTTTCTGGCAAGACCGTGCACGAACTATTGGGGGAACGCGATATTTCGATGGATGAGGTGACCAAAGTCTTTGGTAAGACAATCGGGAAGCCGGATTTGCAGTATGTGCAATTCTCTGCCGAACAGGGGAAAAAGGGGATGATGGACTTCGGACTGAGTGAGGATGCCAGCGACCAGTTAGTCGAACTGAGCCAGGCGATTAATGATGGCATACTCGCCGTCAACCAACCACGTACGGCCAAGAGTACCACCGGTACTTCAATAGAAGAATTCGCTGACTTCTTCGCACAGGTATACAAGAACTCCTGAGGGACCCCTCGGATGGATTAAGTTCGAGGGCTGTGGAGGGAATCTGAGGAGGCTAAACGCGGTTCCTAAACCGCGGGTCGAAGGCACCCTGCACCCTTACGGCGGTGCCGTGACCGGCATCAGGGCCGTGGAAGGTCTGGCGCGAACAAAAACCGGGACCAGGGCTGGAGAAGAAACGCCAGAGACGACGCACCCTCTTGCAATAACTGGTGAGCCGCCTGGGACTCGACCCGATTCGGAGGGATGGGCCCTCGTCCTAACAGGGCGAATAAGTCATATTATCTAGTGGCTTGATTTTTCGATGGTTTCCCCGTTTCTTTTGCAGCTCGCGGGCTTAGGTTAGATTCGATTAATTCCACTGATACTAAAAATTCCACCCTTTCCCGCAGCTTCGTGACACAAATCGAACACACCGAGCAAATACGTAATCTGCTGAGGAGTCGCGTGCAATGGCTGCTACACGATTTTCCATCAGATCGAAAGACAATAAGACTCCCAACCCCTTTTCTGATTCCCCAAGCTCACTTGCCGCTATAACGCGCAGCGGAATAGCGGTTGGGGGCAGCGCTTTGTTAGGTTTCGCTGTGATGTGCCAAGGTTATGATTACATTTCCCTTTTTGTATCCTTTGTCGACATACCTGTGCGCCTCGGTAACTTGTTCCAACGGATAGCGTCTATCAATGACCGATTGTATCTTTCCCGCCTCAATAAGCTCTTTGAGGAACATTAAATCTTCAGTTTTATAGCTTGCAAACCCAAATAGTACTTTCTTGCTGCTTATCATGGAAGTCCATAGCCCTCGAACCATCGGTACCAACCGAGGATTGGCTAAAAGATAGCGTCCATGTTGCTTGAGCGATCTGACACTACGTGAAAACGAACTCTTGCCTACCACGTCAAAAATCACATCATAGGTCTCACCATTCGTGGTGAAATCTTCCTGAGTGCAATCAATGACGTGGTCCACACCAATCGAGCGCAGCATGTCCAATTTCTCCGTGCTGTCCACGCCAGTCACGTCAGCCCCATAGTACTTGGCCAGCTGCACCGCAAAGGTACCTATATTTCCAGAAGCGCCATTGATAAGAACTTGTTCTCCGCTCTGGATATTTCCTTTTCTCAGATAATGTAATGCATTGAGTCCCCCAGTAGGCACGGCGGCGGCTTCCTCATACGTCATATTGGCCGGTTTTATTGCCAGCACCCCTTCTTCAGGCAGACACGTGTACTCGGCATACGCACCAAACCTACTTTCGGTAGCTGCGAAAACCTGGTCACCTTTGCTAAATAGTTTGACATCTTTGCCGACGGATTCAATTTCCCCGGCTAATTCTTGCCCTAATATATTGACTCGTGTTGGTCTGATGAGACCCATATAGATTCGAAAGGGAAGCCAGAACCAGAGTGGAAAATTGAAACTTCGAAGTTCACAGTCACCTGCGAGTACTGTTGCCGCATAGGTTCTTATGAGTACTTCATCGTCCTTGGGGGTCGGTTTTGGGACCTCTCTGAGCTGAAGCACATCCGGTGGTCCGTATTGTGTGTATACAATCGCTTTCACGAGTATTCTTCCACGGTTGCTTTAGCGTAGTTCACCACAATCTATCCTATAAGTTTGCGAAGCCTAACTATGGGTTATGTTGTTCTGGATACGACCCCGGATTTCGTCCTGCTGCAGGATAAGCCGCTCTGTTCTTGCTGGCAAGGGAGGTGTTTGCGTTGCTTCATTTCTACGGTGAGAAACCGCCGCTCCCCCCAAAACCTTTGGTTATGAATCGTGGTGGCCAACTCGTCTTCCGCGAGCTAGCGGTTCTGGAAGCCCAGCATCTAGGCAACAGGCTGGCGGCATCGGCTCTTCAGTCCTTTCGTTTGTGAATCACGAGGTGGTTCTTGTCGGGGTCTTCGATCACTGCCATTCGGCATACTGGCGTCTCGAAGATATCAACCGCAAACGGTACAGACTTGTCCTTGAGCATCTTCACGAAGGTGTCCAGGGCATCAACTTCAAACCCCACGACCGCGCCCTTGGCTCCTGGAGTATGCCCCATCTCAGTGGTCGTGATGGCAAAAGTCCCAGATCCAATGTCATACTCCACCCACTCGTCCTGAAAATTGTACGTCTGCCGCAGCCCGAGGACACTCTCGTAAAAGTGCAGGGCGCGAGCCATGCTGGTGACAGGATACACGGTGAATGCGATAGAGGTGAACACAACGGCTCCTACTCTCTGTTAATCCACTAGCTACGCTCCAGAACTATTTCCTTTCGAGCCACTCAGTTCCAGAATCTACAGAAAAAAGAGCCTCTCCAGCAAATGTGAAGAGGCTCCATCGAACACGTCAATCCTTGGCGAAGCTATTTTCTACAGACCCCCCGCATTCGCCAAGCGATCAAACCGATCAATCTGGTACCGACAAGGATTCTTCTGG
>JBFJQA010000098.1:0-11299 GCA_041616875.1 Nitrospiraceae bacterium | reverse complement strand
TTGCTGTTTGCCCGCCTGTTCCCTAAGGGGTCCCGTTTTTTTATGAGAGATTCTGGATCGCCAGACGCATGGATTATTCGTCGAGGGTCTCGATTTCATCTGTCGCCGAGTTTTCCTGCTGCCGCAGAAGATCTACTTGCGCCCTGAGGGTGAGAATCCCACGAGAGAGTGTCACGCGGATAGACTCCGTTGATTCACGGCAAGACGTGAGTTGGTCGGCGCGAGGCGCCATAACACTCCGTGCGTGTGGGTGCTCGCGACCTGGACTGCACGAACGTGTTGTGTGCGCATCGAGAGCACGGTCTCCTACTGTGAGCGTGGAATCAGCGGGGGGATGGGTTGTGAGCCACGATCGTCGCGGCACAGCGCTCTCCGCTGCGTACGGCACTCTCCAAGCAGGAGGGAAGACCTGTGTCTGTCCATTCTCCCGCAAGCAAGAGGTTAGCCATAGGGCCCTGTTCAAGAGGACGAAGTGTTGAAGAGCCGGGGCACAGTGAGAGGCATGCGTGGGAATCACGAACAATCAGGGCCTCGCCATCGGTGATGTGTGAGCAATCAGGAACCGCTCTGTTGAGATCCGAACGCGCCAGTTGCAGAAGATGTTGGTCGTCGTATGCCAGGAGGTCCTTGTTTCCCACTGACACAAGAGACATCGGTGGAAGGGAAGGTTCTGTTTTCACCGCTCCGTGGGTGACGAGCCAATGAAACGTGAGCCCGCTCAAGAGGACCAGCCTAGGTGGCCACGGTGCCTGAGCCGACTTGAAATGGATCGTCACCGCAGGAGAATCGGTCAATCGTGTGAGCTGTTCGAAATAAGAGAAGCGGGTCAGGGTACGATCAGAAAGTACGGCGCGAAGTTTGTGGTGAGGAATTGCCGCGACGTACCAATCGGCCGTCAAGGTCTCTCCGCTCTCAACGCCTACTCCCGTGACCTTCTCGGCATCACATATGATCTGGGAGACCGGATTCCCGAGCCTGACAGTCGCGTCGGCCCGTTTGAGTTGTGTCAAGGCCGGGTTCACCAGAAGGGCGTCGACGGGTGCCGACGGGATGGCGAGTGCGGAATTCCTGCGTGAGGAAAGAAAGCAGTCTCTGAACATGCGGAGGAGCATGCTGGCAGACACCTCCGAGAGGTCCCCTCCCAAAAAAAATCGTGCCAGGGGAGCCCAGATCCGGTTCCGGGCGGTCTCAGATTGCCCCCCCTCCGCGAGCCAACGATCAGCGGTACGGCTATCCAGATCGATGGGGAGGGGAGGCACTCCCTCCCAGGCGCGTTCGATCTGGGTTAGGGCCCGCACGCGATCACGTGTGGAAAGACCACCAAAGAGGGCGAGCCCGAGTACCCCATGGAGAGGGCCGGGAAGAAGCGGACGGCCGAGGCGTGCCCGGTGAACGCCGGCGAATTCAATATTGATGGAGTCGGAACGGGTCACCAAGTCTGCCGTTCCCAGACTGTCCAACAGCGCCAGGCTTGCTTTGTGCCAGCCGAACAATACGGATGGCACGCCATGTAGCCGTCCGCCCAGTCTGTCGCTCTGCTCGAGGAGGGTGACCCCATAGCCCTTCGCACAGAGACGAACGGCCGCGGCGATGCCGGCTGGACCGCCGCCAATCACCAGCACTGTGTTTTTCATCAAGTCGAGGGCGTCCGAAACGGAAGAGATGGAAGTCTGGACCTGAGCCAGACTCCCGCGGCAATCGCCAATCGGTTGGATGTAGACAAGCTGACCCGAGGCCCGAATACCTGGTAATTCGACTCTTCAATCTTGTCCAAAATTCGGGAATACACCCCGCGCATGATCTCTGCCACCGTCAAGGCTTTGCGGTCGGCGCCGGGGAGGGCCTTCACCGCCTGCTGTGCCCTTTGGTAGTAGTCACGCGCTCTCCCACACTGGAATTGCATGAGTTCGACGAAGGCGGGCGAGTGCTGTCGCTTCAGAATATCGTCTTCGTGACACCGAAAACGGATCAGTTCGTCCTGCGGAAGATAGATGCGTCCGCGGTCGGCATCGGAGGCGAGATCCCGTAGGATATTGGTCAATTGGAATGCGAGACCGAGGTTGACGGCGTAATCGCTGGCTTGGGTGGATTTGGTCTCAAAGATCTTCAGGCAAATCAACCCAACCACAGAGGCCACACGGAAACAATACCGATAGAGTTCGTGAAAAGTTGCGTAGCGGGAGATGGTCAAATCCATCTCGACACCGGCCATGAGTTCTTCGAAGTATTCCTGAGGAATGTGCCACTTGCGAGCATGTTCGGCCAGGCTGATGGTGACAGGATGATTCGGGCTACCGTCATAGGCTGCAGCCAACTCACTCCGCCAGTTCTTGAGGTTGACGAGTGGATCGGTTCCCGGGGGCGGGTCATCGACGGCACTATCCACCGCCCGGCAGAAGGCATAGATGGTATACATCGCGTCCCTCTTGGGTCTCGGGAGAAACAAAAATGAATAATAAAAATTGCTCCCGGCGTGCCTTGTGAGCTTGGCGCAATAGGTCTGCGCTTCGGATGTGGTCATGAGGGTGCCTTCAGCGACGGTGCTCATGGAATAGGTCCACGGCTCGAACCCCCCGTATTGGGGATTCGGCACACAGTGTGGGGTGAATGATTGAGGCCAAGATGGCCACTCCTTCCACCAGCCGAGGGCCGGGGCGACTGAAATACGAGGAGGCATCGACTGCAAACACCCTCCCGTTCCGTACCGCTGGTAGAGCTGTCCAATTCCAGTCGATAGTCAGGCTCTGGAGTTCATGGAGTGTCCGTTCAATGGAAAAGCCGCAGGGCATGAGCACCAAAACATCGGGTTTGGCCTCTTCCACCTGATCCCAGGTTACAGGCCTCGAGGGTTCGCCCGGTGATCCCAGCGGGTCCTGTCCACCCGCCAAGACGACCATGTCGGGGATCCAATGGCCTGCGATGTACAGAGGATTGAGCCATTCCACGCAGAGAACACGAGGACATTCGGAGGCAGAAGAGACCTGGCGTTGCAGGGCATGGAGTCTGGCGCGCAAAGATGCCGCATACGCGCGTGCTTCGGTGTCACGGCCGATCGCTGCCCCGATTCGTTCAATGTCCGTCAGGACTCCCTCCAAGTGAGTGGGATTCAGTGACAACACTTGTGGCCATTGTGGCAGGGTCTCGAGGGCGCGCTGGAGTTGACCAGGTGTCACCGCACAGACCTGGCACAACTCCTGGGTAATCACGATGTCAGGCTGTGCACGTTCAAAGAGGTCCTCATCCAAGCGATAGAGGTCTCCCCCCTTGGCCAGGGTGTTCTTCACCTGCGTGTCGATCTCCAGGCTGTCCGAGTGGTCGGTCTCGATGGTGGCGCGGACCATCACCGGTTTGTTGCGTATCTCCGGAGGAAAATCACATTCGTGACTGATGCCGACGAGGCTGTCCGCCCGCCCCAAGGCAGCCACGACTTCTGTTGCGCCCGGGATCAGGGAGCAGACTCTCATGTCCCGTTCCCTTCCAGTTCATGAGGGGAGGGTATTAGCCAATGGGCCATAAGTCCCGCTCGAGTTCCCCAAGGTCGACTGCACTCAATGACGTCGTAATCCAATCGGCCTCCCGCAAGTCTTCACGTCCGTGGCTGGTGGTGACCGCCAATACTCTCATCCCTGCGGCCGTTCCCGCTCGGATGCCGGGGATCGAGTCCTCGATCACCAGGCATTCTTCAGCACGCAACGGACTCGATGCATCGAGGCTGCGTTGGTTGAGAGCCGTGAGCGCCAGGAGAAAGCCCTCGGGGTGAGGCTTGCCCCGAGTCACGTCTTCGGCGCTCGTGATGTGCTCGAACTCCTTCCGAATTCCGGCTTGTTCCAATATAAACTCGATCTCCTGTCGCAGTGCGCCGGAAACAATGGCCAGGCGGTAGCGGGTTGCCGCCTCACGAACAAACTCCGGGATCCCGGGGTACATGACCGTGTGACGCTTGAGATGGTCTAAGAACACACGTGCTTTGCGTGAGACCAGATCCGCAATGACCGGCGGTGAGATCGGGCGGCCGTGCGTAGTCAGAGCCGCCTCGAAGCATCCCCTGTCGTCGTATCCGAGGTAGGACGAATAGTATTCTTCCTTGCTCAAAAAGATACCGACTTCGCCGAGGACGCGTTGAAGCATGGCGAAGTGAATGGGTTCGCTATCTGCAAGGACGCCGTCAAAATCGAAAAAGATGGCTCGTAGCATCGCTCTGTCCAAACAATTTCAGAGCGGCATTATATCACAGGCCATGGAACGGAATGAGGGAAGAGCGTGCCGGGGCGGGTATACGGTCTATTGAGGGGACCACGCAGCCGGAGGATCCCCTTGGTCAAGGTCAGGGCTTCGCGATCAGCTTATTTTCCGGGATCCAGCCGACTGCCCCGCCCTGAGTCCGAACGGAGTAGACCCAGACATTGTTTTCAAAGCTCCCGTCCAACACGGTCAGCGTCGCGCCTGGTTTTACCGTGGGACCTGGACGCGTTCCAGCGGCGTCGGCCTTCAGCGCAATCGCTGCTCCCGGCGCGGCAGGATCGATGACCACCGAGACAGGTTGCCCCTCACTGAACCGAGGCGAAGGGAGAGCCCCCGGGGCGGGGGGCGTTGGTGTGGCCTGAGGAGCCACAGGGGGAGTCACTTGTGGTGTAGGGGGTGGTTTGACGACCACTGGAGCTGGAGGCGCTTCACCCATCATGGGGCCGAGCGTATCCATGAGGAGGTCGGGGTTCATAGCTAGATACCCGCCGCCCGCGACGATCAAGAGAATCAACAACCACATCAACGGGCCACGGCTCGATTTTTTTCGAGGGCCCTTGGGCGAATAGCTGCGGGATGAGGTCTCGTCCTCTAATTCGTCTAGATCTTCGTCGAAATCCAAATCTGGTTCAGTTTCCCTGGCAAAAAACAGGAAAGGATTGGCGTATGGGTTCGCCAAAAGGGGGTGGGTGGAGAGAGCAACCATCGGGGAGCCTCCTTAGTGGAACACACTCACTGCGTGAGTTACACAACAGACCCTGTAGATACCATCATCGAGGCATCCTGTCAAATTTGTTAGAAAATTTCGTCAGACGAGGTCGCGTCAGAGAAAATAAAACCCGCGTATCCAACCACCCGTTCAAGGTCACCGCTCACTTCCCCTGAAGTCGCATATCGAATCAAGGTGGCACGTGGAATTACCAAGGCATTGACCGCCAGGAGCGTCGTGAGGGTTGGGCCCAACCCACACATGGAAATCCTGTTTGCTCGGACGGTTTCCCGCAGGGAGTCTGGGTTCACCTGTTGAATGGCTTCAATAGCCAGGGCGTCCTTCTCTCTCGTGGGCCTTTCCGGCTCGTAATGGTTCATGTCGGTGGTGGCCACGATGAGTGGTGGGGTCGCGGACGTTCCTTGGGAGCGCTCTCGAATAATTTCAGCGATCCCCTGTCCTAGCTCCTGACAGAGTTCCTGGCTCAGCGAGCTCAGCACAATGGGAACAATACGAAGGTTAGAGCGGGCCTGCCATAGAAAGGGAAGTTGGACTTCGAGGCAATGCTCGAACTGGTGGGCCGACTCGTCTGCTTCCGCCTGGGGAATCCGAGCGAGAAGCGTGTTCACTAGCTCCTGATCGACAGGGAACTCGGCGCCAGGGATCTGCCATGTCCCCTGGGGAAACACAGAAATTCGTGGTCCTTGGCCGGAATGGTTTGGGCCGATGAGAATCACCGACTCGGGTACACGGACGTGAGAGTACACGGCGCCCGCGACAGGTCCAGAATACATGAGCCCCGCATGCGGAGCGATGACTGCTACGGCGGACTGACGAGGGGCGGAGGTATCCATATAGCTCATGACCTGGTCCCGAAGCCGGTCAGGGGAGCGCTCGTAGAATTGACCCGCGACAGCTGGAAGACGGGGCATCACTACCGTTAGAAGGTTTGAAAGTGTGAAAGTTTGAACGTCATGGGAAAGACACTAAGGGGTTTTGACCTTTTGGACCTGATGACTGTTCGACGGCGGTCAGCAAAGCTGTACGTTGGCGCAGGACAATACCTGGGTTCCTCGGCTTCCTGTGCGGAAGACAGTGATTCCTTTGCAGCCGAGCCGATACGCGAGCCTGAACGCTTTGGCCACATCAGCTTTGGTGGCATGAGCCGGAAGGTTGATGGTTTTTGATACGCCGCTATCGCTGTATTTCTGAAATACGGCTTGCATGCGGACATGGTACTCCGGGGACACATCATGAGCCGTGACAAAGAGGCGCCTCAGCTCCTTGGGGATCTCCTCCAAGTCCTGGATTGATTCTGTCGACGCGACACGATCGAGCAGTTCCTGGGACAGAATGCCTGCTGCACGAGCCCGCTTCACAAAAACGGGATCAATCGTCGGCAGGCGCACGTCCTCCATCACTGTCCGGACGTAACTGACCGCATACAGTGGCTCGATACCCGCTGAGCAGTCCGCGATGATGCTGATCGTCCCGGTCGGTGCGACGGTGGTGACGGTGGCGTTGCGAAGCCGGCGGCCTTCCTGCGCGAGCCGACTGCCTTTGTACGTGGGAAATGTGCCTCGCTCTTTCGCCAACTCTCGTGACGCCGCATGTGCCCGGTCACGCACAAAGCCCATGACCTGTTCTCCCACTTTCAGGGCTTCGTCTGTGTCGTAGGGGATCCCGAGTTGAATCAACATGTCCGCAAACCCCATCACGCCCAGCCCGATTTTCCGATTGCCCTTCGTGGTCGATTCGATCTGAGGCATAGGGAAGCGATTCACGTCGATCACATTATCGAGGAAACGAACCGTGAACGGAATGACTTGTCCTAGCCGATCAAACGCGATATGTGGAGATGCTGGAGGGCCGGCAACAAATTTGGCCAGGTTCAGGGACCCGAGAATACACGACTCGTACGGGAGCAAGGGTTGTTCACTACATGGATTCGTCGCCTCAATAGGTCCCAGCTGGGGTGTAGGGTTCTGTCGGTTAATGGTGTCGAGAAAAAGAACCCCCGGCTCGCCGGTCGCCCAGGCCGCTTCGACCAGCCGCTCAAAGACTTCCTTTGCGGCGAGGCGAGTGGTGGTACGACCTGTCCGAGGGTTGATGAGAGGGTATCGCTTATCCTGGTCCAGCGCTTTCATGAAGGTGTCGGTGATCCCGACGGACACATTGAAATTCGTGAGTTCTTGGAGGTCTCGTTTCAGATTGATGAATTCAGCAATGTCGGGGTGATCGACCCGGAGGATACCCATGTTTGCCCCCCGACGGGTTCCCCCCTGCTTGATGACTTCGGTGGCCATGTTGAAAATTCTCATGAACGAGACAGGGCCAGACGCGACGCCACTCGTGGAGGCCACCCGATCATTCTTAGGACGGAGGTGGCTGAAGGTGAAACCCGTTCCACCGCCCGACTGGTGAATCAACGCTTGATGCCGGACCGCTCCAAAAATGTCTTCTAGGGAGTCCTCGACGGGCAGAACAAAACAGGCGGAAAGCTGCTGAAGCTCCCTTCCGGCATTCATCAAGGCGGGAGAGTTCGGGAGAAAGTCGAGTTTGGCCATCAGCTCATAAAAGGTGGTCGCCATTCGTGAACGTGTTTCACTCGCCAGGTTCTTTTTCCTCTGTCGGTCCCCTTTTCTATACAGATCTTCCGCTTGCGCAACGTTGGTTGCCACGCGCCAAAACATTTGGGCGGGCGTTTCGATCGGTATTCCAGCTTCATTCTTTATAAGGTAGCGTCGACGAAGGACCGTCAGTGCGCTCTTCGTCAGGCGTGGGGGGCTCAAGGGTGAGCGAGACATCGAGGTGAACCTCTCGAGGTGTGGGGTATTCTCTTGTTTCCCTATATTATAAGGGAACGCGAAGGGCTGAGCTATGCCCTCTCATATTTTCTTCTTCGAGCCGCCCCCGTCCGTGAGAGCCAAAAGTCCTTGCATCTCGTTCGCGCCTGGAGCAGAATTTGACGACTGTGGATGGAAGGGGGTTATGAAATCCTATCGGGACGAACTGTGTTTCGAAACGCAGACGAGGCGAGCCTACCTGAATATTACCCCGCAGGTCGAGGCCGCCGTCCGGAAGAGCGGAGTTCAGGAAGGGTTCGTCCTCGTCAACGCCATGCATATCACCGCGAGTGTCTATATTAACGATGATGAGCAGGGCCTGATCAAGGACTTTGATGAGTTCCTAGACGGACTGGCTCCGTTTGGAAAAGACTACCGCCATCACCACACCGGTGAAGACAATGGGGATGCCCACCTCAAGCGGCAGGTGATGGGGAGAGAAGTCGTCGTCGCGATTACTAAGGGACAGTTGGATTTTGGTCCCTGGGAGCAGATTTTTTACGGGGAATTCGACGGTCGCCGGCGCAAGCGTGTCCTGGTGAAGGTTATCGGGGAATAACCACGAGCCAGGTCTTCCGGCCCGAGCCTGGCTCCTTGGTCATGTCTTCAAGATGATGCTCTCGACTTGCCTCTTGTCGAAAACTTTGGCAACATGAGGTAGTCGTCACTCTGGATGAGTATCCGGCTCACTCGTGCTCATGAATTGCGGAGAAGGACATGTCTAGTTGGTATCGGCCCGATCCTTTGACGCGCGATCTCATCCACCTCATTAATGCACGCCGCCATGACCACGGTGACGCCGATGTTGCCGTTGATACCCTCCAAGCCTTTCTCGAACAAGATCGTGAACAGGACCTCCTGACGGTCCTGGCCGCGCTGGATGAGGAAATGGCCGAGTGGCTCTTCGATTTGCTGGCAGAAGCGGCCTGCTCCGTCATGCTCGACGGCCATCCTGATGATAAAACCGCCTATGCCGTGATGGCGGCCCTCGAGCTTCCACTCCAAACGGACCTTGGCCTGCCGCTTGGATTGAAGGTCGACCCTGTGGCCACTGCGAATCTCCTGCACAAGCATCTTCGGTTGCCGGCTGGGACGGTGGTGACCGTCGAGCCGCGGTTGTTGACGGATGCAACACTGGACCTCCTGACACTCCACGGGCTGAACGAGCACCTTTCCTCGCTTGCGGAGTCTCAACAGCCACACCCGCTTGCGGCTCGCCTCCATACGCCGGTCGAATCCACCGCGTTTCTGATCTTTCAACTCATCGGTATGCCCGAGCCTGATCTGCCAGAATCTCTGGAAGATGAGGATCGTCAAGCCCTGCTCGGCGGCCTTGCCGCCCAATGCCCTGAGCTTGCTCGAGCCCCAAACATGTTGCAAGCACCGGTCTATGCTGCCTACGCCATGTTTGATGCACAAAACGCGGTGCGGCTCCACCGTCTCGCCGATGAGACGGCGGCAGTGTGGCGAGACCTTGACCCTCAAATGCGAGGACGGGTGATCGTGCACCTCCACACGCAGTGCGGCAACGGCGTTTACATGCCTGTGTGGACGGACCTGTTCGATCCTGAGTTGCCTGAAGATCATGGTCCCGTGTGGACGTCGCCGGACGTGTGGGTGTTCACTGCCGATCTCCCGATCGAATGGCCGGGGGAAATGCTGACCAACCGGCTTCTTGCTGAAGGCTGTACGCGCTTCGAAAATCACATCGTCGAAACGCCGGAAAACTAGCTCGCAAGGCAGGCTTCGTTGCGCCTCCCACCACTCCCTGCTTCCATATTCGCCGGACTCCTCAGTGTGTGTGTGCTTGGGGCCGTGTGGCTGGTCGTTCTTCAGAGTCTTTCCCCCCGTCAGGTCACTCCCGATGACAGTTCGCCACGTTCCTCCACGGTTATTCCCCAGCATGACGGACCCGCGCAATCTCAGCCAAACCCGTCTCTGGCTGAGATGCCTGACCTGGTGCCCCAACCCTCCTCGGCTCCGGTCCCAGTGTCTTCACCCCCTCTTCGCACCTCCATGCGTGAGCGCATTCCAAGCTCGGAAGAAAGTGAAGCAGTCTGTCGTGCCGAACTTGAGGCACTGTGTCGCGATGCGTCCCCTCAGGGCGGTGCCCGTAGACGGTGCATCGAGGAGAAAGCCCGACAGCTTGCCCCGGTGTGCCAAACGATGCTCCGGGAACGTCTGATGCAATTGAAGACATTCGCTAGCAACATGAAAATGGCCTGTGAGGAGGACGCTCGGCGTCTCTGTCGCAGCGTGAGTCGGAGACGGGGGGCTATGGTGCAATGCCTAGAAGACCACTCCAATCAACTCTCCGCGGGTTGCGCCCGAACTCTGGCCCAAAGGAATTCTGGGAGAGAGCCTGAGCAGTGAGGGCGGGGAGTCCTCCTTTCTACGCGGGAGAAGTCTGGAGGCAAGAGCGTAGATCTCGCGCGAGGTCGCCTGCACGTTGATAGCGTTGCGCCATGCCTTTCTCCAGCGAGCGATCCAGAATCATTTCCACCTGGGACGGTAAGTCAGGACAGAGGGTCCTCGCTCTGGGAGGAGGGGTGTGCGCGATGGCAAACAACAGTGCCGATAGGTTCGAAGCGGTGAATGGTCTGTGACCGGTGAGTAGCTCGTAGAGGACAACGCCCAGCGAAAAGATGTCTGATCGCCCGTCAACCTTGTTCCCGGCAATTTGCTCAGGCGACATGTAGCTCGGTGTTCCCAGTATTACGCTGGTTTGGGTTCGCGTTGAGGCGTTTATCCGCGCGATTCCGAAGTCCATCACCTTGATCGTGTTTCCTTGTGTCAGCATGATATTGCTTGGCTTGATGTCTCGATGGACGACGCCCTGACGATGGGCATAGTCGAGAGCGTCTGCCACCGTGGCCCCCATTTCCAACACACGGGGTGTCGACAACCGTTTGTCTTTCTTGCACATTGCCTCCAACGTCATTCCCTCCACCAGCTCCATTGCCAGGTAGCCGACGTTCTCCTCTTCGCCGGCATCATAGATTGTCACAATATGCGGATGGGAAAGGCGCGCGGTCGATTCGGCCTCCCGAAAGAACCGCTCCTTGAAGGCCTGTAGCTCGGCCGGATCAAGATCTTGATCGAGGCGCATGGTCTTGATGGCAACGGATCGGCGCAGGGTGGGATCGCTTCCCAGGTAGACGATGCCCATGGAACCGCGCGCCAACTCTTTGACGACTGTGTAGCGACCCATCTTACGCGTAGCCGATGCTTTCTGAAGCACGAGTGTTCGGTCTGCTTCAGTGTTGGCCGCCGTATCAGTCGGTGGCCCTTCCTGCCTGCGCGTTTGGGATGGCTCTCTGAGCGCACTTCTTCCTTGCTGAGATCCCGGTGCGACAAGGCATTGAACTAAGGCCTTGGATTTTCGAACCCAGGCGAGGGTCACCCACGTGGCACTCCCCACAAGACCGACAACGTACAGTAACCGGTAGATCCTGCTGCCGGCGTGACCCAGAACAGATGGGTCGGGCAGAAAGAGCACGTG
>JBFJQA010000097.1:0-11310 GCA_041616875.1 Nitrospiraceae bacterium | reverse complement strand
TGAACTCCGAGTTCGTCTTCGATCAGTTTGAGATGCCGATCGTGATGGCCGAACAGACTGGCTGTATTGGTTCCCTCTCGGAGTTTAAGTTTGCGCACGCCGGTCGTGGCGATCCCCCTCCATAGTAGAGAACTATGTTAACAAACCTCACCGAGAGCTGGCAACAGAGATTGAACCAGTGGATTCAGTCTTGCCGTCTCGGACTACGTGTTGAGGTATGGTTCATTCAGGGAAGTTAAGCTACCTAGCTCGCCGGCTGGTTCCCGTTCCCGCCAAACCTGAGGTCAAACTCTTGCACGGATGGCTCGCCGTCCTGGCCATCACTCACGGTCACCTTTATTCGATGGGTCCCTTTGATGATGTCCGGGGTCAGAGGCCATTCCAGCCGACCCGTTTGGGGATCGATGCTCACCCCGGGGGGAGCGTCTTGAAGGCCAAAGATGAGCGGATCGCCGTCACGGTCAACGGCCTTGACCGCGTACTGGTACCTGCCTTGATCAACGGCACTTGGGGGCGTGGACGTGATCTTGGGGGGACTGTTGGCAATCTCAATGGGGTCGGAAGTTCGCATCAGCCCAGCCTCTGTGTCATCACGAGGGGTCACTTCAACGGCAACCGTATCACCTCGCCGGGAATTGCTCAGGTCCAGTGTCGGGCTCTCGTCCGCGGAGACGACCTTTCCATTAATTTTCCACACAACTGCATAGGTGATGTCGTCATCGTCGGCGTCATGTGCCTCAGGAATCACATTCAGGCTATCACCTACCTTGGCGGGGAAGGGGTCAAACCTGATGCCTGTGACCACCGGCGGCGTGTTGACCACTTGAACTTCCTCAGACTGGAAGGGAATGCCTTGACCGTTGATATCCAGAGGCATGACGTCAACGCGAACCCGGTCTCCGCGTTGTAACACATCTGGGGGAAGACTCGATCCGGTTTGTCCGTCCACAGGCTGCCCATTCACGACCCATTGATGGCGGAACGTCACCGGCCCGCCCTCGGGATCCTGTGCTTCCACCACAACCCTAATGGGTCCGTTGAGAACGAGGGGGTCGGGTGTGATACGCGCCACCTGTACGAAGGCCGGCTGGTTTCCTGTTGATGTGCCTGCCCCGCTCGAGGTAGGAGGCGCGCCTGGGGAACCTGAGGTCGGTAAAGCCGATGAGGAACTTGAGAAGTCTCCCTGAGACTCTCCATCGGTTGGAGACTCCGACGTGCAGCCACAGAGGAGGGCTACGCCCAGGAATGCCGTGGCGAACATTGACTTCGTGACCCTCACTGCATCGGTCTCCGCGGTCACTCGCTCAACTAGGTGCATACGCAGGGTGAAGCAACAAGGCTCAAGGCCCGACCTTCCCAATCCGTAGGACAGTTCATTCCTTCGTCGTTGTGCCTTTATTGTTTGTACCACGGGGGAGATCGGCTGCCTAATAGAAACACAGTCTTGGCAGGGGGGGTGCGAGGGCGGGCGACCTCAGGTCCACCTGACGGGCCTCAGAGCCCCGTCAGGTGGACCCTCGATCAGTTTGCATCAGCTCCGCTGACTGTACCAGGAGAGGAACCGGCTGGTGACCGCACCAGTCCCGGTGGCATCCGTCCCAAATACCTGGCCCATAGAGTTCTGGGAAAAGATTCCAAATTTCCCGTGTTGCCCGCCCTTTCCGACGTGGACCACTGCCTCAGTGGCCAACCCTTGACCGAGGGAGAGGGATCGGTTGACGGTCTTCGTACTTGCACCGGATGTCCCAACCACCGGCGTAGAATAGGCCGAGCCCGTTCGATAGTAGAGCCCATAGAGCCTGCTCTCACCAATGACGGTACAGACATCGGCAGTCGGCGCGAAAGTTGGGAAGAATACGATGCCACTAAACACAAACGGCCGGGAGAGTGAGCGCTCACCGGAATTTGGCAGGGTCGTGTACCACCCATCCTTGGACGCCACTAACCCAATGAGGGACGGAAAGTCTGTCACACCGCCTACCCCTGTGACCTGATCGGTACCCGAGCCGCAGGTCCCGGTTCCAAGCAAACACACTTGGGCGTTCGACACATCCACCAAGTCATTGCTCTGGCAATTGGTTTTTGTCGTCTCAGTACAGGCGGCATTCATGACCGGATCCTTGACCCCGACAAAATACTGTTGATCGGTATTGGTCTTATCGACCTGGCTGAAATACCGGCCGGTCCCAGCAAAGACCCAGAGCAGGTTACTATCATCGAGGGTCACGGCCGGTGTCGCCGCAATCGGGCCCAGCTCCTGTCCCCCGCCGGTGGGAAACGAGTCCAAAATCTCGGTCGGGGCCCGTTGTCCCAGACCGAACGGAATCCCCCAGGTGCTGGTGGTGCAGGGAGGCCCACTGCACGCTGTGGTCAGTCGATACAACTTGCCTCGCCAGGGAAGATTACCGTCGTCGATGACGCTGCCCATATAGGTCACATCGACCCGGTAGTCAAAATCCCGGTCAATGGTGAGGGTGTTGCCCATGAACGCATCGAGGGTCTCGGCAGGTAAGGTCTTGACAAGGCCGTTGTTGGCTCCAGGCCCCTGCGCCAGATCAATGGCATACAGCTTCCCGCTTTGGGCGACCTCCGCGTCATAACCTGTCGGACCGGATCCCACCACCATATACCATTTTGCATCGGTGTTGTCTGTGACGTTGGTGTTGCTTGTCGGGTGCACCCGCAACATTGACGGGACAGTCGTAGTCAACCCCAAGTCTGAGGAAGAGAAGGTCCAAAGCAGCTTGGGATCCTTTTCCGGATTGGTAATGTCCAAGACAAAATAGGCACTGTAGAAGGTACGATCGTCGCCTGCATCCGCGGTATCACCATCTCCGTTGAAGTCTGCGATCACCTGCATCGGTGGCGCCCCCGTCCCGCTCGCACAGGTGCCACAGCTCCCCCCCAGCCGAAACCCTCCCATCAAGATGGTTCCCCAGCCGTTCGGGTGATCGGCATCCGGCGTGAAAATGCGAACGTCCGTCACTTTTGGCGTCAAGTCTACGTAATACACATGAGTGTAATTTGGGTCCGCGAGCCATCGCAGATGCGGCAGCAACTCCTGGGGTATGAAGCCCCAGAGCTCATCACCCAACAGCGGTCCACTGCTGTTGTCCGTCGGTGTTCTCGTAAACCAGCCGTGCTCCCTCTCCGGCGTCGATGGGTCATCGCCTCGATGGAAGTAGCCCGCATTGAAGGCGTGGAGCATTCCGTCGTTGGCCCCAACATAGGCAACCTGCCGCCGACTCCTGTACTGGCTAAAGAAGGCGGTATAGGAGGAATCTCCATAGATCACGTCATACCGTTGCCCAGGAGCGCCCACGATGATCGGTTGAGCGTAAATGGAGTCGCCCAACTTCCATACCTTTAAAGAGCCCCCAACCGTGAGCTGTCGGTCGCGCATCGCGGCAACCTGATCTCCCCGCGTAAAGTTGATAATGTTTTCCGGTGAAAAGACCGCCCCCGGGGTCGTGTCTGCACGCAGATAGGGCGAGAGAGTCGTCGTGTTGTCCTGGCCCTTGGGACCACATTGGGACTCAAACGGCATTTGCTCTCCGGCATCCACAAGTCCGTTGTTATTCAGATCTGCCCACGTCAGGACATTTCGATTGCAGGAGGCCGTCTGCGCAAGACGGTTTCCCGCTTCCCATATCGCCTTCACTTGTTTCATCCCCACGCTGGACACCGGGGTCGAGCTGTCGGCTTTGCCGTCCTCGTCGCTATCCACAAATCGATCGACTATGACCTCGTTGTTGACCACGTCAAAGCGAGACACGATGATATGGTCATCTTGATAGATCATCTTCTGGTCCCCGTTTGTGTCCTCGCGCAGATTACCGAAGACGTCCAGGAATAACCCCGCCGTATGCCCTGTCCAGGAGACGTTCCGCACCCCCTCAAACGTTGTGGGAAAGAAGAAGGACTGGTAGAGGGCTCCCTCACCTGTCGAGGAGGAGGCAAGCACCGAAACCGAGGATCCCGAGGTGCTGCGCTGGAGGATGCTCGTAATCGCAGCGAGCAGACGAGCCTTAAGTTGGAACGCGTCATCTGACTCAAAATACGTATCGGCTACCCCGTCGGGCACCGCGGCCCCAGTCAGGTTGTCGACCCTGTCCCACTCCTCTTGAACATCCGGCAGGTTATTCCCGTTTTTGTCAATGAACCCGCCGGCCTTGGCTGCACTTTGGAGCAATTCGGAGCCGCTCCCAAAGGCAAAAAACGTATAGAGCGTGACGTCTTGATCGCCCGGGAGGTCTTTCCCAGCTTCACCGAGGACGGGGATAGTCGCCTGACGCAAGTCGTTGATGTGACCCCAGTACGCTACATCGTCCAAATAATGTGAACCGTTGTTCGGATAATCGGTCCGATGGCCGGAGCATCCGGCACCGGTGCAGTGGTTTCCATGGACGGGATGAGCATAGTCCTGGAGGGCCGCAGGGATATTTTGGTCTTCGGTCGGTTCACCATCGGTAAAGAGAATGATGAACGTCTTACAGCAGGGCACCATTTGAGCCGTGCTGGCCCACTTGGGGGCTTTGAACCAATAGGGATCCTTCGTGCTGACATTATCGGGATAATCTGAATTGGCGTAAGCGGGAGGGATCTGGGCGATGTAGCGAGTTGCCTCATAGAGGGACTCGGCCAGCGGCGTCCACGTCGCCGGCGTCGTCGCCTCAATGCCGGTGATCATGTCCTGGATGTTGCTGCCAACCTCACTGAGAACCTTGCCGCCTTCTGCATCGTCCTTGAACTCCATTAACCCAAACCGGGCCTTGTCCAGGACTAATTGCATCACCCCTTCGGAATTCTCGAAATGATCGACCCGAATCTGCCAATTCGTTTCTCCGTAAACGTCACCATCGTCACAGTCGCTGCCGGCGGGTTGCGTACCGTCGTTGTCGATACACACACTACCCTTCAACGGATTAATGCTACCCATGAGGTGAAAATACACCCTGCCACCCAATCCCGAGATGCCCGCCGTATATGTAGAGGGCATTCGATCTGCCGTCAGGACTACTGGAACTGAAACCGTTACATCTCTACCAAAGGCGCCGTTATCAAAGGTGCTCTGCCCGATGAGCTGCCGGCACCCCCCCATCGCATCCCGACCACCCACCGAGCAGGTCCCGCCCATCATGACCCATTTCACAATGTCGATCCGGCGCATGGTGCCGTAGTTGAGCAGGTTGCCAGACCAGAGATAGGGGGCAGTGGGACAGGTCCCCGGTGTGGCGGGATTCGCGGCCGGATCTGGAATAAATTTGTTGCTTCCGTAGTCATAGCACTCGAGGGGATCATACAGACCAAAATAGGTGGTGTTCGGATCGAAGGCGTTTTGGTACGCCGCGAGGTTCATGCTGCCCGAGTTATCCAGCACCAACAACACATTCGGGGGTACCGAAGTATCAGAGGCGAAGGGCGGCGTCGCCGTGTAGTCGGCCATGGTGACCTGGGCTGCGACGTGAGTCGGCCCCAGCAAGCTCGCAGCGAGCACGAGGGCTCCGGCAATGATGGTGATCCCCTGGCGTTTCATGGTGACCTCTTCTGTAGTGTTCTATTGGTGTTTCTTAAGTCGTCGACACCGTTCCAAGGCTGATCGGCATGCACTCCCTACCTATCGGCTTACCGAGCCAATATCAGAATAAGCTGATCGATCTTTTCACGCTTGACGTGAAATTGGACCTGCGAGCCTCGACTCAGGTCATTGAGGCTCCTAATGCGTCCCTCTTCGTCTTGGACCCTGATCTCATTGTGAAGACCATAATTCTTGTTGTTGATTTGCAGTATTCTTGCTGATTTCGCCGTCACAACCCCGGACAGAAAGGTTGCGGTGGCCTCTTGATGACTTCGGTTGGCCGATTCCGCTTCGACATACTGGGCTGTCGAGGCGCCGAAACCCAACACAAGAGCGAAGACAAGCCGCCACATGCATCGTCGGGGTAATGCCTGCTGACTCCACCTACTGACCAGGCCCACTGCGTTTTGAACCGCCTGCATCCACATCATGGTCCCCTCCTGTTGGGTGCGTTACCCATAGAGGCAAGGGCTATGCCCTCCCCATGCCTGCATGTGCTAGCACTGCCTAAGGATTGGATTCTAAAGGGAGAGCTGGTTTCCCCGCTTCACGATGGACAAGAATTGTCTGGCAGACAAGGGGTCAGGAGGGTTGCGTGGCCAATCCTGGATACTTGATTGGGCAATCTTGAACGAACGCTCAGGATAAGACGGGAGTCGATGTTGGCGGTTTGTGCTCAATAGTGAAGGAAATTCTCAACAGACGGAGGGATTGAGAGCTGCCAATACAGAGGGAGTGGCGGATGAAACTACTGTGAGGTTTGAAGCGAGTGCTTTTTCGAAGGTGGCCACCTGACGAGCCTCCAGGCTCGTCAGGTGGTTCGTCTGTCGTCGCGCCTTAGTGTCGCCTAATCAACTTGGCGATACCAGGACATGAATCGGCTGACGACGGGGCCGAGATTCTTGGTCTCCACGCTGGTGATCTCACCCGTCGATTTCTGCACAAAGGCCCGGGCGCTCCCTTGCGTGCTGCCTTTCCCAAGCTGAACAACGACTTCGGAGACCAGGCCTTTCCCCAGTCCCGTAGACCGGTTGCTTATTTGGTTACTTCCCGACGTCGTGGTGCCGATCACCGGAGTTGGGGACGCGCTGCCGGTCAGGTAGTGAAGCGCGTAGAGATTGGAATCCCCGGTGGCCGCACAGGGGTCATTCGTCGGAGTAAATGTCGGGAAAAAGGCGATTCCGCCTACGACCACGGGCCGCGCCAACGAGCGTTCGCCGGAGGTGGGGAGGGTCGTGTACCAGCCGTCCTTGGACGCCACCAAGCCAATCAGGGAGGGAAAGTCGGTTGCCCCGCTGACCCCCGTCACCTGGTCGGTACTCGTGCCACAGGTGCCCGTCCCAAGCACACACACTTGGGCGGCCGACACGTCCACCAGGTCGTTGTCATGGCAGTTGGTCGTACTGGACTCCGTACAGAGGCCGTTCATCACCGAGTCCTTCACGCCCACGAAGTACTGTTGCTCGGTATTGGTCTTATCCACCGCGCCGAAGTACCGGCCCGTGCCCGCAAAGACCCACAGTTTATTGCTGTCATCGAGCGCGACCGCCGGCGCTGCGGTGATGGGGCCCAACTCCAAGGTGTTACTTGCTGGGAACGTATCAAGGATCTCCGTCGGGGTACGATTGCCGCCCCCGTCGCTGATGCCCCACGTACTTGTCGAGCAGGGCGTGGCCGCACAGGTATTCATCGTCAACCGATACAGTTTCCCCCGCCACGGTAGGCTCCCGTCATGGATCAAGCGACCCTCATAGGAGACATCCACGCGGTAGTCAAAATTGCGATCGATGGTGACGGTATCGGCCATGAACGAATCATACGTCCCCACAGGCATCGTGGTCACCAGGCTATTGTTGGCCCCCGGTCCCTGGGCGAGATCAATGGCGTAGAGCTTACTGGTCTGGCCCGTGTCTCCGTCATATCCGGTGGGTCCAGACCCCACGATCATGTACCACTTGGCATCGGTGTTGTCGGTGATCGCGCTGCTCGATGGACTGACCCGCAACATCGATGGGACGGTGGTGGTGAGCCCGAGGTCGGAAGATGAGAAACTCCACAGCAGCACCGGATCTTTTTCCGGATTGGTGATATCCAGCACGAAATAGCCACTATAGAAGGTGCGGGTATCGCCGGGGTCCACGGTATCCCCGTCATTGTTGAAGTCGGCATTCACCGTCATCGGCGGGGCGCCTGTCCCGGCCGTGCAGTTGCCGCAACTCCCTCCCATCCGGAACCCGCCCATCAGGATCGTCCCCCAGCCGTTCGGATGGTCCGCATCCGGCGTGAAAATCCGGACATCGGTCACCTTGGGTTTCAAATCCACGTAGTACACATGGGTGTAGCCGGGATCGGTTAGCCACTTTAGATGCGGCAGCAGCTCTTGTGGAATGAACCCCCAGAGCTCATCGCCCAATTGGGGCCCCGAACTGTTATCCGTGGGCGTCCGGGTGAACCAGCCGTGTTCGGTCACCCCACTCGTCGAGAAATCATCCCCTCGGTGATAATACCCGGCGTTAAACGCATGGAGCATGCCGTCATTGGCACCGACGTAAGTCACACGCCGGCGGTTCCTATACTGGCTAAAGAAGGCAGTGTAGGAGGAGTCGCCATAGATGACGTCGTAGCGTTGCGCGGGGGCTCCGACGACAATAGGCTGGGCATGGATCGCGTCACCCAGCTTCCAGACCTCCAAGCTGCCCCCGACCGTGAGCTGTCGGTCCCGCATCCCGCTGATTTGATCACCACGGACAAAGTTGATGATGTTCGCGGCCGTAAAGGGAGCCGCTCCCGGCCGCAAGTAGGGCGCGAGCGTCGAAGTTTTATCCTGGCCCTTCGGCCCACAGGCCGCTTCGAAGGGAATTTGCTCGCCTCCGTCCACGACCTTGTCGTTATCCAGATCCACCCAAGTCAGAATTTTTCGATTACACGAGGCGGTCAGCGCGAGGCGGTTCCCCGCCTCCCAGATGCTTTTCCCCTGCTTGATCGGGACGGTGCTCGTCGGGGTGCCGCTATCCGCTTGTCCATCCCCGTTGGCATCGACAAACCGGTCCAGCACGACCTCGTTCAGGCCGGTATCAAAGCGACTCTGGATAATGTAATCATTCTCGTAGACCAGCTTGTCGTCACCGTCGGTGTCCTCACGCAGGTTCCCGAACGCATCCAGGAAGAGGCCCTGCGTGTGGCCCGTCCAATCGACCCTGCGAGTCCCCTCGAAGGTGGCCGGGAAAAACACGGCCTGGTAGAGGGCGCCCTCGCCGGTGCTTGAAGAGGCCAGCACGGAGGCGGCACTGCCGGAGGCGCTCTGTTGCAGGATGCTGGTGATTGTCGCCATCAACCGGTCGCGAATCGTTGACCCGTCACCGGACTCGAAATACGTGTCGGGAATACAATCGGCGTTACAGCCTGCGACGGTGGATCCGGTGGACCCGTCCGCATTGTTCACCTTGTCCCATTCCTCGGGCAGATCGGGCAGGTTGTTCCCGTTCAGGTCATTGAACCCGCCGGCCTTCGCCGCCGTTTGCAGAAGCTCAGAGTTACCGCCGAACGCAAAGAAGGTATAGACGGTGACGTTCTGGGTTCCCGCGAGGTTATTGCCGGCGCCCAGCGACACGGTGCTTCCCAAGGTATTTGTTGCGCTCACGGTGCCGTTGCGCAGGTCGGCGATGTGCCCGAAGTAGGCGACGTCATCCAGGTAGTGGCTCCCGGTTCCATAATCCGTCTGGTGACCGGCGCAGCCCGTGCCCGTGCAATGGGTGCCATGGATGGCATGGGCAAAATCATCCAAATTTGCCGGAAAACTACTTGTGTCTTTCGTGGTCAGGCCGTCGGTGAACATGATCACGAAACTCTTGCAGCAGGCCACAAACTGCGCGGTGCTCGCCCATTGAGGCGAATTAAAATAGTAGGGGTCTTGGGTATTCACACCGGTGACATAGTGACCGCTATCGTAGGCGGGTGTAAGCTGGGCAATGTACCGAATGCCCTCGTACAGCGACTCGGCCAGGGGGGTCCCCGCCCCACCAGGCGCATCGATACCCTGAATGGTGGTGACCAGGGTGGCCCGGTCGCTGCCAATATCGGCGACAACCATCGCGCCATTCTGGCTTCCAAAGGTGCTGTACTTCATCAATCCCAGCCGGACTTGGTCTGCCACCTGGTGGACGATCCCCGTCGCGGGACTGGGAACCTGCAGCCTGATTTTAAAGGGTCCGCTCTCCCCAAAGGCGTCTCCATCCGTACAGGCGCTGCTGGACGCCGTCACATCATCATCGATACAGAAGTGGCCCGCGTACCCCGATCCGGACGGCAGGTGAAAACGCACCTGCCCGCCTAACCCTGGGATGCCCGTGATGAGGGAGGAGTCCATCAGGGGGTCCGCGAGGCTTTTCGGCACGGAGAGCGTCTCCGTACGGACGGCCGAGACCTGGCCTTCGACCCTGAGCGGGCACCGATCGAGCGCATCACGCGCATCGGCGCAGTTCCCGCCGATCATGGCCCACTTGGCAATATCGATTCGCCGCATCGTCGCATAGTTCAATAGGTTGCCGGACCAATGGTAGGGCGATGTTGAGCAAGCACCAGGCGTGGCAGGATCCGCCGCAGGGTTCGGCACAAAGACCTTGGCCAGGCCGTTGTATAGATAGCACTCGGTCGCCTCAAAGATGCCCGGGTAGATGGTGGCGTTGGTGAAGGCGGTGGACTGTGCCGGATCATTCATACTCGCGGAATTGTCGAATACCAGGAGTACATTGGGAGCCACCGTATCCGAGATGAATGGCGGCACCGAGGTATAATCCGCCATCGCCTGAGCTTGAACCTCGGAGGCTTCGGATAAGGAAGCGACGAGGGCGATCGCCAGAAGGTACCGTGCGTATCCGTGGATTTTCATTGTAAACTCCTCCTGGTTCGATTCGAGGTCAGACAGCGCATCCGGAAAGCCGAACAGGAGCTGTTCGGCTTACTCCGGCAGCATGATGATAATCTCATCAATCTTCCCCGTCTTGAGGTGAAACTTCACCTCAGTCCCTCGTGCCAAATCCTTCAGGCTTTTCGGTCTGTCTTCTTCATCCCTGATCACGACTTGCGAATGCAGTGCGTAGTCTTTGCTGTTGATCCTGACTTCCTGTCCCAGATGGGCGTTGACGACTCCATCCTGAAACGTCTTTAAGATGGCCGGATCGATGACCCACCCCAACCCCGTGGACAGAGAGGCAAAGACCATAATGACGGCCAGGCTTAACATCAGCAGGGCTCTGAGCAGGCCGTTCCGCCTCCCGGTACGGCCGTGAACGGTCATTTCCTTTTTGGTCACTGCGTTCGCGGAGTGGGATGACATGGTGTCTCCTCTTAATCTGGTCTGTTCTACCTCGTCGCGTTGCTTCCTCGTTTACGGCCTTCTTAGTTTTTCACTCTATCGATCTGCGTCGGCCTGCCTTCAGATTCCAAGAACTGTTCGGTATTTAAGTAATACAATCGATCTGGGGTTTCGTAAATCCCTCCTAAGGGCTCCCTCCTAAGGAGGGCAACCGTGGCGATTCCTCCTGAAATACGTTCACGGCCTCATGTTTTCCCAACTCTTCTATCAACGGACAGAAAAACTGATGCTCCCAATTTAAGTGCAATCGCGGGGGATCCATACGCCTGGAGAGCCATGGTCTAGATCTCTGCCCTCTTTTGTGTGGCCTTCCGAGTAGTCCACCTTGGCCGCATATTCGGCTTCATCATTCTGATCC
>JBFJQA010000096.1:0-11322 GCA_041616875.1 Nitrospiraceae bacterium | reverse complement strand
CCTTCATTTATGAAACAAAGTGGCCTCTGAGATCCATCTCCCGCTGATGCTGAGCGATGGCTTCCACCAATTCAGGCACGCCTTCCCCTTTTATGGCAACCGTGCGAATCACGAGAGGCATCCACTCCCTTAAGTCCCGAACGGTGGCCTCGGCTCCTGCGTGGTCTCCTTTGTTCACAACCAGGATGTGAGCGACTTCGAAGAGGCCCGCCTTCATGGCTTGAACTTCGTCGCCCAAGCCCGGTGAGACCACGGCGACCACCGTTTGAGCGACTTCTGCGACAGCGACCTCCTCCTGTCCCACGCCAACGGTCTCGACAAGGATGATGTCGAAGCCAGCAGCCTCGAGCACGCGCACCAAATCTGACGTGGCTCGTGCGATCCCACCCACGTGGCCACGGGACCCCAGGCTGCGTATGAACACCCCGGCATCACAAGAATGGTCTTGCATTCGGATGCGATCGCCGAGTAGGGCCCCTCCGGTTAGTGGGCTTGTGGCATCGACTGCAAGGACTCCCACTGATTTTCTCTGCAGGCGATAGGCGGCAATCAGTTTGTCGATCAGCGTGCTCTTTCCAACGCCGGGATAGCCGGTAATCCCAATCACGGTCGCATGCTTGCGGGAGTCTTGAAGGCGCTGCAGTGCGGCGAGCCCGCGTGAATCTCCAGATTCCAGCAGGGTCATGAGCCGCGAAACAGCACGGATTTCACCGGCGCGTACCTGTTCAGCAATACGAACGGAGTCCACCGTCGACCTATGCCTCTGTTGGCTCAAACCAGACATCAGTAACCTTAAAGGTCGGCGTCTTCGCGAAACGAGCCACGACGGGAAGGCCGATCCGCATGGCCTCCGGAATCAATCCTTTCAAGCGGGAGAGGAACAATGTCCTGACGCCGTCGAATTCGACCAGGATGAGCGTGAACGGGGTGTCGTTCAGAAAGGCCTCCCCTCCGTAATAGCACGTGGTGTAGGTATGTACCCGACCGTTTTTGGGCAACTCGAGCCACGCGGTCGGTGCTCCGCATTCCATGCAATGCGACCGAGGCGTGGCGTACGTGTACGCACAGGCCGTGCAACGAGAGCCAAGCAACTGACCCTTGCTCAGTCCGACAAAAAACGGTGAATCCTCGGCGTAGCTATGGCGATAGTCGATCTCATAGTGGTCGTGGAGAATGAGGGGATCGATCCCGAAGAGGACAGGGCCTTTTGGTTCCATGTTTAAGGGGCCTCCAGAATAGAAACGGTAATGTAGGTTCCTGTTCCGGCATGACTGTGAATCAATCCGCGTTTTGCGTTGGCGACCTGGAGCGTGGGATTGCCTAAGTGCTTGCCAATGGTGCCCTGTAATTGCCAAAAGGCAAAGACGGCTTGCATCAGACCGGTGGCGCCGACGGGATGCCCACAGGCCAAGAGGCCGCCCGAAGGGTTTACTGGAAGGCGACCTTGCTTGGGCAAATCCATCCCGTAGTCGATGCCGGGCATAAAAGGAATCCCCGACTCCACGAAGGGTCCGCCTTGCCCATATTGACACAGGCCGAGATCCTCATAGGTCTGAATTTCCGATGAGGTGTAGGCATCGTGGAGCTCGATAAAGCTGAACTCTTCAGCAGGATTCCGAACTCCAGCCATTTCATAGGCGAGCTTTGCCGCCATCCGGCCGCCTCGGAACGAATGAACGCCCGGGTATTTGAGGCTCGCATAGTCGGACTCCCGTTCGTGTGGGAGGAGCATGACCTTTCCCTGCGGCCGGTCGGCCATCCGCATCGCGTCGGACCCCGAACCGACGCCACTGATTCTCACTGGCCGGGTGCAGACCTTCGCGGCGAGATCCTCCGATGCGAGGAGGCAGACTGCCGCGCCGTCTGACATCGTACAAATGTCCTCCATGGTGAGAGGGGTGGACACCATGGGGGACTCCCGGACCTCCTTGATCGTCAGTCTCTTGGCTTTTTGCGCATAGGGGTTGAACATCGCGTTCGCATGGTTCTTTACAGACACCATCGCCATCTGCTCGACCGTGGTTCCAAACTCGTGCATGTGTCGTTGCACCATCATGGCATAATAGCCCGAATAGAACCCGCCGACAGGGAAGTCAAAATTTGTATCCGACGCCAATGCGATAAACTCATTTCCTTTCCACGTGTTGACCCTCGACATCGTTTCAAATCCGAATGCCAGACAGCAATGCATGCGTCCAGACGCGACGGCCTCCCAGGCCGACTGAAAGCAAAGGCCCCCGGTCGCCCCGCCACCTTCAATTCGTTTGGAGGGTTTGGGGCAGAGTCCGAGGTAGTCTTGGACCATACTGGCGGCCTTCAACTGCCGGGTAAAGTGGTCGGAAAAGTAGGACCCGACAGCCCCGTCGATGAGGTCCTTTGAAAATCCTGGAAGGTCACGGAGACTATAGTCGTACGCTTCCTTGACCATCAGCCGGAAATCCTTGTCTTGGTGGGCCTTCGCGAACTTGGTCACGCCTCCGCTGATCATGTAGACCGGTCTCATAGCTGAAGCTCCCTGACGAACTTCACGATTTCGCTCACCTGAGCGCCGGGGCGAAACAGCGCGCGCACACCAGCTGCTCTCAGTCGTGGGATGTCCTCGTCCGGGATTATCCCTCCACCAAACAGGACAATTTCTTCACCGCCCTGCTCCTTGAGAAGCTCCAAGACACGAGGAAACAGGTAGTTATGGGCGCCGGACAGGACGCTGAGGCCAATGGCGGCAACGTCTTCCTGGATGGCCATATTGACCACCTCCTCCGGTGTCCGGTGGAGTCCCGTGTAAATCACTTCCATGCCGGCGTCCCGCAGGGCTCGGGCCACAAGCTTGACCCCACGATCGTGGCCGTCCAAGCCAGCCTTGCCGATCAGGACGCGAATGGGCTTCCTTGCGACAGTCATCACTGGACCGGTTCGAGAAAATACCGCCCCTCTATGTCTTTCTTGACATATCCCATTCGAACTTTCGGATCATGTTCGAAAATCAACAGCCATCCCTCCTCGCAGGCTTGGTGAAGGACCCGCCGTTTCGCCTCCACTGTCTGTAAGGGGTACAGGTCGTAGCCCATGACGTAGGGGAGGGGAAGATGTGAGACGGTGGGAATGAGATCGCCAAGAAAAAGAGCCACCTGCCCCTCCGACTCGATTTTCACAGCCTGATGCCAGCGAGTGTGTCCCTCTGTGACCATGACAGAGACGCCGGGCAGGAGCGCTGAGTCACCATCGAGAAATTCCCACCGATTTACGTGAGCAAGCGGCGTAAAGTTTTCTTTGCGATAGCTGGCCTTTGTGCGCTCATTGGCCCGCACCGCATCTTCAAATTCTCCCCGCTGCACAAAATATTGAGCCTTCGGAAATGTTGGCGCGATGCCGCCATCGGGATCGTGGGTGGTATTCCCACCCGCATGATCGAAATGGAGGTGTGTGTTGATCACCATATGAATGTCTTCCACGCCGAAACCCAATTGCTGCAACGACTCCGTTAATGCCGGCCGCCGATCAATGGCAAACATCTGGCTGAACTTGGCATCATGTTTGTCCCCCAGGCCGGTATCGACGAGGAGACGCTTTCCCTGCCCCTGTATGAAAAGACAGGTGAGGCTCAGGGGGATACGGTTGAGCTCGTCCGCTTCACAACATTGTGTCCACAGCACCTTCGGCACCACCCCAAACATGGCGCCCCCGTCCAGGCGGAACTGGCCATCGCTCACGGGAAAGATTTCAAACTGGCCGAGCTTCATCGTTTCAGCCACCCACCGCGATTCATAGAACGATAGGTTCCCTATAGGTGCCGAAGACTTCTTTGAGTGTGCGACAGATTTCACCCAAGGTCGCCTCAGCCTTGACCGCATCGATCAGGGCAGGCATGAGATTCTCACTGGAGTTCGCAGCCTCTCGTAGTGCCCGAAGGTTTTTTGCCACGCGATGGGAATCTCGGCGGGCTCGGAGCGCCGCCAGCTGTTCAACTTGGGTCTGTTCAACATCGGGGCTGACCCTCAGGATTGGAATGTGCTTGGAGTCCTCTTGGATGTACTCATTGACTCCAACAATGATGCGTTCCTGGCGTTCTAACTCTCGCTGATATTGAAGCGATGCCTCAAGAATTTCTCGTTGGGGATAGCCACGCTCAATGGCCTTCACCATCCCACCCATTTCGTCCAACTTGCGGAAATAGTCCCGGGCGGATTCCTCCAAGCGGTTTGTCATGGACTCGAGGTAATAGGATCCGCCCAACGGGTCGACAGTGTTGGTCACTTCACTTTCGTGCGCGAGAATTTGCTGCGTGCGCAGCGCGAGCGTCACGGCTTCTTCCGTGGGCAACCCAAGCGTTTCATCCATGGAATTGGTATGGAGAGACTGCGTCCCCCCGAGTACGGCGGCCAAGGCCTGGAGGGTTGTGCGGACCACATTATTCATAGGCTGCTGCGCCGTGAGGGAACAGCCGGCCGTCTGCGCGTGGCAGCGGAGCTGGAGCGAGAGAGGATTCTTGGGGTGGTAGCGTCGCTCCATCTCGCGGGCCCAGAGTCGGCGACCGGCGCGGAACTTGGCGATTTCTTCAAAGAAGTCATTATGCACATTAAAGAAAAATGAAAGTTGCGGTGCAAAGGTGTCCACGTTGAGTCCGGACCTAACAGCCGCATCGACATAGGTCAGACCATCGTAGAGCGTAAAGGCCAATTCTTGAACCGCCGTCGAGCCGGCCTCGCGAATGTGATAGCCACTGATGCTGATCGGATGCCATTTGGGCAGGTATCGCGCGCAGAAATCGAAGGTATCGACGATCAGCCGCAAGTGCGGCTCCGGCGAAAATAGCCATTCCTTCTGTGCAATGTATTCCTTGAGGATATCGTTCTGGATGGTCCCGCCGAGGAGTTGAAAAGGAATGCCTCTCTGCTCGGCAACCACGAGGTACATGGCAAAGATGACCGCGGCCGGACCATTGATGGTCATGGAAGTCGTCACTTGGTTGAGCGGGATGTCGTCGAAGAGGCGGGCCATATCGTTCAGTGAGGAGATAGCCACCCCGCAGTATCCCACCTCACCCCGAGCCCGGGGATCGTCAGAGTCCAGCCCCATGAGCGTCGGCATGTCGAAGGCCACGCTCAAGCCAGTCTGTCCACGTGCCAATAGATATTTGAATCGTCGGTTGGTGTCTTGGGCAGACCCGAAGCCCGCGAACTGGCGCATCGTCCACAGACGACCACGATACATCGTCGGATACGCACCCCGGGTATAGGGGGCCGTTCCAGGCTGACTTAATTCGATTGCAGGATCCCAGCCCCGTAGATCTTCCGCTGAGTAGAGGGGGGAGATATCAAGACCGGAGAGGGAAGTGAAGCGCTCTTTGGTTGCTCGAGCTTTTGTCTGCTGCGCCATCAGGATGCCTCTGTATCGAACGCCTGTCTCAGGATGAGCGGGGAGAAAAGTATGGCAACCTTCGTCTGGTCAGTCATGGCGTAGAACGAAGCGACCACCGCTCATGAGGAGCCTTTCCCCGGCTCAATGCCATCTTTAGGATTCCACGTTCATCACCGGGTGCGTATCGGCTGCCTGGCTGCTCCCCGGCGCGTTGTCATACTGGTAAAATCCCCGGCCGGTTTTCTTTCCCAGCCACCCAGCCTCGACATACTTTCGGAGGAGAGGGCATGCGCGAAACTTGGGATCGCCTAAGTCTTGGTACAGGACGTCACAAATGGCCAGTACGGTATCAAGGCCGATTCGGTCAGCAAGAACCAGAGGGCCCACTGGGTGGTTGGCACCCGCGGTCATCGCCAGATCTATGGCCTCGCAACTCCCAACACCTTCATCCAAGGCGAAGATCGCCTCGTTGACCATGGGAATCAGGATTCGATTGACGATAAACCCTGGAGAATCCTTGCACACGACCGGGGTCTTCCCGATGCTCCTCACGAGGTCCAGAGCGAGGTTCGTCGTGTGCTGAGACGTCTCCAGGCCCTGGACGATTTCGACGAGCCGCATGACCGGAACCGGGTTCATGAAGTGGATCCCGATCACTCGATCGGGTCGGCCCGACGCCATGCCCAGCTTGGAAATGGAGATTGAGGAGGTATTGCTGGCAAGCACCGCCTGAGGGTCGCACAGCTGGCCGAGTTGTCCGAAGAGATCCTGCTTGAGGTCAGGATCTTCGTTCACGGCTTCGATAACCACCTGGGCATCGCGCAGCCGACCGAGCTCGACGATGGGATGAATGAGCGCCATCACCGCACTGCCTTGATCTCTGCGCAAGGCTCCCTTCTCGACGGCGCGCGCAAGCCCCTCTCTGATCTTGGCCACGCCTTCCTTCAACGGCGGCTCAGCCACGTCCACAAGCAGGACCTGCCACCCTGCCGTGGCCAGTACTTGGCTAATGCCCCGGCCCATTTGGCCGGCACCGATGACACCGATGCACCTGACTTCATCAATTTTCATAACCATGTAACCCCATCGCTAATGCGGAACAGACTAGGGGACTGACGCAGCGTCCACGAAAGTTCGCTGCTGAGAGATGTTCTGCCCATAGCCTGTCCCCTAAAACCTCTCGATCACCATTGCCAAGGCTTCTCCCCCACCAATGCACAGGCTGGCCACGCCGCGACGTTCTCCTCGCGCCTCCATCGCGTAGAGCAAGGTCGTCAGAATCCTTGCGCCCGTTGCCCCGATTGGATGCCCGAGTGCCACCGCTCCGCCGTTGACGTTGACCTTTGCCGGATCCAGACCCAGCTCACGGTTGACGGCCAACGATACGGCCGAAAAGGCTTCGTTAATTTCAAACAGGTCAATGTCGGAAAGGGAGAGGTTCGTCAGAGTGAGCACCCGCTTGATCGCTTCAATAGGGGCGATCGTGAACCATTTTGGATCCAGGGCCGCTCCGGCATACCCCACGATTCGGGCCATGGGAGTCACGCGACGGCGGTTGGCCTCTTCCGCCGCCATCACCACGATCGCGGCGGCGCCGTCGTTGCAGGATGGTGAATTTCCCACCGTGAGGACTCCATCGGCTTTAAACGCGGGCGTAAGCGTTCGCAGTTTGCCAAGATCCACACGGTTGGGCTCTTCGTCCTCGGAGACCGCGACAGGCGAGCCCTTTCTCTGAGGCACATCAACGGGAATACTCTCTTTTTTGAAGGCGCCGGTGGCGATGGCCTGCTGGGCCCGCCGGTAGCTCTCCAAGGCAAAATTATCTACTTCCTCACGGGTGAATCCGTATTTTTCGGCACAGAGTTCTCCGCAGCCTCCCATGTGAAGATCGTTGTAAGCGTCCCAGAGTCCATCCTTCACCAGGCTATCAATGAGTTCGGCATGCCCTAACCGGTATCCCTGGCGTGCCCGGTCCAGGAGATAGGGTGCGCGAGTCATGTTCTCCATGCCGCCGGCGACCACGATCCGGGCATCACCCACTCGGATAGCCTGGGAGGCCATGATCACGGCCTGGAGGCTGGAGCCGCAGACTTTGTTGACCGTCGTCGCCCCGACCGAGGCGGGAAGGCCGGCTCCGATGGCTGCCTGTCTCGCCGGGGCCTGTCCCAGACCAGCCGATAAGACGCAGCCCATGTACACTTCATCGATGCACTCGGGTGGAAGGTGTGCGCGTTTCAACGCGTCGGCGATGACCGCACTGCCGAGCTTCGTGGCGGGAACGGAGCTGAAAGCCCCGTTGAAGCTGCCCATCGGTGTCCGCACTGCACTTACGATTACGGCACCTTGTTGACTCACAGGTAGGTCTCCCAGTTGCTCTTCTCAAGGTTGCTTTTCACCTTGGACATAAACGTGTCAGCGGTCGCGCCATCGATCACCCGGTGATCAAACGAGAGGCTGAGATAACACATCGGTCTGATCGCAATCGCGTCGTTGATCACAACCGGCCGCTTGTGGATCGATCCGACACCAAGGATGGCAATTTGCGGTTGATGGATAATCGGCGTACTGAAGAGGCTGCCGAAGCCCCCATGGTTGGTGATCGTAAAGCCCCCACCCTGGACTTCTTCCGGGGCTAAGCGCTTCGTTCGCGCGCGTTCGGCCAAGTCGGTCACCTCCTTGGCTACCTGAGTGACCGCCTTGCGTTCCGCGTGTCGCACAACCGGTACCAACAGGCCGTCATCGAGCGCCACGGCGATACCAATATGGATCTCCCGTTTTTGTATGATTCCCTGGTCGCCCCAGGACGAATTGAGGATCGGGATCTCCCCGAGTGCTCGTGCGACGGCGTTGATGAGAAAGGGCAGATACGTCAACTCCTTGCCTTCGCGCATCATCGCGATGGCCGTCATGTCGGCCTCGAAGAATGTCGTGACATGTGCCGAGGTACGCCGACTGTGAACCATTCGCTCGGCAATGGTTCTCCGCATCGCGCTGAACGGGACAATGTCCTCTTCGCCTGCCACCCTCGTGGGCGCAGGGGACGGGACGGAAGCCGTGGTAGCCCCCTCCATCGCTCCATGTCTGCCGATGTAGTCCAGGACGTCTTGTTTGGTCACGCGTCCACCAGCACCGGTGCCTGCTAAGTGTGAGAGGTCGACTCCATGTTCGTGGGCGAGTTGTCGGACCGCCGGTGAATAGTGCCCTGTGCCGCCAGGCATGGGGCGTACGACGACTCCCCCGACACGATTCACGACTTCCGTCCGGAGGTTCTCGGCATTGAGCCGGCCCAGAAGAGTGCCGACAGGAACTGTCTGTCCTTCCTGAACAATGACCTCGGTCAGAACGCCACCAGCGGGAGAGGGGATTTCCAACGCGACTTTGTCGGTTTCTACTTCCAACAAAGATGCGTCTTTCTCCACCCGTCCGCCGGGTTGAATCAGCCACTTCACCACGGTGCCTTCCGCGATGCTCTCTCCGAGCTGGGGCATGATAATGTCAGTAGGCATAGGACTACTGGTCGGCGTCAGTGACGAGGGGTGATGGATTTTTCAGGCCAGAGGCTCAAGACGCGTACTACCCTTCGGAGCCAGCCCCGCACGACGCCTCACTCCCCAAGCATCCCGTTTCCTCAATAGGCGGCCAACTTCCTGGCCGCGGTCACAACATCACCTACCTGAGGGAGGAAAAATTCCTCCAACGGCGTGCTGAATGGAACCGGTGTGTCTGGCGCGGTGACACGCATGATGGGTCCATCCAGCGAGTCGAAGCACTCTTCCGCAACAAGGGCTGCGAGCTCGCCTCCTATGCCGCCCGTCTTGTGATCCTCATGGAGCATGATCACTTTGCTCGTCTTTCGCACCGACTCGAAGATGGCGTCTCGATCGAGGGGGACCAGCGTCCTGAGGTCAAGGACTTCAAGATCGAGGCCTTCCTTGGCTAGCAGGTCCGCAGCTTCCAGCGCAACATGAACCATGGCCCCATAGGTGATGACCGACATGTGTTGCCCGACTCGTTTGATGTCGGCCTTTCCAATCGGAACGATGTAATCTTCCTTCGGCAAGATGGCCTTGACTCGGCGGTACAGGAACTTGTGCTCGAAATAAATGACAGGATTTGGGTCGCGGATCGAGGCCTTCAGGAGGCCCTTAGCGTCGTAGGCAGTCGAGGGGGCGACGAGTTTCAGGCCTGGCGAATGAAAGAACCAGCCTTCGGGACATTCGGAGTGGAACGGCCCGCCGTGCACCCCACCTCCATAAGGAGCACGGATCACTATGGGCACAGCCGCCCCCCACCGGTAATGGTTCTTCGCCGCGACCTCGGTAATCTGGTCGAAGGCGCAAGAGATGAAGTCTGCGAACTGCATCTCCACGACTGGCCGCATTCCCATCATGGCAGCGCCGATCGCCGCGCCAACAAAACCCGATTCTGACAAGGGCGTGTCCAAGACTCGCCAATCGCCATACTTCTTTTGGAAACCCTCAGTAATCCGGAAAGCGCCGCCATACGGGCCGATGTCCTCTCCTAGGAGAAAAACCCGCTCGTCCTGGGTCATCTCTTCGTCCAAGGCCTGTGAGATGGCCTCCAGATAGGTCACTTCTTGGTCAGTCGTCGTTTGTACGGTGGCCGTTGTCATCATGCGACCTCCTGGTCGGTGGCGAAGACTCCTTCGAGAGTCTCGGGTCCTTCGGGCAAAGGGCTTTGTTCGGCGAACTCGACAGCGGCCTGGATTTCCTTTGCGACTCGGTCTCCAATCTCACGAATCGTGGTCTGTTCGGTATAGCCGAGTTCCGTGAGCATCCTTTCCGCCTTGATAAGAGGATCTTTCTTTTTCCAGGTTTCCAACAACTCGCGGGGCACGTATTTGGCCGAGTCGTGCTCCGAATGTCCATGCATCCGCATCGTTTTGCATTCCAAAAACGTGGGACCATTTCCCTGCCTCGCATGATGGATGGCACGCCGTGCGGCCAAATACACCGCGGCCACGTCGTTCCCGTCTACGATCTCACCTGGCATGCCGTAGGCCTTGGCACGGTCGACGACGTTGGGGGTGGCCATTTGCAGATGAAGAGGAGTCGAATAGGCGTACTGATTATTGCAACAGAAAAACACGACGGGGAGTTTTCGTACCGCCGCGAGGTTCATCGCTTCATGAAAATCACCCCGACTGGTTCCACCATCTCCTGTGTTCGTCACGACGACTCGGGATTCACCACGAAGTCTGAAGGCCAGCGCTGCACCGGTGGCGACGGGCAGATTGTCAGCGAGGTGGCTGACAAAGGCGAAGATGCCCCGCTTGAGGTCACCCATATGGACGTTGCCGTCCTTCCCTTTTGTGGGGCCTGTGCGTTTTCCGAGATATTGTGCGATGACCTCACCTGGTGTGATTCCACGAACGAGGAATGCACCCATGTCGCGATGAAATGGAGCGATGACGTCATCACGGTTCAAGGCCGATGCATAGCCGACCGAAATGGCTTCCATTCCGTTGCTGGTGTAAACCCCGCCCATGATTCGACCCTGTCGATAGAGGGCGGTGATCCGATCTTCCAGGGCTCGGGTGAGCCGCAGGTAATAGTACATTTGGAGAAGGTCGGCGCGTTTGATATCTTTAGCACTGCCAGCCACAGCCATAGCCACCTCCGTACCAAGCGGTGAATGCCGCGCGTCGGAACGTCTTAAAGCCGTAAGGTCTTCTCACCTCAGACTTGATGACCTGCTGATCTTCGGACAAAGACTCATTTTTTACGCGAAGGAGATTTCAGGAAAATCCTTCCACGACAGCAAGGGTTCCCCTTTGGCGCACAATGGGCAATACTCCGGTTCCCACTGGGGCATGTTCAGGTCAGCCGTATAGTAAAATGGGTGTTTCGCCGTCAGCTCGCTCATCAGGGGAAATTGCCCGCTGTCACGACGGGCAAACACCATCATTCCAGCCAAGACCCCTCCATGCTCTGTGACCACGCT
>JBFJQA010000095.1:0-11390 GCA_041616875.1 Nitrospiraceae bacterium | reverse complement strand
GTCCGTGGAGATTATGTTGAACGCCGCCAATATCAACTTGGTGGCCTTTTCCCATTACCTCCATTCCATGGCGGGGCAAATGGCTGCACTCTTTATTATTGCCGTCGCAGCAGCGGAAGCCGCTGTCGGTTTAGCGATTATCATTGTGGTCTTTCGCGGGAAAATGGCCACGAACGTCGACCAAATTAATATTTTGAAGTGGTAACGTGTTCGATCTGCTCGTTCTGCTGATCCCTCTTTTCCCACTGCTGGCGCTGCTGGCCAACGGCCTTTTGGGCTCTCGCTACTCGCATGAGATTGCAGGGCGCCTCGCCTTCGGCTCTGTGGGCCTGTCTTTCCTGTGTGTGATTGGAATCTTAATTGCGACTCTCGAAAATCCTGAACCCCGCGTGGTCATCGCCTACTCCTGGATCTTCGGGGGCAATCTCTCCATCAATCTTGCCTTTCTCATCGATCCTCTGACCGTCATCATGCTGTTAGTCATAACCGGAGTGGGATTCCTGATCCACGTCTATTCGGTGGGCTATATGCATGGGGAAGAAGGATTTACCCGGTTCTTTACCTATATGAACATCTTCATGGTTTCCATGCTCTTGCTCGTCATGGGAAACAACTATGTGGTGCTGTTCATCGGATGGGAGGGTGTGGGCCTCTGCTCCTACCTCCTGATCGGGTATTACTACGAAAAAGTCTCAGCGGGGAAGGCCGCGACAAAAGCGTTTGTCGTCAACCGGATTGGCGACGCAGGTTTTCTTCTGGCTATCTTCTTGGTTTTTGTCAACTTCCAGACCCTCGACTATACGAAGGTCTTTGCTCAAGCTGGTCAGCTCTCCTCCGGCATGGCCACCGCCATTGCTCTGTGTTTGCTGGTCGGGGCCGTCGGGAAATCCGCGCAACTCCCGTTGTATACCTGGCTTCCCGATGCCATGGAAGGGCCCACGCCGGTCAGCGCGCTGATCCATGCCGCGACGATGGTGACGGCCGGCGTCTATATGATCGCCCGGAACCACGTGATTTATGACATGGCGCCAATGGCCATGACCGTCGTCGCCGGGATTGGAGGAGCGACAGCTTTGTTCGCGGCCACGATTGGGCTCGTCCAAAACGACATCAAGCGCGTCCTCGCCTATTCTACGGTGAGTCAGCTCGGGTATATGTTCTTGGCCTGCGGGATTGGCGCCTATACTGCCGCGATCTTCCACCTTATGACCCATGCCTTTTTCAAGGCCTTACTGTTTCTCTCTGCCGGGTCGGTGATCCATGCGTTGGGTGGGGAGCAAGACATCAGAAAAATGGGCGGCCTCAAAAAGCGCATCCCCTGGACGTACGGGCTCTTCTTGGTCGGCACCCTCGCCATCGCTGGGCTCCCCCCACTGGCAGGCTTCTGGAGTAAGGACGAAATCCTAGCCCATGCCTTTATTAACGGCCGTTATGTGCTCTACGGGTTAGGAGCGCTCAGCGCCTTGCTGACCGCCTTCTATATGTTCCGCCTCACCTACCTGACCTTCTATGGGGAATCTCGTGTCGACCCTCACGTCGCCGAGCATATTCACGAATCGCCGGGCATCATGATCGGCCCCTTGGTTGTGCTCGCGGTGCTGTCCGTACTGGGGGGATTTCCGGGCTTCCCTCCGGAAAACGGCTGGTTTCACCATTTTCTGCATTCGGTCACAGTCGGAGGAGAGTCCGAGCACCATGCTGGGTTGGGCCTTGTGGTAGGTCTGATGGGCGTCGCCACAGCCATCGCACTCATCGGCTGGGGGCTTGCTCATTATCTCTATAGCCTGAGGCCGGGAGCCGCGGAGCGGTGGGCAACGCGTGGTCACAAGGCCTATACAATTCTCCTCAATAAATACTATGTTGACGAGCTCTTCGATTGGCTGGTTGTCGAACCCACGAAGTCCTTGGGGCAGGCTTGGGACTGGTTTGACCGGACGGTCATCGATGGGACGGTCCGTGGAGTCGGAAAGATGACGCAAGCAGGATCGGCCGGGAGCACCTGGGTCGAGAAATATCTCATCTACGGCTCACTCAACGTTGTCGGGTACGCGAGCCATTTAACAGCGTGGTCATGGCGGAAGCTTCAAACCGGTATGGTCCACCACTATGTGGCGATCATCGTGGCCGGGTTGTTTATTCTGGTCCATCTCGTGTTCGCGTTCGGTACGGACCGTCCCTAGGCGGTCTGGCCTTATGCGAGAAAGGGATTAGGCGCTACCCTATCTAAAGCCTATGTTGGAAGAACTGCAATTCGGGTTTCCGATCTTGTCAATCCTCTTGTTCCTGCCCTTTACGGCCGCACTGATACTGTGGCTCGTTCAAGACGAGGAGGCCATCAAACACATCGTTCTGGGAGCCTCGATTCTCGAATTCTTTCTGTCAGTCATCGTACTTGTCTATTTCCTTCCCGATTCGGCCGCCATGCAATTCGTGGAGCAGGTGGAATGGATCCCCGCCCTTGGCATCAGTTACCACCTGGCGGTCGACGGCATCAGCGTCCTGTTTGTGGGGCTGACGGCCTTCCTGACCCTTCTGATCGTCGTCCATTCGTGGGACACCATCCGCCATCAAGTCAAACAATACTACATGGCCCTCCTTGCCCTTCAAACCACCATCATGGGAATTTTCGTCTCCCTGGATCTCGTCCTGTTCTTCGTCTTCTGGGAGCTCATGTTGATCCCAAGCTACTTCCTGATCAAGTTGTGGGGACATGGCGCAGACCGGCAGTATGCGGCCCTGAAGTATGTCCTGTACACACTACTCGGTAGCGTGTTCATGCTGGTTGGAATCGCTCTGCTGAACCTGAACTATCATGACTGGGCTGTCGCCCACGCTCTGGAACCGTCGTATTCGTTCGATCTGCTGGACCTGGTGACAGTTCCGATTTCGACCGACCAACAGATCCTCATTTTCTGGCTCATTTTTCTTGGCCTCGCATTCAAGGCGCCGATCTTTCCTTTTCACACGTGGCTTCCCGATGCCCTCTTGGAGGGGCCCATAGGCATGGCCGTCGTCTTGGCCGGTGTCAAACTGGGCACCTTCGGATTCCTACGGCTCAGCCTACCCTTAGTGCCTGATGCGGCGAAACATCACGTTGTGGTGACGATCATGATCGTCTTGGCCCTTTCCGCTATTCTCTATGGGGCCATCGTGGCTTTGATTCAGCCCGATTTTCGTCGACTCTTGGCATACAGCAGCATCAGCCACCTAGGATTCGTGGTCCTCGGGGTGTTCGCCCTCAATTTCCAGGGCCTCCAGGGTAGCCTGTTGACCATGATCAACCTCGGATTCAGCACGGCAGGCCTGTTCTTCCTGGCTGGTTTTCTGTACTCCAGACGCCAAAGCACGCACATCTCTGCGTTCGGCGGAATGGCCCAGCAGATTCCTCTGTTTGCGACATTCCTCTTGATTGTGGGCCTGGCCTCGATTGGTTTGCCAGGAACGAACGGGTTCGTGGGTGAGTTTCTGATCCTCTTGGGGGCGTTTAAGGCATATGGGGTGTACGGGGGAATCGCGGTGCTCGGTGTGATCCTGAGCGCGGCCTATTTTTTGTGGTACTACGAGCGGTCTATGTTCGGTCCCTTGGGGAGAGGGTTGAACCAGGCTATCAAAGATCTTCGTGGCTCGGAAATCCTTATCGCCGTTTCGCTCTGCGTGATGATCTTCTGGATCGGAGTGTACCCCTCGCCCTTCTTGCGTATTATGAACGGGTCGGTGCAGGCGCTCGTGGAGCGACTAGACCATGGGGCTACCAGTGGCCTTTCCTTCGCACAGCGGACCACATCCAAATGAGGAACGATGTCTGAGTATACGCTTCTGTACATCCTGTTCGCTCCCTTCGTCGGGGCGGTCACGCTCATATTCGTGTCGAATCGACAGGCCCTCTTGGTCCGCAACATTGCTGCGTGTTCTGCCTTGGTTTCCCTCGTCGCATCGTTTTACCTTTTTTACGCCTATGACCCGGTCAAAGGGGGGTTTCAATTCGTTCAGCGATTCGAATGGTCGAAGGAGCTCGGGATCGCCTTTTACCTCGGAGTGGACGGGATCGGAACTCCGCTCGTCCTTGCCTCGACGATCTTACTGTTCGCAGGCATCTTCATCTCGTGGCATATCAAGGATCGCACCAAAGAGTTCTACATTTTTCTCCTCATCCTCGCTGCTGCGACCATCGGTGTGTTCATGTCGCTGGACCTCTTTTTCCTGTATTTCTTCTACGAAATGTCCGTGATCCCAATGTACCTTCTCCTCGGGGTCTGGGGCAGCCATACCAAGGGCTACCTTGAAATGACCAGCCCGGAAGGCTGCAAACAGCGCGACTTCGTCGGATTCATTTTGAACTTTACCCGCAATAGTAAAGAGTACGCAGCGATGAAGCTGACCTTGTTCCTCTCGGCAGGAGCCGTCGTTGCCCTCATGGGGATTCTGCTGATCTACAAGTTTTCCGGACTTAACACCTTCGATATCCTCGTGTTACGTGAGCAAGCCAAGCTGTCCGGCCCACTGGCCACTCTCGTCTGGCTCCTCATCTTCTTTGGCTTTGCCTCCATCGCCCCAATCTGGCCCCTCCACTCTTGGTCGCCCGTCGGGCACGCGGCGGCACCCGCGGCAACGAGCATGCTGCACGCGGGAGTCCTCATGAAACTGGGACATTTTTCAATCATTCGCGTAGCCTTTGAGATTCTTCCCGAGACCACCCGTGAGCTTATGCCCATCGCGGCAGTCCTGTGCATTTTCAGCATTATCTACGGTGGGTTCGTGGCCTATTATGCCCGCGACACAAAGTATGTGATCGGCTATTCCAGCTCGAGCCACATGGGCTATGTCTTCCTAGGAATGGCCGCATTAGACTACATCAGTTTGAGTGGGGCCGTGCTGTACATGTTCGCCCACGCCCTGGCGACAGGGATGCTTTTCGCAATGGCCGGGTGGGTCTACGATCAAACCCATACGCGTGATATTCCCTCTCTCGGAGGGTTGTCCACTCGCATGCCCTTTGTGGCTGGCTGTTTTGTTGTGGCCTGCATGGCGTCCATCGGGATGCCAGGTACCGTAAACTTTATCGCCGAAATCATGATCATCGTTGGGAGTTGGAACAAATATCCCTTCCAAGTAGTGGTGGCGGTTGTCGGAATCGTCCTGACCATGGCCTACCTCTTCCGAATGATGCGGGGGGTGTTCTACGGATCCATGGATCAGAAATACAGCCATACGCACGATGCCGTCACGTGGGTAGACCGGGCACCGTTACTTATCATGATTGCGTGCAGCATTGGGTACGGAATCTTCCCCGGGCATTTTTACAGTGTCATCCGGGCTGGAGTAGATCCGCTATTAGCGAGGATTATCGAGGTGACGCCCTTGATCTCACAGAGCGGCGGCACTTTAGTGCCTTAACGAGGCGCTTCTGCCCGTAGGCTCTGAAGACCGAAGAGGGCTGTCTCTAAGTTCCCTATGACCTTTAATCTAACAATGACGGGTGCCGATCTCCTCCTGCTCCTGCCGGAGATCCTGTTGACCCTGTGGCTCTCCGTGGTCCTGATTGTTGATTTCTCCCTGCCGCGGTTTCCTCAGAAACAACTCGCCTACCTAAGCGTCGCGGGAATGATTCTGGTCCTTGCAAGTCTGATCTGGTTCGACCAGGCCAGCATCAGCGGCACCTTGTTTCGCGACATGTTCGTGGTCGACGGGCTGGCCATCTTCTTTAAGATGTTCATTGTTGGTGCCACGATCCTTGTCATCTTGGTCTCTGTCGACTACGTGACCCGTTTCCGTTTCTTTAAAGGGGAATTCTATTTTCTTGTGCTCATGTCTTCCCTGGGCATGATGTTCATGACCTCGGCGAATGATTTGTTATCGCTCTTCGTCACACTGGAATTTTCGACATTTGGATTTTACGTCCTGGTCGCCTATCTGCGTGACGATGCCGCCTCCAATGAGGCTGGGCTCAAATTCTTTATCTTGGGGGTGTTCGCAGCAGCTCTGCTGGCCTATGGCATCAGTTTAGTGTATGGGGAGACCGGCAAGCTCCTCTTTTCGGAAATGGCCTCGGTTTCGGCCAGTCCTGGTCTTGTCATAGGCTATCTGCTGATCTTCGCGGCCTTGGGCTTCAAGATCGGAGCGGTGCCATTCCATTCTTGGATTCCTGACACCTACCATGGAGCCCCGACACCGGTCACGACATTCTTATCAATCGTTCCCAAGGGTGCCGCCTTTGCCATTCTCATTCGCATGTTGTTTGTGGCCTTAGCGACATTCAAGCCCGCCTGGGTTCTGTTGCTGGTCGCCGCTTCCATTCTCTCAATGACCTATGGAAACATCGTGGCCATCGCGCAGCGGAATATCAAACGGCTGCTGGCCTACTCGGGGATCGCTCAGATTGGCAACGTGCTCATCGGCCTGGCGGCCGGCACGAAAATGGGGAGCGACGCTATTCTGTTTTATTTATTGACCTACCTGTTTGCGAATCTCGGAGCCTTCGCGGTGGTCATTGCGGTGAGCAACACGATTCGAAGCGATGAGATCGAAGATTACAGCGGCCTGAACCGCCGCTCGCCGTTCCTGGCCTTTGCCATGCTCGTCTTCTTGCTTTCCCTGGCAGGGGTGCCCCCGCTTGCAGGGTTCATCGGCAAACTCTACATCTTCGTCGCAGCGATTAAGGAAGAGCTGTATACCCTGATTATTGTGGGGCTGATCAACGTCGTTATTTCTATGTACTATTATCTCATTGTCGTGAAGAAAATGTACATCAACGAACCAAGCGACCCTTCCCCTCTGAGCATCTCCGGGTCGATGAGGGTGGCGGTGTACGCTGGTCTGGCTGGCACGCTCCTTCTTGGAATTTATCCCAAACCGTTCATCGAATGGATCGTGTCTGCCACGCTGATGTTTTCCAACATAACTGAACCCACCGCCACAACCTCCGTCATCACTCTTCCATTTGGCGGATGAGGACAGTACGCCCTCCTAAGAATGCCGGTCCTTTTACCAATCGTGATAGGCCTCACCGCGCGCCATTTTACCCCCTTTTCGCTTGAGTGAACTGAACTGGGTGGTGGGCCACCCCGGGAGGGCAGGTTCAATGTCCTGGGATGGGGCTCACCTGCGCAAACCCGAGATGGACGACTCAGAAATCCCGCACCACGGAGGCCCTCACCTCAATCGTCAGGAAAGGTCTTAGGCCATTTTCGGTCCCGCAGCCTATCTTTGGGATAGAGTTTTTGGGAGCCCACTCGAAATACTCGAGGAGACCGTTGATGATGATTTGGAAAAATAATCTTGCGGCCTTACCGAAGGTAAGGTTTAATGGCCAGTAGGCGTATGGGAATGTAGGCACAGGACCACATAGGTCGGCAGCTCCCCTCGTTATGGTTCAGGACCTCGCGCGGCAGACCTTTGATTCCCTTGCGATGGGGAGGTGGTCTGGGGCTTCTTGTCCAACTAGAACGTGAGGGTTCACCAGACTGGACTCCCTATGAACTGGTCGATTGAAAACAGGGTCCTGGCAGGCTTCTTACTGGTCTTCGCAATCCTCTTGGCGATCGGAGGAGTCGCCTACCGGAATACGACCCAGTACTTAGAAGACAGTGAACGGGACTCATCGAGCCGGGAAGTGTTGCAGTTCCTCGCCCTGACACTGTCTTCAATGGAGAATACAGACATCGGAGTCCGCCGCTATCTGGTCACCGGTGAAACCAGTTATTTGACCTCCTACCAAATGGCCACTGCGCGTACCCCGACCTACTTGCGTCATATGAGGAGTGTGATAGGAGACAATCCCGTTCAACTCGACCGATTGGACCAGTTGGATCGCCTTATTCAGAACACGCTGGGCTCGAGCCAAAAGGCAATCTCGCTGCGGGAGCGCACGAACTTTGAGGGGGTACGCCACTTGTTACGTTTTGGAGAATTGAATCAGGAGATGGAAAAGATTCGGAAGGTCGCCGAGGGTATAGGCCTGGAAGAAAAACAGGCGTTGACGCGCCGAGCCCTGGAGTCCATCCGAAGCACCCGCACCACGATCCTCCTCCTCTCAATCGGCACCATCCTGCAGTTTGTCCTTCTCTCCGCGGTGTATTACCTTATCCGGCACGACATTAAAGAACGCCGGCGGGTCGCAGCAGAACTACGACACAGAGGGCAACAATTGGAGGCGGCCAACAAGGAACTCGAAGCATTCAGCTACTCGGTCTCGCACGACCTTCGCGCCCCCCTTCGCCACATCGACGGCTATGCGGGGCTTTTGGAGAAGAGCGCCGGCTCTTCATTGGATGAAAAGAGCCACCGGTACCTCGAGACCATCTCTGAATCGGCGAAACAGATGGGACGGCTCATAGACGACCTCTTGGTATTTTCAAGAATGGGTCGCACCGAAATCGCGAACACGAGAGTTCAACTGGACCACCTCGTCAAGGAGGTGTTGCATGATCTTCGACACGACACACAGAATCGCGCAATCTCGTGGACCATTGGGTCACTGCCTGAGGTTCGTGCAGACCCGGCCATGTTGCGATTAGTGTTGGTGAACCTGATTTCCAACGCCATCAAGTTTACAGCCAGCAGGGAGCTCGCCAAAATCGAAATTGGCAGCTCTCCCGGTTCACCGGGAGAGACCATAATCTTCGTACGTGACAACGGCGTAGGATTCGACATGCAGTACATTGACAAACTCTTCGGTGTATTCCAACGACTCCATCGAATGGAAGAATTCGAAGGGACGGGTATTGGACTGGCGAACGTTCGCAGAATCATCCATCGACACGGAGGCCGGACCTGGGCGGAAGGCAAGGTAGACGGCGGGGCCACCTTCTACTTCTCACTTCCGACTAGCGGAGAGTCAGCATGACAACCGGAAAAAGTATTCTGCTGGCCGATGACAATCCCAAGGACGTGGAGCTTTCCTTGGCGGTCCTCTCAGAAACATTTGGCTCACACCACATCGTCGTCAGTCGAGACGGGGCCGAGGTCCTGGACTACCTCTATCGTCGAGGTCGCCACTCCAAGCGGACGCCTGGGAATCCGGTCCTCGTCCTTCTTGATCTCAAAATGCCCAAGGTCGACGGACTGCAAGTGCTGCGGACCATCAAATCTGATCGGCACTTGAGAACGATCCCGGTGGTCATGCTAACCTCCTCACGGGAGGAGCGGGACCTCGCGGAGAGTTACGCCCTTGGCGCCAATGCCTACGTGGTGAAGCCAGTGTCCTACCAGGTCTTTGTGGAGGCACTGAAGAATACCGGAAGTTTTTGGGGCACTATAAACGAACCTCCTCCTTCAGACGATGATTGATCCAGGAGTCTTGGCTAATTCTTCGATGACTTGACGAGGGAAGTGAACCTTTGACCACAAAGCCTCTACGAATCCTTCATCTCGAGGACAGTCGGCTCGATGCCGAACTGATCCAAGCGACATTGACTGAAGAGGGCATTCCCTCCGAGCCAATCCGCGTCGAAACCCGGGATGAGTTTGTCAAAGCCCTGGACCAAGGTGGCTTTGACATGATCATCGCGGATTATTCCCTTCCCTCATTCGATGGCATCACCGCGCTATCTCTCGCAAAAGAGAAATGTCCCCAGATCCCTTTTATTATTGTCTCCGCCACCCTCGGCGAAGAACTGGCTATCGAGACGCTCAAAGGCGGGGCTACGGATTACATCCTGAAACAGCGGTTGTCCAGGCTCGGGCCTTCTGTCCATCGGGCCCTTCGGGAAATGGAAGAACGGGTGGAACGGAGGCGGGCCGAAGAGACCTTGAAGGAACGGGAGCGCCAGTTGCTCCAATCGCAGAAGATGGAAGCGCTGGGACGCCTCGCAGGAGGGATCGCCCATGATTTCAACAACCTGTTAACCATCATCATGGGGTACAGCCAGGTTCTTCTCAATGAACTGGGCACTGATCACCCATTAGCCAACCAGGTTCGGGAGACTCAAAAGGCTGGCGATCAGGCAGCCATGCTGATTCGGCAGTTGCTGGCGTTCAGTCGCAGACAGGTCATTGATCCAAAGGTTTTGGACCTCAATAGTATCATTCAAAACCTTGAGGATATGTTTAGAAGACTCATTGGCGAGCACATACGGTTGATTGTGCGCAAGGACCCGGACCTGGGCCGAGTGAAAGCTGATCACAGCCAACTTGAGCAGGTGATCATGAACCTCATGGTCAATGCTCGTGACGCGATGCCCCAAGGTGGAACACTGACCCTTGAGACCAAGATGGCGGAGGTGTCTTCCGATTCCTCCACGCGGAGTTCGCCTCAACCAGGCTCCTACGTGGTTCTGTCCGTCACGGATACCGGCTGTGGGATGAATGCCGAGACTCGGGCCAAAGTGTTTGAACCCTTTTTCACGACAAAGGAAGAAGGGAAGGGAACCGGACTAGGTTTGTCGACCGTGCACGGAATCGTCAAGCAAATCGGGGGTTGGATTGATCTCGCTAGCGAACCCGGCAAGGGGACGACGTTCACGATCTATTTGCCTCAAACCGATGAACTCCCGAGCGCCAGAGGGGTCACGAGAACAGTTGGACAGCCCATACGAGGTACGGAGACGATCCTCGTCGTCGAGGATGAGATGGCCGTGAGGAATCTGGTTCGAGACGAACTGCGCCGTCTTGGTTATTCGGTTCTTGAAGCCAAGAATGGGGTAGAGGCGTTCTTGATCCACAATCAGCAGGGAGAAAACATTCACCTGCTGGTCACCGATGTGGTGATGCCGGGCATGAGCGGAAAAGAAGTCGCCCAGCAACTGACGGCCCTGCGTCCAAACCTCAGAGTCCTCTACATCTCCGGGTACACGGATGACGTGGGCGTGACTCAAGGATTGGGTGCAGCCAAGGTGGCGTTCCTCCAGAAGCCATTCACACCGGAAGACCTCGCGCGCAAGGTCCGCCATGTTCTCGATGAGTAACGCCGACAAAGGTCGCAGCGAAAACGGAGTGCCTGGTTTCCGACAACAGCCGAGTTGAGGCTCCCCGTGCTGCTGCCCATCGAGATCCAATCCGCCTTCACAAGAAAAACTGGCATGTGTTGGTCCTTGTCAATTCTATGGTTGGGCCTCCTCAGCCTCGCAGCGATTGTCACCCCCGTCCCTGTGAAGGCCGACGAGCTCTCCTGGGACTCCTTAGCGGAGGGGATCGCCGTGACGGTGTGGACCCCCGAGTTTCCCTGCCGCGGGGAGATCCCTCCTCTTGTGTTAGTCAAGGTCGACCCGGAACAAAACCAGTTTGCCATTTACAATTTTCGCGATGAGGAATTGCCTGCACCCCTGGCCATTCATGATTGGCAACGCCGGATAGGGGCGAGGATCCTCTTCAACGCCGGGCTGTTCCTTGAGGATTATTCCTACCTCGGCCTCTTGTACAAAGAGGGTCGATCTATCGGGTCGAAGGTCCACCCT
>JBFJQA010000094.1:0-11484 GCA_041616875.1 Nitrospiraceae bacterium | reverse complement strand
GTGGGTGGGCGGTGTCGCCGAATCCGATCCGCTTGGACCCCCTGCGCCTGCACAGCCGGGGAGCCCTTATATTTGTTGTACACGACGGGGCTGGGCGTCTCGTATGCGGTAAGCCTCGTGGACAAACTCATGGCTCCCTCTTGTTCCGTGGATCGAGAGTGTCGGGCAGGCAGACATAGTAGATGGCCCAAACATCATTCGCGAAGAAGAGCCGTAGCATGTTGTCCTCTTCGACCAGCTTTACCTGTTGGTCACCGAGTTGACTCGACCATGACGCTGCTCTTGCTTTCAGGACAGCCTCTCGTCGTTCTGTGCAGGCCGGTTGTTCAGCGTATCCGTTTTGAACCTCCCACGTGATCGGTCCTCGCCCTCGAACAGTCTTGGTCCAAAGGCCCCACCCACACTCCGCCGCCGCCATCGAAGTGGAGCCCAGTAGTAAGACCGTTGTCACTATCAGCTGTATGCCTGTCATGGTGACCTCCGCTTCTCTCCCTTCAACGCTTTTCGTTTCGGCTTCCACTCCCTTGCGAGCCGCTCGCCCGCAGCAATTTGGGCTGGGGTCATATTTTTGCCCACAATGTCTCTGTTCTTTCGCGCAGTTTCACTGCCCTTCGCGGCGGCAAGACTGAGCCACAGATAGGCTTGCACGGTATCCTTCCGAATACCACGACCTGTGGCATACACGATGCCAAGGTTGGACTGCGCAGCGGTATCGCCCTGCTCCGCAGCACGGCGAAACCACTGGGCTGCCACTTCGTAGTCTTGACCTACCCCAAGACCGTTTCCGTAGAGAACCCCCAGATGGTATTGGGCCGCCGCCAACCCCTGGTCGGCGGCGCGCTCAAACCATCCGGCCGCCGCGTTGTAGTCCTGGGGAACCCCGCGGCCCGCGACGTACAGCACGGCCAGATTGGACTGGGCTGGGGCGAGGCCCTGCTTCGCTGCGCGTTCAAGCCACTGGGCTGCTAATCCATAGTCGAGCGGCACCCCCAGGGCCCTGGCATACATGAGGCCGAGATTGTACTGGGCCTTGGCATGACCGCGATCACCTAGTGGGCGAAATTCCTTCAGCGCCGTCGCGTAGTCCCCTTTCTGGTACGCGTCCATTCCACCTTCGTAATCCGCCCACGCCGGAGAGCCAAGGAGGAGCAACAGTGTCACAACAACTGAAGGTAGTACGGCCTGATGCGCGTGGCGTTGCTTCTTTGCCATGACCTGAGTCATGGATGAATCATACCTCAGGTAACCCGACCAGACCAGAGAGGCCAGGCCTCCCCCCAGAAACGACAGAACCAGTTCCTTGACACCCCTCCCACTTCCCACGGCGCGACATGCTACCAACACCAGCTTACACTCACTCTTGACAGCTTGTTCTGAACAGCCTAGGCTCTCGACTCCGCAAACAATAGGAGAGAGGTTCAAGTGAACTATGCATCCCCTTATTAATCGAATGATCCGAGCAGCGAAACTGGATGTCCGGTTATACGAGGAAGTCGAGGCAGACCAGGGGGCCATGGGCCAGGCGATGGGAGTGGTCCTCTTGTCCAGCCTCGCCAGCGGCATCGGGCTCTTCAACACTGGAGGCCTTGAGGGTATTGCCATCGGTACCGTAGGGGCGTTGTTCGGCTGGTACGTCTGGGCCTTCTTGACCTACGTGATCGGCACGAAACTTCTTCCGGAGGAACAGACTCGCGCGACCCACGGCGAACTATTGCGAACGGTCGGTTTTTCCAGTTCACCCGGTATCATCCGGGTGCTGGCCATCATTCCGGCATTGGCCCCATTCGCGTTCTTCGTGGCCAGTATTTGGATGCTCGCAGCTATGGTCATCGCAGTGCGTCAAGCACTCGATTATCACAGCACGCTCCGCGCGATTGCCGTCTGCGTGGTTGGATGGGTCGTGCAAGCGATCATCATCGCGATTGTGCTGGGAATGTTTGGCGGAATACTCGAACCCGTGCTTCCGCCGAGACCGGATTGAGCAAGATACGCTCGGAACGTTCACGAGCTTGGCCCTACCGAGACGCAGTCGGGAGGAGCGACCCTGCACTCTCTTTTACCGTTGTTGCCCTCTTCACGTCGTGCCCTCCTGAGCAAAGTCTGACCTTCACTGGAACAAGCTCCCAACGCTGCTGCCCCTCCTGTCCGTTCTGTCCCTGACCGACTGGTCACATCGCTGAATCCCTGGCTCTCGCAGGGCCCTCTTGGGAGCTGATCTGAAGTTCTGTGGCTGAGGGGTGCCCAGTGCCTTTCCCTTCTACCGCAGCGCGGGCGATTAGGGCTCCTCTTCCGACGACACTTCGCGTTCTTCAGAATTTCTTGACGAAACAGAAAGGCGCAGTAGACTTAGAGAGTCGCGATGGGCCAGTCACCCCTGCCCTAGTTGATCCCAGGGGTGCATCCATTCGATTCCGTTCCCCGCAAGCCTGTCAGATGGGCACGGGCAAGGCCGGATCTACTGTGTTGCAGATGGAGAGGCCTCATGAATCAACGCAAACATCCACGAAAAACTGTTGACCTCACTGGACTGGTTCGGGGCGAGGCACTGTTTGCAGAAGGCACCCTGGTCAACCTCTCCATGGGAGGTTGTGCGTTTCGCTGCGACAGTGCCCTCGAAGTTGGCAACTTCTTCGAGGTCGAGATAGACCTGCCGGACGAAGAGCCACCGTTAAAAGTTGAGGTGGCAGTAGTCCGCTGGACAAGGGGTCAAGGGTTCGGGCTTGAATTTCTGCAAATACATCCTTCAGAGGAGGAACGTTTGCGGCAAACCGTCACCACCTCTCAGTGGATGCACAATTGGAGAAGAGTCTTGGTGGGCCTCCGGCCCGGCAAGAAACCTTGAGGAATACCCATGGACCAGCGAAAATATCCCAGAAAAAAGCTTCGACTCAAGGTATGGGTGCAAGGCGAGGCAGCCGTTGGAGGAGCCATAATCCTCAATCTCTCACGGAGAGGCTGTGCGCTGCAATGCGACAGAGCCCTCCAAGTGGGGGATTTTCTCGCGGTCGATATTCACCCCCCTCACGAGAAGCTGCCGGTGAAAATTGAGGTCGCAGTAATCCGCTGGGCAAGAGGAAAACATTTCGGGCTCGAATTTCTCCGCGTCCATGCTGCAGAGGAAGAGCTCCTGCGAGAACTTGTCAAAAGTTCCGAGTGGCTCCATAATCTAAAAAGGGCCGTGGCGGGGAGCAGTCGGCGATCAGGCTCTTGAGCAAATCCCATCGAGCTCTGATTTCAACTCTCTTACTCGTCTCCCCGAACCATCTGAGATGCAGCGGTCCACAGGACTGAACATCTCAGACCCCTCCCGCAACCAAACGCCTCCAATCCCATGTCACCATGCGATGGTGCAGCCTCCTCAAGCAAAGAAAGTGACTCGAGAGACACCCTGCGTTGAGCGTGGCAGTGCCGGCTCGGTTAGGAAGGAGGCGCCTGACCGCCACAGAGCCAACAGAAGCCAATGGACACGTTCAAGCCCATAGGGAAGATTGTTTCCTCTCGGATAAGGGCGGAGTTCCATGTAATTCTCTAACAAGTCGTGGTGTTCGTATGGCTCCTAAGTGGTCCGTAAACTGCCCGTAAATCCACAGAAATAGCCCCTTCCTGTGCATAACTTTTCTGAGCCTGGCTGCTCACGCCCCAAATGGCGCCATTTCTGAATCCCTCGTTCGAGAAAAATCGTCTTGTCAACAACAAAAGACATACGTATTTTGATCAGCTACAAGATATTGGGCCCCCATGAATGTTGCCACAATGCCTAAAACTTAGGCATTCTGTGAAAACGAGCACTTTTTGCGAGTCACGACCGCGTTAAATCGACCTTTTCCACAGGACTATCCACAGAACTTGTGGAACACCATTCTGCTCCACACCGTGGCTTCTCAGCCCTTGGCTGCCGCAACGCCTACCACCAGCCCTCGATCAGCCGACGCCTGAGAGCGCGAAACCTCTCCCCCCTCAGGTGGGAGGAAACGCCCCTTCCGCGGAATAGAATCCTCGCAGCTCTTCTCCTACCTTGACCCCCATGTGACTCCCCACCGTCTCACCGTCTCGGTGGCGAAAGGGTATGGATGTTTGCGAAGGCCGACTGCTCTCAACCCGGTTGTGCCGCCGAGGCCACCTCCTCGATGTATATCAGCCTGACGCCCTCGAGGGTCAACAACGGCGAGAGCACTCAGGTCCTGATCGCCACTCCTCTGAGGGTGTGCGAGATACATCTTCCACGGATAGATTTCTGGTCATTTGCCGGTGAGCCTGAGTGGCGCGCCTTATGTTGGCTGATGGAGAGGGCAGGGTGTGCCCCGCCCATTCGGGATATGGTGGAGTTCATCTTCATTCCCACCAAGGTACCCTGAGCCAGGACTCCCACCATACCTCTGAGTGAGCCTTTTCCCCACCGACCGTCGTATAGACCTCTTCGTTCCACGTGGTTGGCTTCTCCCTATGTGGCTCAGGGGATTCAAACAGCACAACCTCAGTGCCCGTCGACCCGATCGGCCTTCCAATCAGGAGACTCCGGTGCGGGCCGACCGGCTCACCGCCGACGAACACCTCCGGCTAGCCAAGCGGACTGAATCTCTGTGCAATGAGCGAGCGACATCACGACCTATCGATCCAGCCGAGTATGCCGACCTCTGTATCCACCAGCCTCTTGAGCAAGCCAGGCTGAATGATCTTGATTGAAACAAGGCCACGCAACCAGACTTCGTGGCTGCCAAACCACTGGCCCTGGCTCAGCCTCACTCTTGACACCAGACCCGCGAACAGCCTAGGCTTCACTTTCCAAGTAGCCACAGACCGTCCTGTGAATTCATCCGACCACGGAGGTCACAGCATCATGGGTCTCGTATCGCGTTTTCTTTTTCCAGTCCTTTTCACTTCATTTCTGATTCCATTCCCTACCGACGCCACACAACTCTTCCTCTGTGATGATGGCCACACAGTGCTGCTCACTGACAATAAAGAACTTCGCTGCCCTGCCTTTGATCCACAGGCGGAGCTCAGCACCGTCCCCGACGGTTCAACGTGGCCAGAGGTTAAGGGAGCAGTGGCCCCCAAGCTGGCCGTGAGTCCTTCGAATTGGGAGCCTGCGGCCGGGCAGCGGAGCGACGTTTGTTGGGAGTGGGTGGATTTAAACCTGCTCACAGACGGGGGCCTGGACATGGGGAGCACGGACAATACGCGCAAGTGGTTGGCTCTGTCTCGTATCGTGACGGCCACGAATCTCTGCGGCCTGCATAGAGATCCAGGGACCTTTCCTCGATTCTAGGCAGCAAAACGCGTTCAAATCGGACTGTGATTTTGTCCTAAGCGCTCGACCCCTTCCTGTGAAAGGTCTATGGATTTACGTCAACACCTGCGCTTTCTTATTCACTGCGCCATCTCGCTCAAGGTCAATGATCACAGTGAGTCGGGGAAGGTTCACAATCTCTCCTTATCAGGTTGTGGTGCTGAGAGCGTTGAGGCATTTCAAGTCGGAGAGCGGTTAGCCGTGCTCATCCATCTTCCTGATGGCACGCCACCTATGAAGGTAGACCTCGCCACTGTGCGCTGGGCGAATGGGCAAGAGTTCGGACTGGAATTTGTGCACTTACGGCCTGAAGAACGTGAGCGCCTCCGCGAATTTCTCGACACCCTCGACACAGGGGCAACCCAGTAATTAAGAGCCGGTCTCATCAGGATCAGGGAAGCCCCCATCTGGCTCTGGGCTCCTCGCAATCAAGTTGATCGATCTCGACATCTGATCCTTAATGCCCACAACCCTCTTCTGATCACCTAGAAATGCCAGAGTGATATCGCCAAAAATTCAATGCAGAGGGCTCAGAAGCTTTGGCACTTCGTGCAGCCCACACGGTCAGAATCTATAGCTTGCCTCGACCAGGTGCATGTCTACACCCCGACTCTTATCTCCATATATATGCGAGTCGGAAATGTGTTGGAACTGGTACCCGACCCCAATGGGGTGAAACGGAACAATTGTTATCCCTAAGTTTGCGATAAATTGAAACGGTCCCCCAAAGTCTTGCTCACCAAATTCCCACTTACTCATCAGACCGATTCCTCCACCGATGTGGAACGAGATCCACTCTTTTTTTGGACCAAAGGTTATTTCCGGGACCAAGGTACCAAGGAAGCCAGGCTCCTTTGCGCCAATGAGTGCACCGGCGCTCACCAAGAGCTTGCTTCCCAGGCCCCAATCGGACCGGTGATACCAGCTCCAGGGTAGCCTGAACGTCGCATCGAGATCCCATTGCACGTAATCCTCTTGAGCAGCGTCCCCAAGTATAGATAGCCCACTCACGCCTCCTCGGACCCCGATTGAAGCTAAGCTGACATCTCCGGCACGGGCTGGTTCTGATGGAAGGAGGCAGAGCAGGATCGTCACGAGTCCCATTGGTATCAGGCGAATAGATGTTTTCTTCATACCGTGTCCTAGCTCTCTACCTTGCCCTTTCAGCTGGAGTGGGAGGTCCTACGATAGAAATAGATGGGAACGAAAAGTTCTTTCACGAGAAACATGGAGCAGTTGGAGCGCGCGGACTGAAGATGAAAGCACTCCTGTGTAATCCAGAATCTGAAAGGCACAAGAAGCACGTCATGGGCGAACCCACATGTTAATTTCGCATGGATTGATGATTGAACCAAGAAAGAGCGAATAGTTAGTCAACTTACCAGATTTTTTCAGGCATCAAAAGTTTTTTTCGCTTGTCACACGACTTTCCAATCTGAGAGGGCCAGCCTCTTTACATGATTCTGATTCTTTCCAGATGCCTTGTGTATGCACATGTCGAGGACGTGGAGCTACCCAGTGACACATCGTCTCACTCTCCCTCCTGGCGCACTACAAGGCGTTCCACCTCAGGCGGTTTCAGGCTGTCCAAGCCCATCATTAGCCTTTCCATAGTGGCCCGGCTACAATACGAGGTGACCTTTCCTTGCGTCTGATCGGGGATGGCGGGACCGGTCGTCATGTGGGATGGCAATGTCCACCGTTCCCTCTCCTACCTGTAGACATGTCCGGTGTGTTGTGCAGCGACGCCCTTTGGCCAGGAGGCCCTGGTTTGATTTTGCATTCTACAGGCGCGTGGAGGTGAACGGTGGCATCCGTGCCACATCCATACCGAGATTGTTGACGCTCTCATGGGTTGCGAGAGCTGGGGTTTGAACACTGGAGGTGATTAACCATGGCCAAATTTCTTTGGGATGAGAGAGAGGACGTGCGGGATCAGGAACCAGCCCGCTCAGTCATCCTCACTGACATTAAGATACCATTCCTCTCCATCACATTCTTCATGTTGAAGTGGACGATCGCATCGATCCCTGCCATTCTCATCTTAGGGATCACCTCCGGCTTAGTCATGTTGATCGTTGCGGACCTCATTGCTCGGGGAGGGGTCTGACTCCTTTGGGAGCAACCCCATCCTTTTCTGTTCCCTTGCGCGATGACTGGTAGATTTCTCCAGCAGGGGAGAGTTCCTATGGCGACCCGCTGACCAGCCCACGACAACGCAGGATGTGCGAGCCCGCTTGCTCCTCACCTCGCAATGGCAATATCAGGAGAATAACACCCCTGCAAGCGGGCAGAGTCGAGCACGGGGCCTTCCACTTTATTTGTACGAGAGGATCACCGCCTGAGTAGACATAGGAATCGGGTGCATCTCATTTCTGGAGAAGCCGGATTCTGTAAACATTCGATCGTATTCTTTAAACGTATAGGCATCGCCTGCTGGCGTTGTTGCGAGCATGACGATACCAAAGGAGGCTGATTCTGGAGAGATACGGTCTTCATTGGGCACAAATTCTAGCGTAACTGCCCACCCCCCATCGGACAGAGCGTGATGGACTTTTCTGAGCAGTGACTCGCATGTCGCGACATCGAAGTGATGCAGGAAATTGGTCAGGAGGATGACGTCATAGTCCTTGCCAAAGTCCACATCAAAGGCACTTCCGGCTATCGTACGGTAGCGCTCACCGACTCCCTCAGCCTGAGCACGTTCCTGGGCGACGGCGAGGACATTCCCCCAATCAAGAGCAACGATTTCCGCTTGTGGGTTTCTTTTTGCGATTTCTACCCCGAAGAGACCATGCCCGGCCGCAATGTCGAGAATCCTACATGACCCCGTCTTCTCCTCATTCACCTTCTCAGCAATCCAGGCCGCCGGTCCAGCCATCATGGGCACCATGGAGCGGGCAAAATCGACCCAGGCTGGATGATCCGGCTCGATCGTCCCTTGCCTCCCGACTACGGTCCCTCCCTTTCGGACTGCTTCGGTGAGCTGCTGGAACCCATCGGTCATGGGCGCCGATAGGAGAAAAGGAACCGTTCCTCCCATATAAGCGTGGGAGCCTCGGACGAGGAAGGTCGCCGAGTCAGGGGTCAAGGCATATTGCCCCTCTTCCTTCGCCAAGAATCCCAACATGGCGAGAAAGTCTGCGAGAATTCGAATGCCCCGTTCAGCCGCTCTACAGCGCTGAGCGATTTCAGGCACGGTGTGCTTGCCCTCCTGAAGAGCAGTGAAGAGGTCCAATTCGATTGCCGCCTTCAGCGCCGCCGTGCGCTGAAACGCGAACATGGTTTGAAAAAATAGCTGCGGCGATGGCGGAGATGATGGAGACGACATACTACTTCACGCTCCTTTGATCGACCTGTGATGGATGAAACACCTTACTGTGCTCCCCGCTCCCGCGGAGAAAACGGGAACAGGGAGACGAAGGCCCAGAACCTCTGAGCAAGTGCAAAGCCAGAAATCGAGACAAGCGGGAGCACCACAAGAATGCCGATCGCGCATGTTACCATGAGGCCCCGCCCCAACGTCGTTGTGTGCAGTTCAACGTTCACCCTGGTGCGCACGCTCACACGCGCAATTCCCTTTTGTGCGTTCGAGATGCCACCCCACCCTTACACGGCGACTCGCTAGCCAAAGAGCATCCACATTCCCAAAATGTATCCCAGGATCATTAAGAAACTATCCGGCTCAATCAAGTAGTAACGCTTCTCCGCCCGGTAAATAATTCCCATGAGTCCAACGTTCATGAGCAAGATCGCCCAGAAGGCGGTCAGTGTATGTGTGAGGCTCACAGAGCTTAATAAAGGCCCCTGCCGGTAGGCCGCATCGGCAAAAAATATGGCTCCCATATTGAAGGCATTGCTCCCGAACAGGTTGCCCACGGCGAGATCAAACGCCCCGAGTCGGACCGCTGCAATAGAGGTCACCAGTTCCGGCAAGGAAGTGGCAATGGCTAACAGGAACGTTCCAACGAATGTTCTGGTCATACCAGTTTGCTCGGCGATGTGTTCCGCTGAGGAGGCCAGAAAAGGCGCGGCCATGACGATGGCGAGGGCGGCAATGGCAAACCCCACCGCGGTCCGCCTGACTCCTTGTGACCGGGACACAGCCTTCTCCTCTTGGCCGGCCACGGCTTCGATCACACGCTCCGCCTCTTTCTGACGGCGAGTCACATCCTCCTGCCGGTAAACCAGCCGCATGCCCAACACATAGAGCACAAGGAGGATCAGGCTGTCGATCCCTATGTTCCACACACCGAACTCCCATTTTAGCGCGACAAACAATCCAGCCAGCGCCGTCAGAACCATGGCCAAGGAGGCAATCAGGGTATGCCCTAAAGCGGCTTGTTGCCATACTCGTTTCTGACGAAACAATTGATCGATGATGCCTAAGGTCAGCATGTTCGTCAGTCCCGCACCAAGCAGGTCGCCTGCAACGAGATCCGGAATTCCAAGCATGGCGGCGCTGACAGTCGTAAATACTTCCGGCAACGACGTGGCACCAGCCATCAGGACGACCCCGATCCAGAGCCCTCCCAGACCAGTCTGATCGGCGAGTCGGTCACCAAATTCCGACAACTTGACCCCAGCAATCGCAATGACCAGGGCGCTCAGGAGGAAAATGAGCCAGGGTAGGAGCATGAACTCATTCTGGAGCAGGGATGATCACAAGAGTGAACCCAGAAGGATGAAGACGGGTGATTTTCCAGACCGCCGCGAGAGATCAGGTGACTTCCACAGACCTCCGGAGAATTACCCTGGCACTCGAGTCCCAAGATAAGAACACTACAGGGTCAACTCTCTTTCCAATTCAGGCCACGCAGTCAGGTCAGCGGGGTGTATCATGTCATGCCATTTTTTACAATAGCCAATAACCACATGGTCAGACTGACCGATAGGGACTTCACGAAGCCCCCCGTATCTGGTTTATAATGGGGTTCATTTATGGGCCATTCTAACCTCAAGAAATGGGGGGGCATGACACTATGGGATTCATGACGCAGAACACAGGTGAGCATCACCAATCTGGTTCGATCCGGACACGAGGAGTCCTGGCAGCCCTCTTGGTGCTGGGATTCGGATGGGTCGCGCTCGCGATGCCCTGCGAAGCCAAGACTACCGCACGGGTTCTCCCCTCGGGGGAGGAGATCGAAATAGCCAGTCGCGGTGAGGAGGGCCTATACACGACAACGATTCCCATTTACCGGTCTGCGGACATTCGATACTTTAGTGCGGGCGTTGGCCTGGAGGAGCGGGATGCGGAATATCCACCGTTTCCTCTAAAACTCATTTTTGTTGAAGGCGAAAAGGCTTTCACCAGCCACGTGGAGGTGGCCATTACAGATAAAGCCGGGACGGTTCGGGTAGATATTCCGGCAGAGCATGTCAAGGGTCCCTGGCTCTTTGTGGATCTTCCAGCAGGTGCGTATGACATCACCGCGACCAAGAACGGCCAAACACAAACCAAGGCATCAGTTGCCGTTCGTCAAGGAATGGTTCGCATAATACACCTCCGCTGGTCTCATTAGAATGTGACCGTGAAGTGGCTCCCGGTAGACCCACGAGTGTGTTCGTCGTTCTTGCCGAATGTTTTGTGTTTTGACCGGTTTCATAGTGGGACCGTAAGGCAGCAGGCTCGACCAGAGATTCTTACTCGTCGGCCATCGTGCGCGGGAGTCCCAGGCCTCGGCATCGTGTGGCCGAAGAAATTCAGGTGATAACCGTGGCCTTGTCTCTCCCACAATAGGTGGGTAGATCGAGAAGCCGTATCGCCACATCTACATAGGGGGTAAGGACACGATCTATCGGATCGTTGACCGCATCCCTTCGAAAGCATTCGACATAGAGACGCAAGGTCGCCCCTTCTGTGCCGGTACCGGATAATCTCGTCACAAGGCGCGAGCCATCCGCCAGGACAATCCGGATTCCTTGGCGGGTGCTTACGGTCCCATCAACAGGATCGGTGTAACTGAAGTTGTCGGCGAGCTGAACTGAGCTGCCTGCCAGACTGGATCCCGTCAAGCTGGGAAGTTTTTTCTCCAAGGCGTCGAGCATGTCCTTGGCTCGCTGACTGTCTAGTTCCTCATAATCGTAGCGCTGATAATAGCTGCGCCCGAATCGTTGCCAATGTCTTTGAATAACCTCGGCCACCGATTGTCCTGTCGTGGTGAGGATCGCGAGCCAACAGAGGATGGCCC
>JBFJQA010000093.1:0-11501 GCA_041616875.1 Nitrospiraceae bacterium | reverse complement strand
GCATCGCGATCGCGTTGGCCCTCACACTAGAGCCGGTATAGGGAATCTTCATAATCTCCAATAATCCTTGAACCGTCCCATCCTCTCCACCGGGGCCATGAAGTGCGATAAAAGCAGCTTCGATCTTCTGGCCCAGCAACCGCTCCGGCAGCGAGATGTCCACATCGATGGCTACCGCGTCATATCCCCGTCGGACGAGCGCCTCCCGCACCGCCCGCCCGCTCTTCAAGGAAATGTCTCGCTCGGCGGACTGCCCACCCATGAGTACCCCGATTCGCCCCTGAAATAACCGTGTCTTTCTGCCCACTGATCATTCACCAGAGGTCATGGATGACGCCGAACTCACAAGCATGACCATGTGACGTTCGTCACGGTTGTCCGACGATTTTCAACTCTAACTGCAGCGTGACCCCAGTCTGTTCCTCAACGGCCTTACCGACTGTTCTGATCAATGACATGACGTCTGCCGCCGTGGCACGGCCAAGGTTGACCATAAAGTTCGCGTGCTTCTCGGAAACCTGGGCATCTCCGACCCGAGCCCCCTTCATTCCCGCGTTTTCAATTAAGTGGCCTGCGGTGCAAGTCCCAGGATTCTTGAAGACGCACCCCGCATTCGGAAGATTCAAGGGCTGAGTCTCTTTGCGGTATCGAAGATAGTCCTTGACGACTGAGCCAATCCGTTCCCGTGGCGCAGGCCTGAGCCGTAACCACACACCAGCCACAATCCCTCGAGGAAGGTACGTGCGCCGATACCCGAATCGAAGTGCTGAGGCGGGGTAATCAACCACCGTCCCCTTGGGATCCACAAGGCGCACACCCTCGACCGCGCTTTTCATCTCCCCCAACCTGGTCCCGGCATTCATCACCAAACATCCGCCCACGGTTCCGGGAATTCCCGCAGCCCATTCGAGACCACCCAGAGATCGAGTGATGGCATATCGAATGAGCGACGGCATTCCGACTCCACCTCCCGCATAGAGCACCCCTGCCCCCTCGTCAGTGATTGCATTCAGTTTCGCGAGACTTACCACAATGCCTCGGATACCCCCATCGCGAACCAAGAGGTTGGTTCCACCCATCACGAAAATGGGAATCCGCGACGGTCTGGCCTGCTTGACAAGTCTGGCCAATGCGTCGATGTCTGCAGGGATGACAACCACATCCGCAGGCCCCCCGATCCTAAAGGAGGTATAGTCCCGAAGCGGTGCATGAAAACGCACGTCTCCCCGAATCCCCCTTACGGCGGTACGAATGTCTTGAATCCGACGCCCCAGCCTTTTCATCGAGTGCATACACTTGGTTTCACGAACCTGAACAAAATGGACTTACAGCCGCTCCAATAACCTGACGCCGGCTTTCCAAATATCCCCGGCTCCCAGGGTAATGACAAAATCACCGGGCCTGAGGAGTGGGAGCACCGTGTCGGCGAGATCCTCTTTCCGTTCCACCCAAGTCACCGAGGGGTGGCCAGCCGTCCGCAAGGCCTCCACGAGTCGTTCCCCGGACACTCCGGGAATCGGCTCTTCGCCGGCTGGGTAGACCTCGGTAATGAAGAGTTCGTCAGCCTGATCAAACGAGTGAGCGAATTCGTCAAGGAGATCCCGTGTTCGCGTATAACGATGTGGTTGAAAGAGAGCCACAACTCGGCGTTGCCACCCCTGCTTGACCGCGGACAAGGTCGCTCGGATCTCTGTGGGATGATGCCCGTAGTCATCCACCACGAGGATACCGTCCTTTTCACCCCGCAGCTGAAAGCGTCGCTCTACGCCAGAAAAGGTATTGAGTCCTTTTCGAATAAGGTCGATCGGCACATCAAGTTCGACCCCAATGGCAATCGCGGCCAAGGCATTGCTGACGTTGTGAAGCCCTGGTATGCCTAGCCGGAAGGGTCCGAGGCTCTTGTTTTTCAACGAGGCCCTAAATTCGGATCCCCATTCTTTCAGTGCGATATCGGTTGCACGAAAGTCCGGCGGCGGGCATCCAGCCTCTTCATGGAGACCATACGTCTGGTACCGCTTCACCACGCGCGGAAGGAGGGCCCTAATCCGCTCATCATCAGAGCACAACACAGCCTGTCCATAAAAGGGAACCCGATTAATGAAATCCAGAAAGGCTTCTTGAAGACGTTCCATGCTCCCGTAAAAGTCCAAGTGCTCACGGTCAAGGTTGGTCACCGCCACGATCGTAGGCGACAGCCTTAAGAACGAGCCGTCGCTCTCATCAGCCTCCGCGACGAGAAAATCACCGCGACCAAGACGTGCGTGACTCCCGAGAGCGTTGACTTTCCCCCCAATGACTAACGTCGGATCCAAACCGGCCTGAGCCAACACGACGGCAACCATGGACGTCGTCGTCGTTTTCCCATGGGCTCCGGCAATGGCGATGCCATACTTTAATCGCATCAGCTCCGCCAGCATTTCGGCACGAGGAATGACCGGGATTTGCCGCTCACGGGCAGCGATGACTTCAGGATTGCTCTGGGAGACTGCAGAAGAAATCACCACGACTTCCGCTTCACCGACGTTGCCCCCCTGATGCCCAATGAAAACAATTCCCCCCAATTCCTCCAGACGTTTAATCGTTTCCGAAGGAGAAAGATCCGAGCCCGTGACGCGAAAGCCCAGGGTGAGAAGCACCTCCGCTATGCCGCTCATTCCTGATCCGCCAATACCGACGAGATGGATGTGTTGAATTTTTCGAAACATGATTCCCATGGCGAGAGACGAGGAGAACCCTCCTTCCCCGGTGTCTTTCCTCGGCCTGATTCCTTCCCTCTCGCGCTCCTCCTTTCCTTGTTCGCCACTGCGTTGAGACCGGCCTTGCCTCGATAGCCCAGGCCACCACAGTCCGGTGCGCACCTGTCTCATGCCGTTATCCGGAGGCTCTTAGGCAAAACCCCGCGGTCATCCAGCGAGCGCCATACATTCCCGCACGATCGTGAGGGCGGAATCCGTTCGTCCCAGGGCTCGGCTTCGCTCACTCATCAGCTGCAGACGCTCAGGATGGGCCATCAGGCTGTCGATGACCTCTGCCAATCTCTCGCCAGTTAACTCGGCCTGCGACAGCAGCACAGCCGCACCAGCGGATGCCAACACCTCAGCGTTGCGCTTTTGATGGTCGTAAATGGCATGGGGCAGTGGAATCAGCACCGCCGGCTTCCCACAGACCGTCAATTCCGCCAGTGTCATAGCGCCTGACCGAGACACCACGAGCGTAGCCGCACGCAAACGCCTGGGCATGTCGAAAAAGTAGGACCCCACTTCTGCGGTATACCCGGCATGGTCATAGGCAGCTTGCACCCAGTCCTGATCGGACTGTCCTGTCTGGTGAACAACCTTGAGACGATTTCGCAAGTGACCCAGGCTCGGCAAGGCCTGGATCATCGCCTCGTTGATGGCCCTCGCCCCCTGGCTCCCCCCAAAGACCAACAACAGATATGAGTCGCCACCGGCTCCCGTTTGAGCTTCGAGATCCGTCCCAAGGAACTCTTCTCGAACGGGTACCCCTACCACACGGACTTTCGCCTTCGCGAAGGCGGTGCTGGCAGACCCGAATGCCAAAAAGACTCTGTCCACCAAAGGCCCTAAAGCCTTGTTCGCCATACCCGGATGAGCGTTCGGTTCCACAATCACCCGAGGAATCCTCAAGAGAAAAGCTGCGAGCAGCACGGGCGGGCTGGTATATCCACCAACCCCAATGACAAGATCCGCCCTGTGCTTGCGGAGAATGTGAACCGATTGCCAAATCCCCTGGGGGAGGGCCAGCAGGGCGCGCAAAGCTCTGCCCAGTCCAGCACCCATAAATGGTAACGCCGTAATCATTTCGACCTTCAACCCCTCGTGGGCAAGCACCTTGGCTTCGATGCCACGGGTTGTGCCAACAAACAACACGGTCGTGGCTGGATTGTCTTGGAGAAACTTGTGAGCGAGGGCTACCGCAGGATAGAGATGACCTCCAGTCCCGCCTGCTGCGATGACAACGGTCAATGGACGAGAATTCCTTATCACGATCGCTTCCCTTACCGGGCATAGTGCCTGCCACCTTGCCTGTCCCGAGAAACACTCAGGAGGATGCCCACCCCCGCGAGAGTGACCAACAGCGATGAACCCCCATAGCTGACCAACGGGAGTGTCATGCCCTTCGTCGGAAGCAAGCCCGTGGCTACTCCGGCATTGAAAAGAGCTTGGAATCCGATGAGAAGCGTGATGCCGCTGGCCAAATGTCGACCGAAGGGCTTTCGGGCACGCGCGGCGATGCGCATGCCTCGCAGAACCAGGACGGCAAACAAGATCATGATACTTGCAGTACCCACGAAACCCAGTTCCTCGCCGACCAGCGACAGCACAAAGTCTGTATGAGCTTCCGGCAAGAAAAACAGCTTCTGCTTGCCCTCGCCCAGGCCCACTCCGAAGGGACCTCCACTGCCAAACGCGAGGAACGATTGTGTCATCTGAAAACCGGAACCCTGAGGATCTTCCCACGGCGTCAAGTATGTCAGAAGGCGTTCCCGCCGATACCCCGACTGCCACACCAACGCGAAGCCGACCGGCAACACCACCAAGATCAACCCGATCAGATGCACAAATCGGGCCCCGCCAAGAAACATGAGGCCGAAGGTGACGGCACCCATCATGACCACCGAGCCAAAGTCTGGTTGAAGCAAGGCCAAGGCTCCGATGACACCGAGGACAAGAAACGGAGGGGAGAACCCGGTCCAAAAACTCTGCAGGTGTCCCTCTTTTTTGGTGAGGTAGGTCGCCAGGTAGAGAACCAGCCCCAATTTGGCCATTTCTGCAGGCTGAAATGAGAATGCCCCGAGATAGAGCCAGCGCCTCGCTCCCTTGACGAGAATTCCCAGTGAAGGGACCAAGACAAGGATCAGTAAGAGAATCGCGAGTCCAAGAAGAGGATAGGCCAGCTTGCGCCATATGAGGTAATCCAGTCGGGAAATGAGGTGAAGCGCCACAAACCCTAGGATCAGCCAGGCGACTTGGCGCGTGAGAAAATACAGAGGATCCTGAAATCGATTTCCGGCGACCACCGCGCTGGCGCTGAACACCATGACGAGGCCGACCAAGGTCAAGATCACCACCACGGCCAGGACCACGCCATCTGCACCAGCACTTTTTCCGGAACGACGCCCTGAAGACGGCCAGGGAAGAGAGAGCGTGCCGACATCGCGGTGTGCCATTCAACAGCCTTGAGAGTCTTCCACCGTCAGGAACGACCCTCCCTCCCCTCGGCGAGCCATTCGCCCCCACCACGTAACGGCCTTCCCAAAACCTGAAGGCGGACAGCCACAACCCTTGCACGCCTATCCTGGCAAGCCGTTCACTAGTTCCTTGAACTGTCGCCCACGTTCTCGGTAGTCGACAAACATGTCAAAACTGGAACAGGCTGGCGAAAGCAACACCACATCTCCTGCTGATGCCTCTCCCGCCGCCTGTTCCACTGCGTCCCTCAGCGAGGCCGCTCGACTGACTGGATCGAACTCTCCCATGGCCGCCCTGATTCGTGGCGCTGCCTCCCCGAGCAGAATCAATCGCTTGACCCGATACCGAACGAGGTCGCGCAACTTTGAAAAGTCAGCACCTTTGTCACGCCCTCCCGCTATGAGGAAGATCCGCCCCTCCAGACTCGCCAAGGCTTGTGCGGTGGCTTCCACGTTCGTGCCCTTGGAATCGTTAATAAACACAACCCCGGCTCGATTACGAACCACCTCCATGGCATGTTCCAACCCAGGGAACGTTCCGAGCACATCGCGGATCGCCTCGACCGGACACCCACAAAGGAAACCCACGGTGGCCGCTGCCAGGGCGTTAGCCTGATTGTGGATACCTCGGACCAACAGATCACCCTTGCGACACACTTGTTCAGTTCGATCCTCAATTCTCACCACGAGCCAATCGTCCTGTACATAGGCTCCCCCGTAGAGATTCGGATCGATTGCCTGTCGTTGACTGAACCCGAGGCACTTCCCCGGTCCTGTCGGTTTCAAGCCAGTGACAAGCTCATCATCGAGGTTCACCAGCGCAAAGTCCTCACGGGAGTAATTCTTGAAAATCCGTGCCTTGGTTGCGGCATAATCCTCGATCGACTCATACCGGTCCAGGTGGTCTGTGGAGATGTTCAGCACTACGGAAACCCAGGGGTGAAATTCATCGATCGTTTCCAATTGGAAGCTCGACACTTCAGCCACAATAAAGTCATAAGGTTTCGCTACGCGCATTCCTGCCCCCGCGCGCTCGAGGGTCTTCAGGGCTGCGTCGGACAGCGGTGTTCCAAGATTCCCTCCAACAAAAGCGCGCATCCCACTCTGTTGAAGCATGAGCCCGATCATGGTCACGGTGGTGCTTTTGCCGTTGGTCCCCGTGATGGCAAGGATCGGGGCGTCCAGAAATCGTGAAGCCAATTCCAACTCTCCGATCACCTTGACGCCGTAGCGACGCACATCGGCCAGGGCTTGCAATCGAGCCGGCACGCCTGGACTGATGACGACCAAGTCGGCCCTTTCCAGTGCGTCCTCGTACCCCACCCCCGCTCGAATGGCCACACGTGCCGCTTCGATCTGGGAGAGCTCTGAGGCGAGTTGGCTGGCGTCTTTTCGATCGGCGAGAGTCACCTCTGCACCAAGTCGCAGGAGCAGCTGAGCCGCAGCCACACCACTTCGAGCGATCCCCACCACGGTCACCCTCTTGCCTTTTAGGTTCACCTTTCATCCTCAACTCTGACCGCCGGGGCACGGGAGCATCTTCAACCCTTATTCGCTCACGCGTCACTTCTCAGGCCCTTATCTGAGCTTCAGCGTACTGAGGCTCAGGAGCGCGAGCAAAATCGCAATAATCCAAAGCCGCACCACAACCTTTGGTTCCTCCCACCCCTTCATTTCAAAATGGTGATGAAGAGGAGCCATTAGAAAGATTCGTTTTCCACGCGATTTGTATGAGGCCACCTGGAAGATCACCGAAATAGCCTCGATCACGAATACGCCTCCTACCAGTAAAAGAAGCAACTCATGTTTGCTGATCACCGCGACGGTTCCCAGGGCTGCACCGAGGGGCAACGACCCCACGTCTCCCATGAAGACGGAGGCTGGATAGGTGTTAAACCAGAGGAACCCGAGGCTTGCCCCGAAGATGGCAGCGGTGAACACCGCCAACTCGCCAGCTCCGGGAATATAAGGGAACAACAGATACTCGGAGATAATACGGTTCCCGGCGATATAGGCAACGATAGTGTAGGCCGCTGAAGCGATCATGACGGGCCCGACGGCCAACCCATCGAGGCCGTCCGTGAGGTTGACGGCGTTGGAACTGCCTACGATCACCAACACCGCGAAGGGAATGTAGAACAGCCCAAGATCTGGCGTGAACGCCTTAAAGAATGGCACGCTCAGTATTGTGGAGGAATCTAATTGTGTAAATAGAAAGATACCGACGCCGAGCGCAATCACGCCCTGAACGACCAGCTTTTGCCTAGCTGTGAGGCCCTTCGATTGGGCCCGGACAAACTTCAGGTAATCGTCCGCAAATCCAATGAGCCCGAAGCTGACGGTCACGAGCAGCACAACCCAGACATAGCCACTAGACAGGTCGGACCAGAGCGAGGTGGACAGCAAAACTGCAAACAGGATCAAAAGGCCTCCCATGGTAGGGGTTCCTGTTTTCGCCAAATGGCGCTTGGGCCCGTCATCCCGAACGCGCTGTCCCAAGCGGATCTCTTGCAGTTTTCGAATCAAGGGGGGAGCGAGCACAAAGGCGATTAAAAACGCTGTGATGGCGGCATAGATAATGCGAAAGGTCAGGTACCGGAAGACGTTCAGGAAATGAAATTCGGTGTGCCAGGGATACAGCCAGAGATACAACATGGAGTCTTAGATGCCTTTCATAGTAGGATCCGCGGGAGCACGAACTTTCTTGGGCTGCCCATGAAACCTCTTGAACATGAATCGCTCAAGATCAGTCCATCTCTGAGAGGGCACTGACCACGCGTTCCATTCGCATGCCGCGAGAAGCTTTGATCAACACGACATCGCCCGAGCGAACAAAGGCCTTGGCTCGCGCCGCTGCCTCCAAGGCATCTGTTGTCGCCCAGACATGTTCTGGCGACATCCCGCCTTTCCTAGCTCCCTCAGCGATCTCTCGCCCCAGGGTACCTGCGGCGATCAGGCGCGACACTCCCCGGCCACCTAGGTAGATACCGATATCTCGATGCAAAGCCCCTGCATCCCTTCCGAGTTCCAGCATGTCACCCAGGATCGCGATCGTCCGGTTTGAACCGCCAAGCTCCACCAGAAGGTCGATCGCGGCCTTCATCGAGGCCGGGTTGGCGTTATAACAGTCATTGATAAACCGGATGCCATCGCGAACAAAAATCTCCGACCGCATCGAGGCGGGCCGGAAACGAGACAGCCCATCGGCAATCATGCTTCCACTGAAACCGAGTAAGTACCCCACGGCAGCTGCCGCCAATGCATTCGAAATGTTGTGGGACCCGTGCGATCGAAGAGACACGAGGGGATGCCGCATTCGATCCGGAAGAACCAAACGAAATGTCGTGCCACGACGCACATCCTGCACAATATCGACTCCGCGCACATGAGCTCGTCCTGACATTCCAAAGGACACCACCGGGCAAGAAGCACGAGACGCGAGTTCTTCGAAAAACGGATCATCAGCATTCAACACCAGAGCACCACTCGCCGGCATCATATCCACAAGCTCAGCCTTTGCCCGGGCAGACCCATCCAAGGACCCGAAAAATTCTAGGTGGTCAGGGCCAATGTTCGTAATGAGCCCGATCGTCGGACGGGCGAGTTCACAGAGACGTGTTGTTTGTCCCTGCATATCCACTCCCATTTCCAGCACAGCCGCTTGGTGACGCGCCGTTAACCGGAACAACGTGGTTGGCAGGCCGATTCGGTTGTTGAAGTTTCCTTCGGTCTTTAAGACAGTCCAGCGTCGAGCCAGCACATGCGCGACCATCTCTTTGGTCGTTGTTTTACCATTGCTGCCAGTCACGGCGACCACCGGAACGTGGAACCGGCTCCGATGGAGTGCTGCCAGATCCTGAAAGGCGCGCAGAGGTTCCGGCACCCCTAAGAGAAACGGGCGTTCGGCCTTCTGCGAGGTCCCCAGGCCAAGATGCCCTCCAGGGCTCTTTCTGCCCTTGGTTCCTTCCCCCATGCTTCGAATGATGGCGCCAACCGCCCCGCGCCGGAACGCCTGGCCCACGAAATCCTCACCCTCAAATCGTTCCCCAGAAAGTGCCACAAAGAGGTCGCCACGGCGAGCCTCTCGTGAGTCCGTGCAAATTCTCCGAACCGTGGTTCGAATCTGGTTTGGCACATGGCCTGACAAGACATGTGCCCCGGTAATCTCCAAGACCTCCTGAATAGTAAACAATCTCATTGAGAATTCATCACCCTGACCTTCCAGCGACTGGGATCGGCAAGAGAGCATTATCTCCTGGCCCCTTGGAGAGCGGCCCGTGCGACCTCCCGGTCATCAAAATGATAGCGCTTGGTCCCGATAATTTGGTAATCCTCATGCCCCTTGCCGGCAATAAGCACCATGTCCCCTCGTCGTGCCTCACGGAGAGCCGCTTCGATCGCGAGGCGCCGGTCTGGAATGACTTCGTAACGGAACGGTGCGCGGGCTGATCGGTCGAGTTCCTCGCGGACACCCCTTTCTACTTCACCCAGAATGGCGAGTGGATCCTCTGTCCTTGGGTTGTCGGAGGTAAGAAAGACCACATCGCTATGGCGGGTGGCCACCCGTCCCATCTTGGGTCGCTTACTACGGTCTCGATCCCCGCCACAACCAAAGACGGTGATGATTCGGCCCGTCTTGAGGACCCGTGCCGCGGCGAGCAGCCGGTCCAGGGCATCCTCCGTATGCGCGTAATCTACCACCACCGTGTAATCCTCTGCCCCCTCCACCCGTTCAAACCTACCAGGGATATTGCCGACACTCCGGAGCCCGGTCTGAATGGTTTCCAGAGAGAGGCCTTCCTGAAGACCGACCCCGATGGCCGCCAGCATGTTATACACATTGTGTTCCCCGACGAGCTGACTTTCTATCTTCATGCGACCCGCCGGGGTCACCGCGAGGAAATTCGTTCCCCCCAATGAGAGGTTGATGTGCTCCGCTCGGATATCGGAAGGGCTTCGGATGGAATAGGTCCAAACGGAGGCCTTGGCGTGTTGTCGGACACGAGCTCCTCGCGGATCATCGATATTCACAATGGCGCGCTTGGGGCCTGTCTTGACGCCATCCGGAGACAGTCCAGTAAAAAGCCTGAGCTTTGCGTGAAAGTACTCCTCCATATTTGCGTGAAAATCCAAGTGATCCTGCGTCAAATTTGTAAAGACCGCCACGTCAAATTCACAACCCGCCGTCCGGTCCATCGCAAGAGCGTGAGAAGACACCTCCATCACGACCGAATCGAGCCCACCTTGCACCATGCGAGATAAAAGTTCATGGAATTCGACCGGGCCGGGGGTCGTATGCGAAGCCGGGAGGCGCTCGGTCCCCACGAGATATGCCACAGTCCCGATGAGGCCGACTTTTCTACTGCCCGCCTCCAAGATCGCCTTGCACAGGTAGGTGACAGTGGTCTTTCCATTGGTGCCAGTCACCCCAATCATCCGGAGGCGCGAAGAGGGATCACCGTAAAACCGGCCTGCCAGAAGACCGAGCGCCCCGCGTGAGTCCTTCACCCGAATCAAGGGAAGACTTCGTGCCCCGACCCTCCACGAACTCGTGGCGGGGACCCCCTCATCTTGAAGAACGAGGGCAGACGCCCCAGCGCTGACAGCCTGTTCCACGAACTCATGGCCATCAACCTGCCCCCCTTTGACTGCCACGAATAGAGCCCCGGGGCTGACCTTGCGGGAATCATCGGTAACGGATGTCACGGGAACGTCGAGACCCCCCGGACCGCCCACAACCTGGAACTTCTCCCCTAACACCCCTATCAGATCAGCCACGGTCATGAGGCCCACCCGCCGGTTAACATCCGGAATCCTGAACGCGTCGGCTAACTACCCTCACGATTCCAGGCCATAGCCAGTTCGGTTGACCCTTGATGGGAAATTCGAAGATAGGGCAGGACCTGCTCGGCAACCCTCCGAAAGACCGGCGCCGCGATGACGCCTCCCCATGATTCACCTTGCGGCTCGTCGATGACGACCAAAATGGTGATTTGAGGATCGCCTGCTGGGATATACCCGACAAACGAGGCAACAAACATCGAACTGGAATAGGCCTTGGTTTTCGGGTCGATTTTTTCTGCAGTTCCTGTCTTCCCAGCGACTCGAGCGCCGGCGACCGTGGCCTTGGTCCCGGTCCCATTGACGACCACGTTTTCCAACATCTGATTGAGCGCGCGCACCGTTTCGGTCGACACAGGTCGTCGACGAACTTGCGGGCTCGCCTGAAAAACCACCCTTCCGCTGTCGGTCCGAATTTCCGAAACAAGAAATGGCTTCATCAGCCATC
>JBFJQA010000092.1:0-11713 GCA_041616875.1 Nitrospiraceae bacterium | reverse complement strand
TCCCTCCAGACCGTCGCCCCGCGGGGCACTCTCTGCATGACGGGGATCTTGGGCAATGAATGGACTCTGCACGAGTTCGCGCCCATGGAGATGATCCCCTCGACCGTGAAATTGACGGCCTATGCAGGCGAGGCGGAGAATCTCACGAGTCAGCAGTTGCAAGGTTTTGTGGATGGGGTCAGGCAGGGCCGGTATCACGTCAATCTTCATCGGGTGTTCCGATTCGAAGAGATCGTGGAGGCTCATCGGTATATGGAGAACAACCAGGCCATGGGAAAACTCGTGGTCTTGGTGGATGGTTCATAATCAGTTGTTTTTGAACCAGCCGTTGCAGGGAGCATACACAGAAGGAAAATGTGGGGTTGATATGACCGTAGAAGCAGAGGGTTTTGGTCGCGGGGCTTTTTCATCTCGCGGCCCGCAGGACATACGGACTGGGGTGTCAACCTTTCGCAGCTATGCAGCTATAACGGAATTATGCTGGTCTGTATAACACGCCGACGCGACGCTATGGGACGCGTTGACAAGTGCTCGAACAACTGAAAGAATCACGCGCTAGCTTGCAGTCGGTCGGTGCGTACTATGCCGGTTAGTATACTCAACAGTTGGGCGGCACCGTAGAGGCCACGCATGCATCAGCCGATCGGAAGCGCAGTGGTGACTGATTCGGAGCGCCTGGATGAAGGTGTAATGCGAAGTCGAATCTTACGAACGCGGATCGAACCGGCAACGGAAGAGAGAATATGGCACATACAAACACAGCAGTTCGAGTCGCAGGGACCTGGCTCGCGATCGCCTCTTCCTTGTTAGTTGCAGCGCTTGTTTTGCACGGCCCCCTCGCCCCCGACCTCAGCGATCAGATGAAGAAAATTGCCGATGGGGCAATGGCGTGGTCGGTGATCCATTGGGTTTCGGCCGCTTCTTTATCCCTGTATGCGGTGACCGGTCTAGTCGTGCTGACCTCCGGATCACGCCTGGCCGGAGGTTGGTGGACCATGACGGCGTGGGCGGTGTTGACCATGGGCGCCCTTTGGACCATGACAACTGCCGTGGCTGAAGCGACTGTAGTTACCAATGCGGCAGTATCCGGGGCCAAGGAGATGTTCGAGGCATGGTGGGCCTTTGCCGAAGGCAAGGCCTCCGGAATTGCCTTCTTGGCGCTGGCGGTCGCCGTGATCTCAGGAAATGAGGCTCAAAGTTCCGAACGAGCCGTACCAGCGTGGTCCGCCTGGATTGCCATGGTTTCGGGGGTTGCGTCCTTCGCTGGCTGGGCTCTGGGGAGGTGGTTCGGGGTAGACTTCGGAAACCTCCTCTGGGTGGCATCCTCAGTCCTTATGAGCGTGTGGACCCTCTGGTTCGGCGTCGCATTGATGCGTTCACGGCCAACGTAGTCTGAAATATCCGCACTCGCCGGTTCCGGTTCTGCGTCTCTGCGCCCCTCGGCGACGGTTGGACCGGATGATTACTCAGGAGCTACTCAGACGCGCGAATTGGGACTGCCTGAGGCTGTCGCGGCCGCCCACCCGAAAAAGAAATCCTTATCGCCTGTAAAAGAAACGGGGAAACCGACACGAGAAGAATTTAAGGGGTCGGGAGTCTTTCTTGGGCATGGCGCAGGCCCCGGAACAAACCTTCTAACGTATCAGCGACCTAGCTCCGTTAATGACATGAACTACTTTTCTTATGGGTCAAACATGTGCACTCGGCGACTACACGCTCGGGTGGGTTCATCGCGATTTCGGGCGGTCGGAAGCCTCAAGGGATACCAGCTCAGATTTCACAAGCGCAGCGTGGATGGCTCTGGAAAGTGCAATGCGCTGCACACGGGTGATACGAGCGATGAGGTGTGCGGCGTCATTTTCGACATTGCGGCATCAGACAGGCCGAAGCTCGATAAAGCTGAAGGTCTGGGATACGGCTACCATGAGCAGCAAGTGGATATCCTGACGGCAACAGGGGTGATGGCCGCTTACACCTATGTGGCTGCCCCTTCCTATGTAGAGGATGCGTTAGCCCCCTATAGCTGGTATAAGGCCTTCGTGGTTGAGGGGGCGAAAGAGCATGGGCTTCCTCTCTCGTATGTTAAGAAACTCGAAGCGGTGAAGGCCCATGAGGACTTTGATATGAACAGAGACAGGGAGAATCGCAATATCCTGCTTGGCAAGTAAAGGGATACAGTTGCGCTCCGGTCTTACTACCCGACATCTGCCGCCCCCAATTCACAACAGAAGAGCCACCGTGCGAAGCCCTGTGTTATACAGTGTCGGTAACGTGCTCAATCACGCATGGGCTTGTCGGGCCAGCGGTTGTGCCGCAGAATGCACTGTCTGGGAGAGCGACAGCTCGGGTCGTTGTCCACCGGTCCTGGTCGGTTCCTGACGAGGACAAGTTCAACACCTGCATGCTCTCCGATTTCGCCGGCTATGACCTCCCCGATGCGTCTTCCCGCCTTAACGCCCGAAAAATAGCGCCGTTGTTATGGCAGCATTTGTAATGCAGAATGATTAGACCCCCTATGCATGTTGCTCCTGAAAATTTACAGGAAGAAAAACATTAAATTAGATCAACAATTCAAGCGGGAACACACAATGAATTTGAGCAGATTTGCCCTACAGAGACTCCTGATTTGCGGTCTATTCATTTTGCTGCTGCCCGCCCAGGCTTGGGCTGCGGGCGGCGATATGCCATCCCTGGTACTCGATATCGGCTATTGCATCCTGCTTGCCGGGTTGCTGGCCGTGGTCTTTATTCGTTTGCGAATTCCGGAAATTGCGGCATTTCTGGCCGCCGGACTGGTGGTCGGGCCGATTGGCGCCGGTTTGGTCACAGATATCGCCAATATCGATACGATAGCCCAGCTCGGGTTGATCCTGCTGCTATTCGTCATCGGCCTGGAGATTGATCTGCGCAAGCTGCTCGCCAGTGGTCGCGTGCTGATTATTTCCGGTCTGCTGCAGTACCCGCTGTGCGTGGCACTGGGTGTCGTCGTCATTAAGCTGCTGATCTGGCTGGGCATCGGTGGCGAATTATTGTCTGCCGATACTTATGCCCCGCTGTATGTCGGTTTCGTGGTCGCGGCCTCATCGACACTCCTGGTCGTCAAGCTGTTTCAGGAGGCTTTCCAATTGGATACGGAGGTAGGTCGGATTGCGCTGGGGCTGCTGATTTTCCAGGATATATGGGCCATTGTCATCATCGCTCTGCAGCCGAACTTCGATAACCCGCAAATTGAACCGATTCTGCTTTCCTTTATCGGAATCGGCCTGCTGATTGCCATAGCCGTGCTGCTCGCCCGCTATATCGCTCCAATCGGATTTCGGTGGATTGCCAAAATGCCTGAGATCATCCTGGTCGCAGCGCTCTCCTGGTGTTTTCTACTCGTCTTTCTTGGCGTCAATCTCGACACCATCACCGAGGTTTTGTTTGGCGCCAACCTGCACCTGGCCGTCGGCAGCGGGATGGGTGCTCTGATTGCTGGCGCAAGCGTTGCCAGTCTGCCCTACGCGAATGAAATTATCGGTAAAGTCGGGGTGGTGAAGGACTTTTTTGTGACTCTGTTTTTTGTCGGGCTGGGCATGGGGATTCCACGCCCCGAAGGACTCGAGGTGATCATGCTGGCGGTTCTGTTTGCCGCGCTCGCGCTGCTCGCCCGCTACATCGTGTTCCTGCCGCTGCTGTACCTTACCGGGCTGGATCGGCGCGGCGCTGCGGTGGCATCGACCCGCCTTGCCCAGGTGTCGGAATTCAGTCTGGTCATCGCTTTCCTGGGAGCTAATCTGGGACATATCTCGCCTGGGCTGAACAGCGCGGTTATTTTTGCTTTCGTGCTCACTGCTCTGCTCACACCGACACTCTACCGAAAAGCCGATGCATTGCACGACTGGCTCGGTCCACTGTTGCAGCGGCTCGGTTTTAAAGCGCCTGTCTCAGCACAGGTCGAAGAGGGTGAGTCCTATTCGGTTGCCATTCTGGGGTTCCACCGCGTCGCCTCCTCGTTGCTCTACCAGCTGGCTAAATCGCAGCCGGAACTGCTGCCCGAAACACTGGTGGTCGATTTCAACGTGCGGATACACCCAAGCATTGCGGCCCTGGGCGCTACCGCAAAATACGGGGATCTGCAGAATACCTCAACGCTGCATCATGCGGGCATCGACAAAGCCAGAGTTGTGGTCTGCACGATACCGGATGATGTACTAAAGGGTACTACCAACCGCAAGCTTGTCGCAGCGGTCCGGCATATGAACCCGGAGGCTATTATCATTGCCAATGCCATCGAGTGGCCGGAAGTCGAAAAACTTTATACGGCTGGCGCCGATTATGTTTTCCTGCAGCGGGTTGAGAGCGCCAGGGCGGTTGAAGTCGCGATCGAAAAGGCGCTGAATGGTGACATCGCGGCTTTTCGCGAAAGCCTGGAGGCCGCGGAGGGCAAATGGTCAGAGCGCAGGGAGGTGCTCGACTGAGCGGATAGGAAAGAGGCCACGGCTGTCTATTTGATCGTTGCCTTTCGTTGTCCCAGGGATCGTAATGGTAAGTATAAATTTACCCACAAGCACACGAATAATCATTAGAGATAGAATAAGGAATTTCCTACTTCACATTCCGGTCAAGGAGCCTCCCAATGAACCTCCTAATCGCCTTGCTGACGGTGCTTTGGTTGCTATCTCCGGCGTTAGCCAGGGAAGGATTGAAGGGGTGGGGAGTCTTCTTGTTCCACGATCTGATGGAAGATCACGCAGGGACCATCTGTACGTGATGCTTCAGAATATTACGTATTTACCCGCTGTACTCAATTTGTGTCACGAGCCTGCGGGAAAGGGCAGACTGTGTAGCATGAGTAGAACCAATGGAATGGGACCTAAACGCGCAATCTGTAAAAGACACGGGGAAGCCGTCGCGAAATCAAGCCACTACGTAAAGTGGTCTATTCGCCCTCTGAAGGCGAGGGCCCAGCCCTGGGGATCGGGTCGAGCCCCGGTGGCTCACGAGTGGTCATTTTCCTCTCGCTCCTGACCACCAACGTCCAGTCAAACCTTCACTCGGCTGCCCGTACGAGCTTCTTTCAAGAATCCTTCCCATCCAAATCGAGAAGCACGCGTCGCGGATACAACCGATGCGTGTTCCGCGAGTCTGACAGCGGAGCTGGAAGGCTCAGGAAGAGATTCGGTGAGGAGCACCGGGGCAATGTTTCAGGCTAGCTGGCTTTGGGTAGACCCCACCAGCTTTTCTTCCCCGGCCTTGTCCCGGCTGGAGAAGGCCGTTTCGATGGTGGCGTGGTCGCCGGGTTGGCGGGGCGATTCGGTGAGTTCAGATGGGCTCCAGGGCTCATGTCGAGGAAGTTGACCCATTCACGCAGCCGCTTCTGATGCTCACCATTCATGCGGATAAATTCCAGTCCAAACTCCTGCCCGGCGGCCCAACGCACGGCGGCTAATTCGACCTTGATTGGGAGCTGCTCATGAGGGGGATGGAGAATCAAGCGCAGGTAGGTGGGATCCTGAATCGTCCCGTCACTGCGAACACGGCACCCTCCTGTGGAGAGGTCGATCAGTTGCCCTCCTCCATCTAAGAGGTCCCACACGTAGGCGATTGGGGTATGCGTCGGGTGTCTCTTAAGTTGGCGCTTTTGTATGGTGGTGGGATCAATCGCGGAGGAGGGGAGGTCCTGCACCTGACGAATTGGCGGCAGGGGGGCCAGCATCGGAGGCAGCGACCGAACCGCCTCGACGGTAAACTCAATTGGAAGCAACGCCCACCAGGCAGCATCATACAAAAACTTCAGGAGTCGGCTTTGACTCTGGAGACTCATGATAATGGTATTCAATTCGAGTTCTCCCGGGGCTGACCACACCACCGTGGCCAGCTCAACCTCCAGGGGATCATTGTTATCGGGCAGTGACACACTCAACCGTAACGGCGTCCCTGGTGGTATGACGGCCTCTGTCGTGATTCGCCAACCATTCATGGACAGTCTGGTGACGGTTCCCTCTCCCTGAATGGAGTAGGCCGAAAAACGGACGGGGCATTCAATCTCAAGGCGAGGATCCTGGGTATTCGACAAGCTAGGCTGGCTCATGGTTCAACAGCCCATCACCATTTCGGTTGCGAAGGGAAGCGCGATCATTCCAATAGGATAAAAATTACGTCAAGATGGACTAACCGTCTATACCCCTTTGGGCGGGGAACGGGTCTATCTGATAGTAGGGCCGTAGGTCTGAGCGATGAACCTGGTGCTTAAGACCGTGTGCAGTTCTTGCCAAGTGATCCTCTGCCGTTGCCGACAAAAGGTGGCATGGGCTGATGTAGGTGTACTGGCAGTTCTGCCATATGTCCAAGCCCGCGGGTGTCCGCCGACTCGGTCAGCAGCACAGTCCCGTGCCCCTGTAGCACTTCGCCCCAACCCACCTGACGCTCTGACGTGAAACGCCTCACGGCGTTGCGGGTGGCGCCGCGACTCGCCCTAACCTTGCGTTTCTGAATGAGTTCCCAGCACTCGCCCTTCCGGCAGGTCTGGCATTTGTCCTGCACAACTTTGACTGTGTCCTCCCTGTTCCCGCGATTCCCGTGCCAGCGATGACCGTCCGTTCCGGTCCCAGGAGGTACTCACATGTCCTACGTGGGTGTCAACATCGGTGCACTCACAGTCAAGCTTGCGGCCGTACGAGGCGACGCGAGGACTGCCCGTGTGGTGGCTCATCAAGGCCGTCCACTGCAAGTGCTCGACGAGTTGCTCGCCGGTCCGGAGTTTGCCGATGCCGAGTATTTCGGCGTCTCCGGTCAGCTTGGTCATATTCCCGAAGTCGCAGCCATTCAGCGGGCCCTCACCGAGGTGGAAGGCACGTTTGACGCAGTGGTCTCCCTGGGCGGGGAGTCGTTTCTGGTCTACCTGCTCGTGGACGGCAAGATCACCAATGTGTTGTCTCACAACAAATGTGCGGCGGGAAGCGGCGAGTTCTTCGTGCAGCAGATTGGCCGGATGGGGTTAGAAATGGACGATGCCATCCGGCTGTCCTTTGGCGGCAAGGTTGTGCCGCTGGCCTCACGCTGCTCGGTTCACTGCAAATCGGACATCACCCACAAGCTGAACCGGAACGAGGCCACGCCGCAGGATATCCTGCATACGCTGCATGACAGCATGTCCAACAAGGTTATCGCCTTGTTGGAAAAAGGCATGCGCGAACTGAAGCGGGTCCTCCTGATTGGCGGTGTCACCCGGAACGGGGCCATGCTGGCCGCGCTGCAACAAAAGCTTCTGGGGACGGAGTTTGTCGTGCTGCCGGAGAGCCCGTGGTTCGAGGCTTGGGGCACGGCCTTGCTGGTCCGTGACTCGCCGTGCGAGAAGTCTCCCAAGATTTCCCCTCAGCCGGGGTTCGGCAGTCTGCCGCCACTCAATCTCTTTGGGGAACGCGTGCAAGTGATCCCAGCACCGCCGCACCAGGCTCCTCCCGAGGGAGCGCTAGTTCTAGGTGTGGATGCGGGATCGACAACCACCAAAGCCATCTTGCTCGACCCTTCGACGCACGGCGTGGTGGCCTCATATTACACGCGCACGCGGGGCAATCCCGTGGCGGCGACTCGCGAGTGCCTCCACGCCCTGGCCGATGAACTGGGCAACCGTGATGTCGGCCTCGTCGGAACGACCGGCTCGGCACGAGAACTTGCCGGAGCCTACCTTGGCACGGAGCATGTCTATAATGAGATCTCAGCCCATGCTGCGGGGGCGACTCATTTTGACCCCGACGTAGACACGATTTTTGAGATCGGCGGTCAGGACTCCAAGTACATCTACCTGCGCAACGGTGTTCCCATTGACTATGCCATGAATAATGCCTGCTCGGCTGGCACAGGCTCCTTTCTTGAGGAGAGCGCGCAGAGCGATCTTGGCATCACCGTCTCCGATATCGCCGACATCGCCCTGGCCGCAGCGTCACCAGTGCACTTCAAGGCGACCTGCGCGGCCTTCATCAATTCTGATATTCGTATCGCCCAGCAACAGGGCCAGGCACGCGAGAACATCGTCGCCGGACTGGTATATGCCATCGCGGGCAATTATCTCAATCGAGTCAAGGGGCCGCGGTACGTGGGAAAGAAAGTGTTTCTGCAAGGCGGTGTGGCGCTGAACCGTGCCGTCGGCTACGCCTTTGCACAGAGCGTTGGCCGTCAGGTCGTGATCCCGCCCAGCCCGGAGTTGCTCGGGGCACTCGGGGTTGGGTTGCTCGCTCTGACACGGTCCGGTGGTTCGCTGGCAAACCCGACTGACCTTCTCACCCTCATCGCGCCCGACATGAAGCTGGTCGGTCGGTTCACCTGTGGGGCCTGCAAGATGTATTGCAGCATTGACCGTTTCGAAGTCGCGGGGAGGCGGTTCCCTTTTGGTGGCCGCTGCAGCCTGTATGAAAACGTGTGGAAGAGAAAGTCCCGGACCGCTGCGGCTGCTGACCTGGTTGAACGGAGGGCCGAGCTGCTGTTTCAGGTGGTCCCAGAACCCGTCGCTGTCACTCCGAAGCACGAGCGCATCGAGCGCGCCCAGTGGGGTGTCGGGCCGGCCTATGAAGCCGCGAAGTCCCTGTTGGAGGAATCCCTTGGCCGCTCCACCCTCAAAGGGGTGGCCAGCGGAACACTCATCGGTATTCCCAGGGCCCTGACGACGCACTCGCTGTTTCCACTCTACTCGACGTTTTTTTCCGGCGTGGGAATGGAGGTGGTGCTATCCGATGTGGACCCGCGGGGCGACCTGAATTCGTATTCTGGTTTCTGCTTCCCTGCGCAGATTGCGCACGGTGCCGTATTGGATCTCGCTCGACGAGGCGTTGGTCTGGTCTTCATTCCGCACGTCCAGCGTATGCCCCATCCTAACCAATGCCGGGAGTCGTACCTGTGTCCGATCACGCAGGCGGGGCCCTATTTCTTGGCCAAGGCGTTCCCCGATATTCGTTTGCTCTCGCCCGTGCTGGATTTTACCAACGGCTACGAGGCCTGCTCCGCCCTCGTCGAGATGGCGGTCCACGAGCTCGGAACCAAGCGGGAGCTGGCCGACACGGCATGGGCGGCGGCAGTGCGCGCCCAGACAGGGACGGAGCACGCTCTTACTGATCTCGGGGGACAAGCTCTTCAGCAAGCGGTGGAGGCAGGAAAGCCGGCAATAGTGCTTGCCGGGCACAGCTATAATGCCTTCACCCCGGAGGCTTCGCAGTCAGTGGGCAAGAAACTCTCGAGCATGGGTGTGCCGGTCATCCCTGCTGACTGCCTGAGGCCGGTTGGGGAGGGGCCTACCTCCTGGCACTTTGCCAATCAAATTCTGAATGCCGTCGTCATCGCGAAGCAACATCCTAACTTGTTCCTGCTGAGCGTGAGCAACTTCAGTTGTACCATCGATGCGTTCACCCACTCCATGCTTGCCTCGGAGATGGGGTCTAAACCATACCTTGTTCTCGAGATCGACGCCCACACCGCCGACGCCGGTGTCCAAACACGCCTGGAGGCATTTCTAGATATCATCCGCAATTACCGGGAAGCTCAAGCTGGTGGTGGTCATCCATTCACTCCCTGCCGGCTCGTCTCGGGAGGCCGCGTTATCCGGTCGAGCGGAGAGCACGTGCCACTGACCGACCCACGGGTGAAGGTGTATTTTCCAAATTTTTCAGATTACCACACGCAGGCCTTTGGCCTTGCTGCCCGCTGGCTCGGCCTGCACCCCGGCGAAGTCTTCCCGCTCGACCGGAGCCAGCTCGACAAGGGCCTTCAGTATACCTCGGGCCGTGAATGTCTTCCCTTACCGATCTGCATTGGGCAACTCCTGCAGATCCATGAGCATCGTCAGCCCGGTGAAATCGCGGGCTTCTACATGGTACGGGGCGGCGCGCCCTGCGTCACTGACGCATACATGGGCTACTTTGAACGGTTCATCAGCGAACAGCGGATGACCGATCTGTTCTTGCTCCATGCCCACTCCGAAAACGACTATCTGGGCTTTGATCAAAATACCCTGACACGGCATTTCTCGCCGGCGGTCATCATCGCGGACATCCTGGTGGAGATCGATCATGTTCTCCGTGTCGTGGGACCCCAGGGCAGTGTCGATCAATTCCGCGATGAGTGGCAGCGGTTCTCCAATATGGCTGGATCCCTCGACGAGTTTCATGCCAAATTGCCTGCGTTTATCGATCGTTTGGCGGAATTTCCGCGTAGTCGAGATCCGTTGACTTGCCCACGTGTCGTCGTCACTGGCGACTTCTTTACGCGATTCAGTTCGTTTTTCATGGATGGCGTGCGCGATCTCTATGCCGAGCGAGGTATCATCCTCAAACCGGTCGATCTGGGCGATCTGTTCCTCTATATCGCATACCAACCCGTGGCGGAAACCGCCACCAATTGGGGAATGAAGCCGGGAGGCCTGGCCTTGGCCAAGGCTTGCACGAGGATGTTTCAGCCGGAAGGGAAGCAGTATCTGCAGCGGTGGCTGAGCTATCAGGTCGTGGGACGGACCGAGGACTACTACCGCGGGCTCTTCAAGAGGACTGGGCTGCTTGTCGCAGGGCGGAATGATATCGCCGCTCTATTCGAGAAAGCCTCCGAGCATGTCTCGCCCACTCTGTACGGCGAGATCGTCTCGACGGTGGGCAAGGGTCTGGACGCCGCCGGCGAGGGCTACGATGGGATCATCCTCATCGGGCCGTTCAACTGCCTGCCCTATCGGATCTCCGAGGCCATTCTCAAGCCGCTGAGTATCCAGCAAGGCATGCCTATTCTGACCTATGAGAGTGACGGCTATGCGGTCTCGCCTTCTGTGCTGAGACAGGTGGAGGTCCACGTTCAGCAGGTTCTCGACCATGCCATGAAAACCCGTGTGGCGGGGGAGAGACGTGTGTAGGTCATTACCCTAGCCTTCTCCGCCCCGCGCATCGTTCTCGCTGGTTTGACACCTTCCTCAAGCTCCCTCTAGAATGCCTTCACCGATGAATGATCGATTCCTGAAGGCCTGCCGCCGAGAGCCCGTGGACTGCACGCCCGTCTGGTTTATGCGTCAGGCTGGGCGGTATATGCAGGAATATCAAGCAATTCGAGCGAAGCATTCAATCTTGGAAGTCTGCAAGACTCCGGAATTGGCCGCGCAAGTCACGCTCCAACCGATTGACCGTTTCCCGCTGGACGCTGCGATTATCTTCGCCGACATTCTCCTTCCCTTGGAGCCAATGGGCCTTCGTTTGGAATTTGCTGAAGGTGAGGGGCCTGTGATCCATAATCCTGTTCGGGATCGAGCCGCGGTCGAACAGTTGCGCATGGTGGATGGTGAGGAGTTGCGCTTTGTCGAGGAGGCCATCGGGCAGGCGCGGACCGCGTTGACGGGGAGAGTGCCTTTGATTGGCTTTGCCGGCGCGCCGTTTACCCTGGCGAGTTATGCGATCGAGGGTGGCAGCTCCCGAAACTACATTCAGACCAAGCAGTTTATGTACCGGGAGCCTGAAGCCTGGCACAGGCTGATGGACAAGCTGGCGAGAGTCGTGACAGGGTATCTCCGCCGGCAGATCCATGCGGGCGCGCAAGCTGTTCAACTGTTTGATAGTTGGGTCGGGTGTCTCTCGCCGAATGATTATGCCGAATATGTGTTGCCGCATGTGCAACTGATCTTTGAGGGATTGAAGCGCGAGCAGGTCCCCTTGATTCACTTTGGCACGGGGACCGCGACGTTGCTCCACTTGATGCGGGAAGCGGGTGG
>JBFJQA010000091.1:0-11733 GCA_041616875.1 Nitrospiraceae bacterium | reverse complement strand
CCTTGATCATGCTCGACATCGACGATTTTAAGGACTACAACGATTCGTACGGCCATCAGGCAGGCGACGATTGTCTCAAAAAAGTTGCCGACGCCATTGCGCAGGCTCTGAACCGTCCAGGCGACTTAGTCGCCCGCTACGGAGGGGATGAGTTCGTGATCGTGCTCCCGGGCACACCCACAGAGGGAGCAATTCGAGTGGCCGAGATGATGCGGGAAAAAATCCAGGACTTGGAAATCACGTCCGCCAATTCTGGCCCGACAGGCTCCCTCACCATCAGCGTCGGCGTTGCCACGGCCTTTCCATCCCGAGAAACATCCCCCGCCTCGGCGATCAAGTCGGCCGACCAAGCGCTGTACCAGGCAAAGCTTGGCGGACGGAACCGCGTAGCCCAATCGAGACCGAACGCATAACCAGATCAGGCTACCCAAATCGCACAAGCCCTTGCGACCCGCCAACGTGTGCCCCTGATGCAGGGGACAGTCTGGTTTGCAAGCGTGGAAGGGAAAAGCAACAATTTTTTTGTCTCCATTCCGTTTAACCTCCACCCTAGCTCAACAGCCAAGAACGTGATGCAGCAGAAACCCTTTCTCGGGTTAAAAGTACTCATTGCGGACTTCGATCCCACCACCCTGCGTATTCTTCGGGAGCGACTTCCGCAGTGGGGTGCCGACGTGACAGAAGTGAATATGGGAAAGGAGCTGCTGTTCGAATTAAACTGCGCGTCCGAAATCAACCATCCGTATCACCTCGTGATTCTGGATCAGCGACAACCAGACATGGACGCCCTCCAGATCGTCGAGTCCATCAAAGGCACACCAGCCCTAGCGGGACTCGGGGTGTTGATTCTAACCGCTGAAACTTGGGCCGAAGACATCCCTCGCATCGACGACCTCCGATTGCCCGCGTACCTGGCCAAACCCATCAAACGCAGGGATCTATACGCGTCCATCACCATTGCACTCGACAAGGCCAGGGGCCTGTGCGCCGTACCTTCTATGAGAGAAAGCCGGCAGATCCCCGCACCCTCACGTACTCTGAGTATTTTGCTCGCAGAAGATTCGCCTGACAACCGCGTGTTGATTATGGGTTACTTGAAGGGAACCCCTCATCATATTGAGATCGCCGAGAACGGAATTACCGCCGTCGAAAAGTTCCACGCCGGCCAGTTTGATCTGGTGTTGATGGATATGCAAATGCCAATCATGGATGGGTACGCTGCGACTCGGACTATTAGACAAGGCGAACGCGAGGCGGGTCTATCCCCAACCCCAATCATCGCCCTGACCGCCTACGCCCTCAAGGAGGAGGAGGAACAAAGTTTGGCAGCCGGCTGCTCCGCCCACCTCACCAAACCCATCAGGAAAACCACCCTCCTCCAGACCATCCACGAATACTCCGGTGGCGAGGAGGCTCGCCCCGACCCCCAAGGCGCTCAACTCGACGCGCCTGATCGGTTCGAAGTCTGGGTCGATTCCCACATCTTTCCGTTGATCCCCCAATTCCTCGACAATCGGCGAAGAGATCTCCTTACAATCCGTGCGGCCATGGAGCAAGACGATTTCGACACGATGGGCATTCTCGGACATCGCATGAGGGGTGATGGGGGTGGATATGGGTTAGCGACGATCGGTACCATTGGCAAAGCCCTCGAGGAAGCCTCTAACCTCAGAGATCTCGCTGGAATACGGAAAGCCGTAAGTCAACTGGAAGACTTCTTGGAGAAAGTCGAAGTCATGGAAGACCATCGGGACAGGGCGCAACGGGAATCTCACACGACGGAGGCGGAAGAGAAACAGGACCGGACCGAGACGAGGAAGACCGAGGTCGCCGGCAAGACCAGCCCAGACAGGCCAGCCAAGGCAGATCAGAAAAATAGGAGATGAGGCGCTCCTACCTCCCCGCGCGCGAGAACGTAAAGTTCAATTCTACTTGCCCACCCTCTTCGACGGTGACCTCTTTCTTTCTTAGCCCCAGTATCGGGTGCCATGCCACCAGCTGATAGCGTCCTGGGGGGACCTGGTCAATCGCGAACTGACCCTTCTCGTCCGAGATCGAAAAATAGGGTGTCTCGACGACGTACAACCAGTTCTGCATGAAGTCGTGTCGGTTACACGCAAACCTCACCACTCGACTCTTTCTGAGGTCCCCCTCCTCAAAGGTCCGTTCAATCACCCTGTCGGGATTGAGGTGCCTGTTATGGAGCGTCCGTAAGACGCCCCCCTTCTCGCCTCCGACCGCGAAGGTATGAAGCGTGTGCCGCATAGGATCGTGGTTAAGGAACCGCACAGGGTCATGAGGGGTGAGAACCCCTGTGAACGGACCGAAGTTACACCCTTTCGTCCTCACTTCGAGAGAAAGACCGCTCCCTCCGCCATGGCGGAATTCACCTTCACCCGGCAACTCACCTCTGAAGTTCTGCCTGGCAAAGGGCTTGCCCTTTGCCACTCCTTCGAGAACAATCACAGCCCCCTTCAGGAAGCCGTCGTTGACGACGACCCGGGTGAGGGTCCGTTCCTTTCCGCAGACCTCCGGATCTTTTTGACCATCAAAAACCCTGGGGGCTGGCGGCGTCCCAGCAAAGACGATCTTTCCCGCGATGGTCGCTCCATTCGCTACGTTGGCAACCTCGTAGCCCATGGCGGCCCTGCCGGATCCAAGGATGGCGAGGCAGCACCATATCATTGCGACGGTCACAACTTTCCACATCACACTTCTCCTCTCTACCAAGGGGAACAATACATGACCTTCCGTAGACACGCGACTCACTTCACAAACTGATACCCGGCAAACAGGACCCAATCCAGTCCAAGCTGGGGACCATTGAGGTATTGGTAGATCGGTCCTCCAAACTCAATGGCAAGGCGGTTCTCCACCTCCATCCACTCCGGGAAAAGGATATTGATTCCGCCCAGGGCGTTGAGACGTTGGCCACCTTGAAGTTCCGGATTCGCGGTCTGAATCATATTGGGATTCGTCGCCGGATCCCGCCCATCATAATTCGCTTTCCACTGCCAGTTGAGTCGAGCCGACGTACTCAGCCAATTCGTCCATCTATAGGCGCCCCAGCCGTTCACAAAGTAGGAATCCCCAACAGCCCAACCCCGTTTGTTCTCGCCAATGGGGAGATCTCCAACTGCCTGCAACCCCCAGGAAATGCGTTCGGTTTCGCCTCCATACAGGAGACCAGGCAAGATATTGACCGTCCCTGCGCCCAGCTGCATCGGAAAAGGAAGAATCGATTCCGGGGGGCTCATGGGAGTCTGATCCGTTTCTGTGATGGAGCCGGTCGGCAGACTGAGTCCGAAATTGAATACCAAGCGATGGGTGCCGATGCTCGGGGCCGAGACGGCATAGAGGCGCCACAGCGAGCTAAGTTTGATATCCCCAAACCCTTCAGCATCGGTGGTGAAGGTTTGTCCACTCCTCGTTTGATGGTTCATGCTCTTAGAGACATACGGCAACATGGCCATGAGCGTGACGGTCTTGTTAAACCCCAGCATGGAACTAAACATATGCATCTTGGTGGTCATTTCCGTCGGAGCGATCATAAATTGTTGCAGGACGTCACCAACGGAAAGATCAGTTGTCCCGTTCTGGTTATGTCCCATATACATCTGCATGTAGCGGTAGGAGAACATGAACTCACCCTCGTTATGGGTGTGATCCCCCATTACCCCAATCGGGGCGTGTGCGTCGGGTCTTTCAGCAGTGTAGAAGTTCCCCACCGTCAATTTTTCACCTTTCTTCGACACCCGTACTTCCAGGGATTCTTCAACCCCTCCCATCATTCCATCAAGTACGGCAGCATGAGAGCTATTCCAGCTAAGTGGCAGGCCAAAAAGCAGAATGACAGCAAACTTTCGCTTATAGACTTTCCAGAAATAGGAATTACGCACGAGCTCCGCACCTTTCATCTCCCATCACCTAACGGCTCAGGCAAGCAAGAATCTCTGGCCTCTGTTACGCGAAGGCGGGCCAAGAGTTCGAGCCAGTCATGCCGTCTGAGGGGACCGCAGACCCAGAGTCATATGCCCCTCTAGAAACTATGAAGAGGGGAAGGAACTCGACCTGGGGACTGAGCTACTGGAGATGATGGAGAGAAGGAGGAGCCCGGGAGAGAGCGGATTTGACGGAGGGTTTGTCGGTGGGGGTCGGACTCCAGGGGTCGAAGAGGACAAGGCCGAATGAGGGCCCATTCAACCCTAACTCAAAGGCCTGGAGAACTTGCCCTGCTGCACACAACCAAGAGCAGAGAGGGCTCAAGTGCGTGGCAGCATTGTGGTGCCCATGGTGGACTGAATGCTCGGTGGCTTGGGCAGAGAACACTCCCGCCACCAGGAGGAGGCAACCTACGAGCAAACTCGCAAGAATGGGGTGACGCAGAAATTTCATAGACAAGAGAGGTCCGTATAGCCTGGTATCCTATCCAGATCTCAGGTTCATGTCAATGAAACCGGACAGTCACGGGTCGGCTATCCCTCCTTCGGATTCCACCCGCACTGCGAGCGGATCACTTTCCCTGGGGGCTCACCCTATAATCCCTGAGGCGGCATCACACGGCATGTCTACAGGAATCCTGTCGATCATGGCTTCGGTTTCCATCCCCGAGCTAACCGTTGCGCCTCTGCGAGTTGAGAAGGGGTCATCATACCGGTCACGAAATCCCTCCCCTCCTGAGCGTTCTCCTCCCCCTGCGCTGCCGCAAGCGTGAACCACAGGTACGCACGCACGTAATCCTGTGGTATCCCATCTCCCTGGGCGTACATGATGCCCAGGTTGTACTGGGCTGCCGGGTGGCCCTGGTCAGATGCGAGGCGAAACCAGCGGAAGGCTTCTTCATAGTTCTGGGGCACCCCGTCGCCCTCGTAATACATCACGCCCAAGTTATGCTGGGCCGAGACATGGCCCTGGTCTGCGGCTCGGCGATACCAGGTGGCAGCTTGCGTGTTGTCCTGGAGGACGCCCTCCCCGTGGTAATACAATGCACCCACGTGGAATTGCGCTTCGGGATTTCCCTCCTCAGCGAGGGGGCGCCATTCGTTCATCGCAGAGGTGTAGTCACCCTTCTCATAAGCCGCCACGCCGTCTTGGAAATCCGCCCAGGTCAACGAGGCTCCAAAGAGGCACAGCACAAACGCTGTACTCATGAAACGGGTTACGATGGGAAGAATGTGACTGACTTGCATGCGGTCCTTTCCCTCCCAGACAACAGCTTGACGCGCACCCTCGCCGGCAACCCGTATTGCACCCGTTAGGGTTGCGGCTCTTCTTGCGTTGGACTCCTCTCCCGCCACCGTGCTGATTCGCTCGGACTCAAGAGATGCGGGAGCTGGTCCCGCTCATGGGGAGAGTTGAGAATGACGTGAACGAAGAGCCGCCTCACCAACGCGTCCACCCATTCCGCACTTTTCCCTTCGCGCAAGGAACGGTCAACGCATCTCGGGCACCGCCCAACATACCATGGGAGCCCAAATGGTCCCGGCCCTGCCACAGCTGTCGTTCCTCCCACTTGGGGCCCCACGTGCGGGCAAACTCCTCGAATTCTGCCCCATCCAATTCCACCTCTTCGAGGTGTCGGCGCGCAACTTCACAGGACGAGGAAGACGATGTGGGAGAGAAACCAAATCCAAATTGCCTTCAGATGTCCCGTCCGCGCTCCCACGGCTGCCTCCTACACCGTGAGGGCACTGCAGGCATCCTAGAGTATGCCTCCCTGACACCTGGTGGCAAGGGCACCTAGCGAAGAATCACAACCTCGAAGCCCCATCCCAACCAGAGTCCGCCATATCAGAAAGAGCCTTTTCGTTGACGTCGCCCTAAGCATTGTGTAAATTCGGCGCGAGTCTCAATGGTGTGACTCTCTAAGCGGCGAGGAGGCGGAGGAGTATGAACATCAGCATTCGTGGAACGCTCGGCCTTTTCTTGGGCACCTTTTTTGTTTCGCACTGTCTTCTCATACCGCAAGCTTCGGCCGTGGAATTCGTGATCGTCGGGCCACGGGCCGTTGGAATGGGAGGGGCGGGGGTCGCTGTCACGACGGATTCGCTGGCGACCTACTGGAACCCGGCAGGCCTGGCCATGTCAAAGGACATTGATATCCGCATACAGGGTTCGGCTCAGGCCATTGACCGCGCGGACACGCTCAACACACTTGAACAGATCCAGGACATCGACACGAGTGATATCTCTCAAGGTAATATCGACAGACTGCAGGGCCTTCTGAATCAGCTCAACAACGGCTCGGTGTCAGCACTCGGGTCAGCCGGCCTCTACTTCAAGGGGTATTTTGGCGAGCATTTTTTCGGCATGAATGTGTCAGTCGTTGGCACCAGTGGGCTGTATGCGCCGGTTCCGCTGGGCGCCTCAGCGAGCGGCACAGACGTCATTGTCAATGGGACGCTCCGCGCCAATGGCTTGGCGGCGGAGCAGATTAGTTTTTCCTATGCCTACGCCTTTGCCGACAAGAAGCTGGCTATCGGAGTGACACCGAAAGTGATGCAGGGCGTCGCGTATTCCAGTGATGTCGGCGTTTTTGAGGCCGGTGATAATGAATTCGAATTCAGGTCCGATCTGGGGAAGCCGGAAATCTCGACGCAGTTCGGGCTTGATGCGGGCGCAGTTTACAGACCCGTTTCCTGGTTTCGCATTGGTATCGTGGGGAAGGATCTGACTGAGCCAACGTTCGATGCTCCGGGAGGCCAAGAGTTCAAACTCAATCCCCAGGTTCGTGGGGGTCTTGCCGTCAATCCGTACGACTCGCTCACCATCGCATTTGATGGAGATATCACGTCGAACAAGACTCTTGTACCGGACCTGAAGAGCCAGGTGCTCAGCTTTGGGGCAGAGCAAACTCTCTTATCCGTCCTTGCCCTCCGCCTTGGCGTCTTGAAGAACGTGCAAGATGCGAAATCCAAGCTCACGCCCACGGCCGGGCTTGGGCTCAAGATAGCCGCCTTTCAGTTAGACTTGGCAGGCGGCTATGATTTTAACCAGCAAGGCGCGCTGCTGAGCGGCTCTCTGGCCCTGACGTTTTGATCGAGGCCACTCTCGCCTCGAGCCACTACTCCACGCAACCGACTTCCCTTCGACCACCGGTTTGACGTCTGAGGCCTTCTAGGCAGGGCGGGGACGACTGGCGCCACATTTCCAGCACTGATCAAACTGACTCTCGATCATCTCGTCACATTTCCCGCATGTCCAGGTCGGTTGACTCGACTGATCTTTCGTCTCAGCCCGGGCAAGAATCTTTAGGGCCTCGTCCGCTCTGGCGTGATCGATGACCCAAAGCTCAGGCCAGCACTGGGCAGGGGGCAGCTCTCCCGCCGCACTTGCACGAAACTCGCCCGTGACCTTACAGGCAATCCCATAGCTCTCCAAGACACTCTTGAACATCTGAACGGCCATCCAATCCTGAGAGGTATAGACCTTTATCATTTTTTCTCCGGCTCGTTTCGTGCCGATGATCTGTAGGTGAAGTAAAGAAGGATTCCCGCGATCACCGCAATAAGGAGCGCGGCCAGCAACCGCATCGTGAAGCTCAGTGGTCCGAAGTAAATTTCGTAGAGGCGGGGAAGGGCAAACGCGGAGAGCACGGCCAGCGCCAATGCCACCATATGAATGCGCAAGTAGATGGGTTCGCCTGGTTTCCGCATTCGGGATACAGGAAGGCCTTCCCCACCACCTTCTCTCCCGCCTCGATCAACACCCTCGATTGTCAGGACAGTTGCCGGCCCTCATGGGGTAACGGGGTCGCTGACGTTATGCGAAAGAGATATGGCAGATTGGTGATTCCACGTTTTGGTACATTTCGGAACGAAGGCCACTGTGGTCGGCAACCCGGTCTGAGGCTGCACTGTGGCATCTGGATCAACAACGGATTATTTCTGCCTCGCAATAATTCGGTCTTTAATCTTCTCATAGGTGCCCTGCGGAATAATGTTCCTTTGTACCAACTCATCCTTGCGTTTGTAGGGGCGACCCTTGATAATCTTCTTCGAATACGCATCGCCGATACCTGGGATGGCTTTCAATTCATCACCGGAGGCACTGTTGAGGTCGAGGAGTTTCCCCTTTCTCGGGTTTGTTTGGGCAGGAGCCTCGGCCAGTCTCAGTGAGGAGGGGGTTGGCGGAAGTTGCCCTTTCGTGGCCTGAGCAGCTCCCTCTGCGTGTGCGGATGTCCTTGTGCCAACGGCGGGCTGCCCCGCCGGCTTTTCTCCTTCGCAGGCGATGACTCCCACCAGTGCGAGGGAGACAAGTAGCAACTCAAAACGGCAAGGATGTCGCATGCCATCTACTCCTTGCATGGAGTCTAGTAGCTGACTTTGTAGAGCAGGCAAAAAGTCTATTTTAGTGGAGTTGGGCAGGAAAGGCGAATCGGGGGTGGGACGCAAAGCCATGCCACGTCCATTGAGAGGGACATGCTATGGACTGTTGAACCGCTTGAACCTCGTCTTCTGCCGCGTCATGTATGCGGTCACCCCTGTATCTCCGGCTCCCTTACCGGAAACGGGGCCGGTGCTGTTGGTGTCCGACCACACGTCGTTCAGCGACCCGATGGTTTTGGCGGCCACAGCCAATCGCCCAATCATGTTCCTAACCGCGCGGGAGGTCTATACCCGTCGTTCGCTCCGATGGCTATGCCGGACCCTCCTCTGCATTCCAGTCAACCGAGGGAGTAGTGATGTGGGAGCGGTGCGAGCTCTACTCCGTGCCTTAGGACAAGGGGAGGTGGTCGGCATCTTCCCAGAGGGGGGCATCGACGAACATCGCGTAGAGAAGGGGCACCTGGGCGTTGGGTATTTGGCGCTCAAGACTGGGGCAGCCGTAGTGCCTGCCATGATCGCCTGGAACCACCTTCGGCCCTTGAATCTTCTTCGGAGTCTCCTAACGCCGGGACGGGCCATCGTCAGATACGGCACTCCCATCGTGTCGGAATGTCATCCCAATCCTGATCATGAGACGATTGACGCCGTCACAGCAGACATCATGCGGGCCATTCGCGACCTTCGACCCCGCCAGCGTTAAGCCCTGGCCAATAAACAAGAGAGCCTCACTACCACGCATCGACCTACCACACCCCCCTCGCGCTTACTTGCCGATGTCCTTCACCTTCTGGGCACTGCGTTCGGTGCTCTCTGCGACTGTTTTCTCAACCTCTTTTGCTTTCTCCACAGTGGCGTTGACTGCCTCGCTCACTGCGTTGGCTCCCTCCTCAATTACGTCATTCGTTTTTTCGACAGCGGCCTCCCCCGCTTCCTTGACCTTTTCCTCCCCCTCCTCAATCGCTTCCGCTGTTCGTTCCACAGCTTGGTCGACCTGCTTTCCAGCCTTCTCGGCAGAGGGTTCGCCATCACACGACACTAAACCAGCCCATGCTGCTAGGGCACAGATCGCCAACATGTAGTGACCGAAGTTCTTCATAGCATGCTCCTTTGACTCGCTCAGGGTGAGGTGCCAGCCTAACACAATGGCTGCCAGATTGTTTGCAATAATGAGGGTGACCAGGGGCTGGGCTAGAAGCGCGAAAGGGATGTTTCAAGCAACTTGCTGGAGAATCGACGAAGTCGCTTCCATTCTCCTATGCCCATGCAGACGGGTTTGAGCCCGAACGTCTGTCCGTATGTCCATTGGACCGTGGCATCTTCTACATCCAGCGGTTGGTCCAGATCGGGCAGCAGAACGTGCAAGGTGAGATGCATGCCGGGGCGGACAGGTCGATTACTGGTCACCATCCACCCCCCTGAAGAGAGATTCACCAGGGTGCCTACCCCAAATACCTCGCCCGCGGAGAAGGAAAGAGGACAATGAACCGGGAACCGAGGGGAATGACGTAGCTCCATGTTTCCGATCCCCCCTTCCAGCTACCCTCATCTGCAGAGGTGTGCCCTAACCACCTCTCCAACAAACTCTACGAGGATAGAAGAGAGCCACAAGGCCCCTGTATGAACGTATCCCTCCTCACAGAGACCGGGTCCTGACCCCATGGCCAACCCGTCCATGTTAGCCTCTCTTTACCCCTCTGCAACGGGAAAAACTATCCCCCCGTTTGAGGGGGTCTAGGCCTGCACCTTAGTCAAGATGTCGTTCATCCCGCCCAGGACTGGATGCGTGGAATCCTTATTGGCACCGGATTTTGAGGCAGTGATGACTAGTGAATTCATACAAGCGAGAGGAGGCGAATCGAAGGTGTGAGGACGCGCACAGAGGGAGGCAACAGGTGGTTCTGTGACCCCACTGCCGGGTCGTCTCCTCGTCCCCGTACCTCCCCTTTTTTCTGTGGTTCACGCGGTGCTTATCGCACGGACAAAGACTAATTTCCAATTCTTGCCTAAGGTTCCAACCGAGGAAACACACCGCGAACTGACTCATCCCTGTCAGGGGGTTGTGGCTTCTTGTCGTGTATCATCAAAGGAAACATGACCCTTCTTCTAGAAGAGTCTGCGAGGAAAGGCGAATGAGCACCTGGAGTCATGCCTCTCCCCGTGGATGCACAGGCATCCATCGAATGAGCCAGATTTTCTTGCAGTGTTGTCCGGGACTAGCCCACGAATGCTTTGCCGTACTCGAGGGCTCGATCCAGGTTATCCTTCACCTCGTGACCGAATCGGACGGCCTTTCTCTGCGCGTCCTCTGAGTAATGTCGCATCTGCCGGCGCGTCCTTTCACCGGCCTGGGGAGCGTACAAGACCCCCAGTGCCGCTCCGATGGCCGCCCCAGCGAAGATACCGACCACCGCCGCTGTCACATGTCCATGTCCCGTTGTCATGGTGCCCTCCCTTCTTTAGTTGAGGTGTCGTTCCTGGCACTCTAATGTTCGACCGTAGATATCGTGGCCCGTTTCTTTGCAGATGGTGTGGATGTCTGCTCCACCCTCCGACATGGCCTCAACGACCTCCACGGTCCCGTCCATTCGGTGAATCTTCATGTCGTAGAACCCCGCGCAGCCGGACAACAACAGAAATGCAGCCACTAGGTACCTCATGAGCATGCCTCCGTAATACTTGTTCTGTCATCGCTTACCCGATTAACCATGTGACCACAGTATCGCGGAGGAGAGCGGCAATTCCATACCTCTTCTGACTTGGGGCTCCTACTTTGTGGAGGCAGATACCTACCTTGTCGGAATGGCGGCATCAGGCTCATGTCCTATAGACAGTATGGTGTTCGGGCGGCCGCCATGCTGCGTCAAGAGGAAAGACTTGCGGCAACACTGTCGCAGCTACTGTCTTGTGGGGCCATCTGCGGGCAATCACATACGATACGAATGGAGTGTACGATGACCATATGTTCACCGGCGAGGGTAATCCTCCTTTGCGGGGCAGCAACCCTCATGTCTGGAACGGGCTGCGCGACCAGGTCGGACCTGGAAACCCTCAACCAAGAACTGAGCCAAAAACTCGCAACGACCGACGCCAGCGTCCAAACCCAAATAGGCGAACTCCGCAAAGAACTACGGGAGGAGTTGGCCCGAACGTTACAGGCAGTCCACGCCGAAACCGTGAAGGTGACAAAAGAACTCCAAGACGCTCAGCGGGTAATGGAGCAAACCCTTCTGAGTAACTACAAGATGGAGGAAGCAACCCTCAAGGGACGCTTACGAGTGCTCACTCAGACGAGGGAACGGCTTGAGTCCGTCATATCGAGGCAACACCCAGAGGTCGCACACACCCAGTAAAGCAGTCGCCTTCTTGTCGACATGTGGTTCCCCGCGTCTTGTTGGCCTGACGGATG
>JBFJQA010000090.1:0-11794 GCA_041616875.1 Nitrospiraceae bacterium | reverse complement strand
GCCTGTATCGCCGCATTGGCCTCCTCGGACGTGGCCATCTCAACGAAGCCAAAGCCCCGTGACTGACCCGTAAACTTATCGGTGATGATCTTCACCGACTCGATGGTGCCATGCGCGGCAAACAGCTCATTCAGCTGTGCCTCCGTCGTGGAATAGGGCAGGCCGCCGACATAAATCTTCGAACCCATGGGGTTCCTCCTTATGGAAATGGTGTGAAAATGATATTGTCTTGGACGCGAGAACGAGGAGGGGAAAGCACGGGCCGAAGGCGCAAAGAGCGAAGCGACTTAGGTCTCACTTCCGATCAAATTCCCGGGCAAAACAACATCCGTTCAGGACCTTATCGTCGCGGGCTCCACCACCGGTCCTAAGGGATGAAGCGATTTCAAACTACCACACAGCGCAACGGCGTGCAACATCTCACTGCTGGGTGTTGTCTTGGTGGGGAGATCCCTCCAGGCAGGGCATCGGGGTAGTGGAGATGACCGGGAGTATGTGGCGCGATTCGGGAAGTCACATTTGACTTGGGGGGGGACTGTCCTGCGTGGTTGAATAAGGATGGCGCGACTCTGAATGCATGCCGATACGCTTCGTTAACCTCTACCCTTCTTCACAATACGGAGAACTGTGGAGCAAGCGCTCAACACCATAAGCGGAATCATCTGGGGGCCCATCATGCTGACCCTGCTGGTGGGGGTGGGCATCTATCTGACCATCGGCCTGCGCGCCATTCAATTGAGGCGTCTTGGCCAGGCCATCGGGATCTTGTGGCGTGGTCGTGTTCCTGGTCGGGATGAGGGGGGCGACATCACGCCTCTCCAGGCTTTGATGACCGCGCTGGCTGCGACCGTGGGCACGGGCAACATCGCAGGTGTCGCGACCGCAATCTACCTCGGGGGCCCGGGAGCTGTGTTTTGGATGTGGGTGACCGCTCTGTTTGGGATGGCGACCAAGTATGGCGAGGCGGTACTCGCGGTTCGTTACCGTGAGGTGGATGACGTGGGGAACCACGTGGGCGGCCCCATGTACTATATCAAGAACGGCCTGGGCCCACGCTGGGGCTGGCTGGCGGTGCTTTTCAGCGTGTTCGGCACGCTGGCGGCCTTTGGTATCGGTAACACCGTGCAAGCGAATGCCGTGGCTCACGCGGTGGAGTCTTCGCTCGCGGTGCCTTCATGGCTCTCGGGAATCGCGATGGCGCTCATGACCGGCGTGGTGATCATCGGTGGCATTCGCCGTCTTGCGACAGTGGCTGCCAAGCTGGTCCCATTTATGGCTTTGATCTATATCGGTGGGGCGCTGGTGATCATTCTGGCCAACCTCGCGCAGGTGCCCGCTGCGTTGACGACGATCGTCAGGGAGGCGTTCACTGGATCGGCAGCCTCAGGAGGATTCGCCGGCGCCACGGTGTTGATGGCCATCCGATACGGAGTGGCCCGCGGTCTCTTTTCCAACGAGGCAGGGCTGGGTAGCGCGCCGATCGCGCACGCCGCGGCCAAGACCAATGACCCAGTGCGTCAAGGCATGATCGGGATGCTGGGCACCTTTTTCGACACCCTTGTTGTCTGCACCATGACCGCCCTGGTCATCGTCATGACCGGCGCGTGGACCCACGGTGAGACAGGGGCGGCGCTTTCCACACAGGCCTTTGATATCGGTCTGTCCCAGGTGGGGGGTGTGGTGGTTACCCTGGCTCTCATCCTCTTTGCCTTTACCACCCTTCTTGGCTGGAGCTACTACGGCGAGCGCTGCGCTGAGTACCTGTTCGGTGTCGGGGCCATCCGTCCTTATCGAATCCTCTGGGTGCTGGCCATTCCTATTGGTGCCGTGGGCAACCTGGGCGTGGTCTGGTTGGTGGCGGACATCCTGAACGGACTCATGGCCGTTCCCAATCTGATCGCCCTCGTGGCTCTGAGTCCGGTGATCTTCCAGGTCACGAAACACCATCCAATCTACCGAGGCGAGAGTTTTGAACCCGAGAAACCATCTCCCTTGCTGACCCCAAAGCCTGGGGCCTAGCCATTCGATAAAATAGCCTTTCAACATCAATACGTTCCAAGTCCTGGCCATTCGTGTGGCAAGGACCTGGGTTCCCCCACTTAAGCCAGGGATGCTTATCCGTCAGCGGGATTTACGGGGCGGTCCCCATGGCCTTAGAAATAAAGGACAAACGGGGGCGAAACGATTCTTACCCAGTCACTGTGAAAACACGCCGCGCGAGTACATCAGCCGGTGTCCTGGAGAGGCGGGAGGAGAACAATGCTTCGTTTGATTCTACATCCGTTTAAGACTTGGGATCTCGTTCGTACGCGATTGTACGAGCGACTGACTCCATCGGCAGAAGAAATGCGAGCCATCCATGAGCAGCTCCATTCTTTCGAGCTCGCTCATTGGTACAGCGGCGGCAAGGCTGCCGCCCGAACGTCGGCAGACGAGTGGTTGCTGACGCATACTCATTCGTGGCGGTGTGTCCACTGCAGAGAACATGTCGCTCAGGAAGTGATGATGGTCTGTACGGATTGCGCCAGTACCCTTCCCTCGAGCGGCACGCGCCACCAAAGGTATCGACAGAGTATTGTTCCGCAAGAAATCGCAGTATAACTCCCGCGCAGTGCATTGTTCTGATAGGTGTTTCCTAGCAAAATCGTGCAGCCGTTTGTTTCTTTCAACGGAGGAATGACAATGACCACCATGGCTCAAGAGCAAAAGAGCTCAGTCTCCAGCCTCAATATCACGCTGGGGGAACTCGTCGTGTTCATCAATTGGATGCAGCTCGCCCAGAGAGCCTTGGAGCAAGGGCGGTGCCTCCCGGAGGCACCAAACCTTGGTCCGGGAGAAATCAGAAAATGGGTGGAGTTGATTCACAAGCAGGAGGAGGTTATTCAACGGAGAGAGGCCTCACAACGAGCGCTTGAAGGGAACCTTGCTGCCCAAGAGAAGCAGTTGGCTCCTGCGCTCTCGATGATGTGCGAAAACCTCGCCACGCTCTATGAGAGTCTTGGACACACGGACAAGGCCCAAGCTGTTCGGTCGAAGGCCTCAGGATTCCAAGTGGACTGAGAGCGCATGTTCGCAGCGAACGAGCATGTGCGAGACGCGGCGGACCGGAAAAGACCTTGTTCTCCTCCGGTCCGTCTCCTGAGAAACGGTGCGAGGTGATCCTTCCAGAAGAAGCATCCGTGAGAACCACATATATTGCCGATGCCCGACCCGTTTCGATCTGATTATATACGTGTATCTACGCTAGATATTCAGAATTGTTCCGTCGCCTGACCCCGTAAGTCTTGTCCGTCCATTCCTCAAACGATCGGTATATCCCGAGTTCATTTTTGAACCGCTTGGTCCGCTTGTACACGAAAGGCCTCAGGTCCGAACCTGCCGAGCAGCCTTCGTAAGTTGATGATTTTATGTGCCCATATCGGCATTCCGCCTCATCCTCACCTGCTCGCCTCCAAGACGCAATCATCCAAACCATACAGTTTCATTCTTGGTGAGATAGGCCCAAGTGGGCCGCCCGGCCATAAACCCCTGAGATAGGCCATTCTCTGAATCCTCAGCTTCTTGGCATGTGGCTTGCTCCATAGACCCGCTGTTAATGATCCCTCCAGGCTGGGGATCCAAAGAACATGCAATCAGGAGGACTTGCCATGACCTACATGAGAATAGTGATGATGGCGATGTGCACGGCCATGCTGTTCGGCTGCGTCAGTGCGGAAAAACACCAGGCATCACTCAAACAGCTGGACAGCGCCCGCAAGAGCGCGGACCAGCTCTCCAAGGAATTCGAGAGCTACAAGCAGAAGACCGCTGCTGACCTGGCGGCCATGGAAAAGGAAAAGGCCGGCCTGAGTGAAGAGCTTAGCGCAACGAACGCAGCCAAAAGTGAAGTCGAGCAGGCGAACAGTGCCTTGAGACAGGAGCGGGATGGGCTTCAGGCCAACGTGAGAGACCTTCAGGCCCAGACACAGGATCTCTCGACGAAAGTCGGGACTCTCGAATCTCAGGTGGCCGGCTTGCAGGATGATAAGCAGCGGCTCATGACAGGGACCACCACCGCGCAGGAAGAGATTGCCAAGATGCAAAGGCGGATTGGTGAGCTGGAGGTCGAGGCTGCCCGTGCCAAGGACCTGGATGCAAGAGTCTCGGAGCGAAACACTCAACTGGCCCAGATGCAGAAACGCATCGGCGAACTTGAGACGGAGGCGGCTCGCGCTCAGGAGTTGGACCAGCGTCTGTCCGCGCGGGACTCTCAGCTTGCTGAAATGCAACGGCGCAATGGGGAGCTGGAAGCCGAGGCCACCCGTGCTCGGGATCTCGAGGCAAAACTTTCCGAGCGTGATACAGAGATCGGACAACTCAAGCAGGCCGTGGCTGATCGTGAGGAGCTCGTGGCCCAGGTGGCGGCGCTGAGTGGCGAGCGAGACGAGTTGAACGCGTCTTTGATGAGCCGCGAAGAACGTTTGCAGGCGGAGGCTCAGGAGAAGGCTCGGCTTGAGGAGGAACGCGCTGCCAAGGAAGCCGAGATTGAGCGCCTCACTCGGACCCACTCGGACCTGGCGAAATCGCTGGAGGCCGAAATTGCCAAGGGTAACATCCGGATTAAACAGGTACGTGACCGGCTCACGATCAACATGGTGGACAAGATTCTGTTCGATTCGGGTCGGGCAGAAGTCAAGCCACAAGGTCTCGACGTACTCAAGCAGGTCAGTGATGTGCTAAAAACTGTGGATGATAAGCAAATTCGGATTGAGGGACATACGGATAATGTTCCCATTCGTGGGAAGCTGAAAGAGCGGTTCCCCTCCAATTGGGAGCTGTCTACCGCGCGGGCTACAACCGTGGTCCGGTACCTCATCGATCAAGGCGAACTGGATCCGACCTACCTCACGGCTGTCGGTCATGCAGATACCCAGCCGGTTGCCAGTAACGACGAAGAGGAAGGGCGAACCCAGAACCGTCGGATTGAAATCGTGCTGTATCCAAAAGATCTCTCTGACATCGCCGAGCAGATCAGTTCCGGCGTGAATGGGTCACAGCTCAACTAGGTTTTAGAGGGATAAGGACCCAGAAGTATTCGTAAGGGAGAAGGTCCTGGCCGGGTTGGAAAAGTTCTTCCAACCCGGCCTTTTTTGTTCCGACTCATGAATCCAGGAGAAGTGGCTTCGGATCCAAGCCCCTCGGGACTTGGTAGGAGCGGGTTTGCCACGTTCCGGTTCATTCGCCGCTGCGTGACGGCTGGACACTCGATCATCGTAGTCCAGAGCAGCATTCCAGCATTGAGTGGCACACACTATGTTTGGTAGGCCTTCCAGGCTAAGAGATAGGTCTCGACGTCGTCGGCGAAGCTCCCATGCCTCGCATGCCATCCCAGAAGTCGTTGAGCTTTACTCGCCTTGATACGCTGGTCCAATGCCAAGCACTCGGCAAAATCCCCCATCGTCTGGGTTGCGTTGACCAAGGGGACGGATTGAATGTCGCCGGAGTAGCGGGTCGACCGGGCTACCGCAGCGACCATGTCCCGGAGAGATGAGCGGGATTGGTCAACGAGGTTGAAAATTTCACCCGAAAGCTCGCTCTCTGCGGCGCGGAGATATCCTTCGGCTGCATCATTCACATGCACCATCGCCCAGTGGTTATGTCCCTCTCCGACGACTGTGAGAATGTGATGGCTGGCGCTGTCCTTGAACCACATGGCCGTGAGCCCGCCCTGCTTGCCATACAGGCACCCCGGACGCATCACCAGGCCTCGTACTCCCTCCGCGTTCAAGACGGTCTGCTCAATCTTGGGTCGTGCCGAAACCAGTTTCGGTGGGTTCACCAAGGTGGTTTCATCCGCAACCTTTGTCCCCGTGTTCCCGTAGACCCATACGCCACTGGTGTAGATCAGCGTTTTGGGCTGGGGCCCCTTCTTGCTGAGGCTGAGTAACGCCTCCACCGTCTTTCTGTCCAGCGCAAACATGTCCCCCTGGGTATCGGCGGCGGCGTGGATTAGCACGGAGCAGTCCGCCGCGATGGCGGCATACCCATCGGGCTGCTCCATGGTTCCGAGAACCGGGTGAACTTCCTGTTTCGCCAACTCCCTGGCTTTGTCCTGTGTGCGAACTAACCCATAGACATCGTAGCCCGCGCGGCGAAAGGCTGTTGCGACATTCAAGCCGAGGTATCCGGTAGCTCCTGTGACAAAGATCCTCATAAGGTCTCCATTGGTTAAATGAGCGAGGTGTTGAGTTGGCTTGCCTCTGACCTTCTCTTGTATGGCGATTGGGACAGGTGAAAGTGTACTTGGCCAGCACGAGGCAGGGCAATACAAGATTACAAGACCACCGTAGGACTACGGTACAGCTGTGCTTATTGACCACAAAACGGTATTCTCCATTATGTTAAACTACCAACTGTGACAAAATGGATCACAAGACTCCTCGTTGTCGCGAGTATTGTGGTCACGCTGTGGGTCCTCCAAGTATGGGTATTTGCTCCCGAGCCCCTTGTCGTGACCACCATTCCAGTTGAACGGGGACTGGTTCAAGAGACCGTGACCAACTCCCGCGCCGGCACAGTGAAGGCCCGTCTGCGATCCCACCTTTCCCCAGAGATTGGCGGCCGGGTCGTGGAAATCCCGTATCGGAAGGGAGCGCGTGTCAAGAAAGGCGATATCCTCCTCCGACTGAGTGACGCTGCCCAGAGAGCGACGCTGCTACGCGCTGAGCGTGAACTCGCCATGGCAAAGGCACAGCGTGACCGTGCCTGCCTGGAGGCAGACAGAGCCCAGCGCGTGTACGATCGGAACCGAGGGTTAGCGGAGAAAGGACTGATTTCCTCCGACGAGATCGATCAGCTTCAAAACACCCTCCAGACAGCCACCGCCTCCTGTCAAGAAGGCCGCGTGGAAATTGAACGTGCACGCGCCGCGATTGTGCAAGCCAAAGCTGAACTTGACAAGACGGTGCTTCGGGCGCCGTTTGATGGCATCGTGGCGGAATTGGATACGGAGGTTGGCGAGTGGGCAACACCGTCCCCACCAGCCCTTCCCATTCCTCCTGTGCTCGACATCATCAATCCCTCATCGATCTATGTGAGTGCCCCCATGGACGAGGTGGATTCGGCAAGAATCCGCCCGGGACAGCCTACGGTGATCACCCTCGATCCTTTTCCAGGTAAATCCTATATGGGCCGTGTCACGAGAGTCGCGCCTTTTGTGGAAGATATCGAGGAGCAAAATCGGACGGTGGACATCGACGTCGAGTTCCTCGACAAAGCGTTCGCGGCCACGCTCCTCCCGGGGACATCGGCCGACGTCGAGGTGATCCTCCAAGTCAAGGAGAACGTGCTCCGGATACCAACGCCGACTCTGCTCGAGGGCAACAAAGTGTTCATTGTGGAAGCAGGACATCTGAAGGAGCGATCAGTCAACACCGGTCTGAAGAATTGGGATTATGTCGAGATCATAACCGGACTCAGCGCAGGAGAAGCTGTGGTGACGTCGCTGGATCGCGAAGGCATCTCGGCGGGAACTCCGGTTGAGGTAGAGGAGGAAGCCCTGAGTCCGTGATCAGACTTCAGGATGTCTCAAAAACCTATGAAGTAGGTGGTCAACCCGTTCATGCCCTAGTGGACGCAACCGAACACATTCGGCCAGGCGAGTACGTCGCCGTGATGGGACCGTCCGGCTCGGGAAAGTCTACCTTGCTGGCGATCGTGGGCTGTCTCTTGCGTCCAAGTAGTGGATCCTACCGCCTGGACGGTCGAGAGGTCGGAGGGCTCAGTGAAGGAGAACTGTCCCGTCTACGGCAACAACTCATCGGCTTTGTTTTTCAAACCTTTCACTTGGTGCCCCGTCTCACCGCAGCCGCCAATGTGGAACTCCCCATGACCTTCGGGGGCATTCCTCGAGAGGAGAGACGCGAACGCGTGGTGGAAGCGTTACAAGCTGTCGGACTCACCGATCGAGCGCATCATCGTCCTAGCCAACTGTCAGTCGGGCAACGCCAACGTCTGGTCATCGCGCGAGCCATGATCATGAAACCAAAACTCCTGCTTGCCGATGAACCCACAGGCAATCTTGATAGCGTATCGGCCCAGCACGTCATGGATGTGCTCAAAGACTTGCACGGCCAAGGGCTAACCTTAATTGTTGTTACTCATGCAGTTGAAGTCGCGCGGCAGGCCGAACGCCTCCTGCTGTTGAAAGACGGGAAAATAGTGCGGCGGATGCCGGCCCACGAGCTGTCATCGCCCGTGGTTTCTGCTCCCTAGTGTGCCGCATCCCATATGGCTGGAAGGGATCTCTTGGCATTTGCGTGGATGGCCCTCACAGGCCACCGTGTGCGTACTGCTCTCTCTGTGCTGGGCGTGGCGATCGGGGTGGCTGCCGTCATCCTGCTGACCGCGTTAGGTGAAGGGGCACGTCGTTATGTCATCAATCAATTTTCGGCCATCGGGTCGAATTTGGTTGGGGTGATCCCAGGTAAAACTGAGACGACCGGAGCGATGCCGGGGTTTGGGGGAGTACCCCATGACCTCACCTTAGAGGATGCGCGAGTCTTGCGCCGACAAATTCCGGTCGCACAATTGGTTGTGCCGGTCTCTCTCGGCACGGAAACGGTCAGCTACGGGGAGCGACGCCGGCAAGTCCCAGTCGTTGGCACGACCGCCGAATTTGTCGTGGCCCGCGAGCTCAGTCTCGAGGTAGGGAGTTTTTTGCCGCCCGGGGAGCTGTTCCGTGGGTCCCGTGTCGTGGTCTTGGGAAACACAGTGGCGAAAGAACTCTTTCCCGGAGCCAGCCCCATTGGGCAAGCGGTACGAGTGGGGGAATGGCGAATGCGAGTCATCGGCGTATTGGCCAAGCAGGGCACCCAGCTCGCAATGAATCCCGATGAGATTGTGGTCGTGCCGGTAGCCACCGGCATGCGCATGTTTAACCGAAGCTCGCTGTTTCGGATCATGATAAAGGTCCACTCGGCGAGGGATGTCGACGCGGCCTGTCAATACGCGGTGACCATCCTCACGGAGCGGCACACCGAAGAAGACGTGACCTGCATCACTCAGGACGCCGTCATAACCACATTTTCCTCAATTCTCAGGACCTTGACGCTCGTGTTGGCAGGCATCGCGGCGATCTCACTCTCCGTGGCGGGTATCGGGATCATGAACGTCATGCTGGTGAGTGTGTCCGAACGCACCGAAGAAGTAGGGCTGCTGCGCGCGTTGGGAGTCACAAGAGGCCAGGTCTTGGCCGTATTTCTTACGGAAGCGATGCTGCTGGCGGGTATTGGTGGGTTGGTAGGGATTGGGGTCGGGTGGGGAGGCGTGATTGCGGTGGGGTACTGGTATCCAGCCTTCCCTGTGCAAGCTCCCCCGTGGGCCATCTTGTCGGCCTGGACGGTCGCGATTGGCATCGGAGCGATATTTGGGGTGATCCCCGCCCGTCGGGCCGCTCGGCTGGATCCCCTTCTGGCCTTGGAGAGACGGTAACCATGTTTTTTCGAGACACCATTGCCCTTGCGCTGGGCGCCATTGTTTCTCACCGCCTTCGTTCGGGCCTGTCTCTTTTGGGCATTGCCATCGGAGTACTGGCCGTGGTCCTCTTGACGTCGATCGGGGAGGGCACGCGGCAATACATGCTCTCGCAATTCACGCAATTCGGAACGAACCTCCTGGCCGTGACACCGGGGAAGACGAAGACCTTTGGAATTCCTGGCGTCCTTGGTGGGACGACACAGAAACTGACGCTCGATGATGCCCTCGCCTTGTCTCGCGTACCGGGCGTGGAACATGTGGTGCCTGTCGTCATGGGAAGCGCGAGGGTTGAGGCGGGAGGGCGAGGACGTAGCATCAATGTCTTTGGAGTCACGGCGGATATGCCGGTCGTGTGGAAATTCTCAGTCCGCCAGGGCACGTTCTTGCCAAGAGGCGATATCAGACGTCGAATTCCTGTGACCGTGCTGGGTCCGAAGGTCAAAGAGGAGTTGTTCTCCGAGGTCAATCCATTGGGCCAATTTGTCCGCATTGCGGGACATCGTTTTCGCGTGCTCGGGGTCCTTGCGCCCAAGGGCGACATATTGGGGTTTGATCTGGATGATGCCGTCTATATCCCGGTCGCCTCCGCGATGAAAATTTTCAATATGGATGAAGTCGTTGAGGTCGATGTGACGTTTGCCTCCCCCCGTGATACCGAACGCGTGGTGGAAGGTATTCGGCAACTCCTGATCGACCGACACCGGAACACCGAGGACTTCACCATCACGACACAAGCCACGATGTTAGAGGTTCTAGACAGGATCATGAGAGTGGTGACCCTTGCCGTGGGGGCCATCGCCGGCATTTCCCTCGTCGTGGGGGCCATCGGTATCCTGACGGTCATGTGGATTGCCGTGCGAGAACGGTCGTCCGAAATTGGACTTCTGAGAGCGGTCGGGGCTACCTCAGGACAAATCTACCGCCTGTTTATCGTTGAGTCAGCGTTCCTTGCGACCCTTGGAGGTGCTGCCGGGGTGATCGCGGGAATTAGTGTGGTGGCGTTGCTCCAGGTGACGTTGCCGGGATTGCCTGTGCGCGTGGAGTTGGACTACCTCGTTGCGGCCTTGGTCGTCAGTGTTGGAACAGGCCTTCTTTCCGGCCTCCTCCCCGCACGACGAGCGGCGTCCATTGATCCGGTCGAGGCGCTGCGTGCTGAATAACTGAATGGTCATCACATGAAGGAACCTTCCCCACTTGAGTGAAAGTGGGGTATTGTATCTCGTCCAACTCCAGACATCCAAAGTAGGAGGTATATATGAACAGAATCATACAAGCGGTCGCGATATTCCTTTTCATAGCCGTCGGGCCAGGAGAAATGCTGAACCCGGGAATGGTGTCCTCACAGGACTCAATTCTTATCGCAGAGGAGCAGCGAATTGATATCACCATCCAGAACTCCACGTTTCTGTTTTCTGAGCGTGTGACTCCAAGCCTGGGCGTACCCACGGTGATCATCCTTCGCAATCAGGACATTATCCGCCACGGGTTTACGTCACCAATTCTGAAAGGTCTCTCAGTGACAGCGGAGGGCGAAGGGATCACCGCCTATGGGGAAGGCATGGAGGGATTTTATGTGGATGCAAATAAGACGCTTGTACTGCGCCTGACCATCAAGAAGCCGGGTAGGTACGTGTTTACCTGTGATCTGCATCCGGATATGAAGGGAGAGTTGTTGGTATTTGAGATGGCCAGGACATGAAATCTGGCCGCTTCAGCAGGCCCTGAGTAAGTCGTGGCCAGAAGTCTTGCCGGCTTTTCAGTCCTGTTCCTCATAAGAAAGTGAGCGCGACGTACCTGCCCAGGTGCGTATCACCGCATAATCGCTATCCGAAAGCCGTGCTTCGGGGTGAAGGGGGAGGTAAAACCAGGGGGGCATTTCACCCTCCTTGACCTCCTCCCAAAGTTCCTTCATGATCTTCTGTCGTTTCTTCCAGTCGTACCGATTCCACGTGGAGAAGTTGAGTTCCTCCCGCCCTTCGTGGACGTCCCAGGCTAGCAACCAGGAGACCGGAGCCAGGCGGCTGTACCATGGCCATACTGTTTCATTCGAGTGACAATCATAACAGGCACGCGTAAGGATCACTCTGACTTCCGGTGACGTTGGAATCTCAGTCTCCACCGGAGGATTCTCCCGGTCCACAGGAATGAATTGGATTGCTAAGAATCCAATCATGATCCCCAACAGCGTCTTAAGCCATCGTCCCTTCACAGCACACCTCCAGATCCGGAATAGAGATCATGCCTATTTTCTCTGCCAATTCGGACAGCAGCTCATCGG
>JBFJQA010000089.1:0-11960 GCA_041616875.1 Nitrospiraceae bacterium | reverse complement strand
GTCCCCTGCACCTGCACGACACCCGCTTCGACCGCCATTAGCGAATTCGCCACGGCCATCTCCGTGTCATTGTGTGCGTGAATGCCTAGGGGCACCTGACATTCTCGCCTGACTTCTTCACAAATACGCCTGATCTCCCAGGGCATGGCCCCACCATTGGTGTCACAGAGGATGACGCGCTCTGCCCCGGCCTTGACGGCCCGACGCAGGGTCTCCATGGCGTAGTCGGGATTTGATTTGTAGCCGTCAAAGAAATGCTCCGCATCGTAGAAGAGCCGCCGGCCCTGTGTCTGAAGATAGTCAATGGAATCTTCGATCAGTTCCAGGTTCGTGGCCAAGGAAATCCCCAAAGCCTCGGTGACATGGAGCGGCCACGATTTCCCAAAGATGGTGATGGTGTTGGTTTCCGACGCCAAGAGGGCCTTAATGTTCGGATCCTTTTGGACCGGGTTACTCGCTCTTCTGGTTGATCCGAAGGCAACCACGGTCGCGTGTTTGAGCGGAGTCGCCTTAATCATCCTGAAGAACTCGATATCCTTGGGGTTGGCCCCCGGCCACCCCCCCTCAATATAGTGAACACCGAGCGCATCAAGCCTTTGAGCGATGAATACCTTGTCGTCGGCGGAAAAACTCACATCTTCGGACTGGGCGCCATCCCGCAGGGTCGTATCGTAAATCTCCAGCGACTGCGAAGACATCGGCAGCCTCAATGGAGCTGGCCGGTGTCTCTTCGGACGCGTGCTTGGTTTTCTTGCTCCGGTCTTCTTTGCCATTGAACTCTCAACCATCCCTTCTGACATCGAGTCGCTGATCCGTCCAACTCTGAGCCGTGGCAGGCCTGTCACATGACCGGTCCGCGCTGTTCCCTAGCCTGCTTGGATTTCCTGATCCAACCCAAAGGCCGTGTGCAGCGCCCGCATCGCCAATTCGAGATATTTCTCCTCGATCACACAAGAAATCTTGATTTCCGAGGTACTGATCATCATGATGTTGATTCCCTCGTTCGACAAGACCTCGAACATTTTGGCCGCGACGCCCGAATGAGACCGCATGCCCACGCCGATCAGCGACACCTTGGCAATGGCCTCCATCACTTCGACAGATTGCGCCTCAATCTCTTTAGCCACCCGTTTCATCAAATCGACGGCTTTCTCAAGATCTCCCCGCGGCACGGTAAAGGACAAATCTGTCAGGGAACCTTGGCCGACGTTTTGGATGATCATATCCACGATGATGTCGGCGTCCGCTACCTGCCCGAAAATCCTGGCCGCGATCCCTGGTTTGTCCGGCACGCCGATGACGGTAATCTTCGCCTGATTGCGATCACCGGTAAGGCCGGAGACCGGCACACGTTCCATTTCCGCATCTTCTGCCATCAGCAGGGTTCCCGGTCCTTCCTTGAAACTCGATGCCACTCGCACAGGGACACCATATTTCGCCGCAAACTTAACAGACCTGGTCTGGAGCACCTTCGCGCCGAGACTGGCCAATTCCAGCATTTCCTCATAGGAAACCTTTTCTAATCGTCGCGCCAGGGGCACGATGCTTGGATCCGCGGTAAAGACTCCATCCACGTCGGTATAAATCGTGCAGAGATCGGCTTTCAGTGCCGCCGCCAGAGCCACCGCTGTCAAATCGGACCCACCCCGACCCAGGGTCGTCACATCCGACGACTCACTGATACCCTGAAACCCCGCGACGATAGGGGTGACGCCCTCGGCCAAAGCGTGCTTGATTCGCTCAGCGCCTACTTTGGCAATCCTCGCCCTCGTATGCGCCCTGTCGGTCACGATGCCAACCTGACGCCCAGTGAAGGACCGCGCGTTGACGCCGCGGGCGCGAAGGTCCATGGCCAGAAGGGCAATCGTGATGCGTTCCCCCGTCGAGAGCAGCATGTCCATCTCGCGCTCATCGGGCGACGGGGTCACCTCATTCGCAAGGCGGAGAAGACGATCGGTCTCCCCGCTCATCGCTGACAAGACGACGACGAGGTCGTTACCGGCACCACGGCACTGCGCTACTTGGTCAGCAACGCAATGGATCCGCTCCACGTTGGCCACGGAGGTCCCACCATATTTGTGAACCAGCAACGCCATCGTGGCCTCCCGGGCACGTCATCCTCTTCAGCCGGCGGCGAAAAGCCGCGCCGCCAGCTTGGCCGCATCACGGGCACCACCTTGCCCAGATGTGGCATCCGACTCGTTGAACCCGCGTTCACCGTTGAGCGATTTCTGAGCGGGACCCTGGGCCAGCGCGTACAGGACCGGAGAACTGCCCCCTCCGTGAAGGCCGGCGTAGGAATGCCCGCCGCCGACCAGGAGCAATCGGTAGTCTCCTACTTTTTTCAAGCCGTCAAGGATCGAACCCACAAGCTGGCGATCAAACTCTTCTACTTTTTCTCGCATCAACTTGGGGGCTTCCATTTCGTCCCCCCCGACCGGCAGCTCAACGTGGAAATACAGAAAGTCTTTCCGTTCCAGCTCGCGAAGCGCTCGTTTAGACAAGACGGTGAAGTCGACTCCTCCGTTCTCACTCAACTCTTCAGGGCTTACGGCCTCTAACCCTGCAGAGACTCCGACTCCACGAACCAGGTCGCTCGTCGTCAACACCGTGCCTTCAATATGGAACCGATCCGGAAGCTTCGGCAGCTTTGGAGCTTTCCCGGGTCCCCACAACCACAAGCAGTTGGCGGGCTTCAACCCCGCTTCTCGCCGTTGCTCATTCACGGGATGGGTCGCCAGAATGACGAAGGACGCGTCCATGAGTTTTCGCAAGATATCCGCGCCTTCCCCCTTGGGAAGAGCCTCACCAAGGGCCCGACCAAGCAACTCATGAGGATCCACGCAGGTGGCCTTGGCTTTTCCCCCAACCCAGACCATGAGATGCCGGTGACCCGTCCCGGGGTAAAACTGAATGGTTTCCGAGCCGAGTTGCTCATTAACGGCGTCGATTAACTCCCGGGCCTCTTCCGTCGTGATACCACCCGCCGTGTCATCCTCAAGGATTACTTGGGGCCCAAGTTTTTTTATTTCGGCATACCCCGAAACCTCCTTCGTTGTCCGTCCAGCGGGAGCCGGTGCGGTGAGCGTCACCATATTACATCGAAAGGCCACATCCTGCTCCCCTAGCGCCACACCAAGACCAGCCGCCTCAAAGGCAGCAGGGCCCGTGAGATATTTGCGGGGATCGTACCCCAACAATCCCAATGGAATCACCTCCTGCCCTTCTATTCGGCCATCGGCTTGGACTGCGACCAGACCGAGCTGGCCGATTCGCCCAAGCATGTCCATGTTCGGCGTGTCCGCGGCTTGCAACGGCGTCTTGCCATCAAGCTCTGGACATGGACGACCCGCCAGTCCTTCTGCATGCAGGATCACATATTTCATTCCATCTTACCCCTCAGAGTTCCAAAAATCTGGAGACTTCTTCACGACAGGCCTTTACCGTCACCGGCTTTCGCGCCACCGTGATCGCCGTGTCGGCGTCTTTAAGACCGTGCCCAGTAAGCGTGCACACGATCCGGTCGCCTTCTGCTAACAGTCCGCCTCGGCTCATTTTGATCAGACCGGCCACGGAAGCTGCCGAAGCCGGTTCGCAAAAGAGCCCTTCCTCAGATGCAACCAGACTATAGGCGTGGATAATTTCCTCATCCGTGACCATGTCGATCTTTCCGGCCGACTCCTCCACGGCCTTATTGGCCTGATTCCAGCTGGCAGGGTTTCCAATTCGGATCGCTGTCGCAATAGTTTGAGGATCTTCCACCACCCGCCCCAGAACGATAGGAGCGGCTCCAGCCGCCTGAAACCCACACATCTTGGGGAGATGAGAGATTTGACCGGCTGCGTAGTACTCCTTATATCCACGCCAATAGGCCGTGATATTTCCTGCATTGCCGACCGGCAACAGATGCATGCTGGGAGCGGAGCCGAGTTGGTCACACACCTCCATGGCCGCCGTCTTTTGTCCTTCAATTCGAAACGGGTTAATCGAGTTCACCAGCTCAATCTGCGAGGAAGCGGCAATCTCCTTCACGATCGACAAGGCCTGGTCAAAGTTGCCCTCAATCTGTATGACCGTTGCCTGATGCATCATGGCTTGCGACAGTTTGCCGAGCGCGATTTTCCCCGCCGGGATCAGCACGTACACAGGAAGCCCCGCCCGAGCCCCATAGGCCGCTGCGGACGCGGAGGTATTGCCAGTGGAGGCGCAGATGACAGCTTTTGCCTGAGCCTCCAGCGCCTTGCTCATGGCCAGGGTCATGCCTCTATCCTTAAACGAACCGGTCGGGTTAGCCCCTTCGAATTTCAAATAGAGATCAACCCGTGGATGTATGATCCGACCTAATCGCAGAGCATGGATGAGGGGTGTATTTCCCTCACCTAACGTCACGATCGGCGTTTTTTCCGTGACGGGCAGGAACTTTCGGTATTCTTCGATGATCCCATGCCAAGGCCTCATGAGACCCCCCCCAGACAGCCAAGCGCGATCATACAACGGCCTTGCACAGCTCTCACTCCTCGTCTCCCGAATCGGGCCCCTCGACCCGAATCAGGGTGGTGGGTTGAGAGATGAACGTCATCCGATTGATCTCGCTCAGGGCAGCTTGCACATCTCGTTCGCTGGCCTGATGAGTCATGATGACGACGGGAACGGTCTGCCCCTCCTGACGTCTTTTCTGCATCACGGAGGAGATGCTGATGCTATGTTGGCCGAGGACTCCCGCAATTTGCGACAGGACCCCAGGTCTGTCCAGCACCATGAACCGGAGGTAGTACAGCGCCGAGATTTCCGCCATCGGACGGATCCGGAGCGGCCGGCGTTGGTCGGGAAGATACCCCGCTGGGGGGACCCGACCGGAGGCACCATGCAGGAGATTCCGTGCCACATCGATGATGTCGCTCACCACTGCACTCGCGGTTGGCATTGACCCGGCCCCCTGTCCATACAGAACCACATCGCCCACCGCATCCCCTACGAGCTGGATCGCGTTGTACACCCCCTCCACCTGAGCCACCGGTGACGATGAGGGAATCATCGTGGGGTGAACGCGGGCCTCGATTTCTGTTCCAAGGAACTTGGCGATACCCAAAAGCTTGACGGTATATCCAAATTCCCTGGCAAACATGAGATCCTGCGGTGTGAGTCGAGTGATCCCTTCCGTATGGATCTCCTTCACGTCAACCGGAGTTCCATAGGCCAGGTTCACCATGATGGCAAGTTTGTGGGTAGAGTCGATCCCCTCCACATCGAACGTCGGATCGGCTTCTGCATATCCGGCAGACTGCGCCGCAGACAGCGCATCCTGGAATGTCTGTCCTTCCCTACTCATACGGGTCAGAATATAGTTGGCCGTCCCATTGATGATCCCGTACACGGACAAGATCGTATTCGCCGCCAGCCCTTCGGTCAGAGACCGAATGATGGGGATGCCGCCTCCGACGCTGGCTTCGTACCCTACGTCAATCCTCTTCCGAGCCGCTGCCTCGAAGAGCTCTTCGCCATGCACGGCCAGCAGCGCCTTATTGGCCGTCACGACGTGCTTGCCTTTGGCGATGGCGTCTAGAATCATTCTTTTGGCGGTATCGTACCCTCCGATCAACTCGACCACCACGTCAATCGCGGGATCCTCTAAAAGAGCTTTCGCATCCGTGGTCAAAACCCCCGGCGGAAGCGAGAGTCCCCGGTCAGTCGTCACATCGAGATCGGCAATCCGCACCAGGTCCAGCGGAATACCCAGGCGCCGTTGAATAATCGGTGCATTCCCCAGCAGGATTTTAGCCACGCCGGTCCCCACCGTCCCAAAGCCAATCAGACCAACTCCAATTCGATCCTTCCGATTCTTCATGACTCCGCCGCGTCAAATTTCAAGGCCTTCTTGATGCCCCGAACCGCCTGCCTGATTCGATGCTCGTTTTCGACGAGCGCAAACCGAACATACTCGTCACCGCCTTCCCCAAAACCTATCCCTGGCGAGACCGCCACTTTCGCGTCACGAAGCAATAGCTTGGAGAATTCAAGTGACCCCATTCCGAGAAAAGGAGGAGGAATCTTGGCCCACAGAAACATAGTTGCTCGGGGCCGATCCACAGCCCAACCGACTCGATTTAATCCCTTCACCAACTCGTCACGCCGCCGTTGATAGCGCGCCACGGTGTCCTTGACACAATCCTGGGGACCATTCAGCGCGATGATACTGGCTATTTGAATCGGTTGAAATATGCCGTAGTCCAGGTAGCTCTTTATTTTGGCCAACGCGCCGACAATTTCCCGGTTCCCTACGCAGAATCCCACCCGCCAGCCCGGCATATTGTACGATTTCGACAGCGTGTAAAACTCAACCCCAATGTCTTTGGCTCCAGGAATTTGAAGCAGACTCGGAGCGCGGTACCCGTCAAAGACGAGGTCCGCGTAGGCCAGGTCATGAATCACCATGACCTCGTGCTCTTTCGCAAAGGCGACGACCTTTTTGAAGAATTCGAGATCCACCACGGCCGTCGTGGGGTTATGGGGGAAATTCATGATCAAGAGGCGCGGTCGCGGCAAGGTCTGCCGGTATACACGAATCAAGTCATCGAAGAAATCGCTGTCCTGACGCAACTCGATTCCCCGCACTTCGCCCCCTGCAATGATCACGCTATAGGCATGAATTGGATAGGTTGGGGTGGGCGTCAACACCACATCGCCAGGACCGATGAGTGCAAGAGCCAGGTGGGCGATGCCGTCCTTCGAGCCGATTGTGACGATGGCTTCGCTCTCGGGATCCAGGTCAACATCGTAATGTCGTTTGTACCACGCCGTGATCGCATGCCGTAGCCTCGTGATCCCGCGAGATGCGGAATAGCGATGGTTCTTCCCATTCTTGGCGGCCTCGATTAACTTGTCGACGATATGGGCAGGGGTTGGCTGATCAGGATTCCCCATCCCGAAATCGATGATGTCCTCACCCCGTTGCCGAGCCTCCAATTTCAGAGCCTGAACCTCTGAAAAAACGTAGGGCGGCAGGCGCTTTATTCGATAGAAGGTATCCACGCACTCCTCACATGGACGCGACACGCCGTGGTAACGCTCGAGGCAGTTCGCAGGACTCCGATGGGTGGCGCAGGGTGAGGCCTAACTGATGGAAGCGCGATGTAATCGCCTTCATGGCAGGAAAGGTGCGAAGCCATTCACCTTCATGAGAATTCGAATGGCACGTGAAGCAGAAGATTCCTTTCTCCCTACTCACTGTGCACTAGCTACCCGTAGGTCTCGAGACCTTGGCTGACTATGCCGAGGTCAGCCCTGACCCCTCCCTACGTAACCCAATGAGTTCACGCATCAATCCTTCTAGCCTTCTGGGTCACAGCTGCCTCAACAATCGCGTCCTGAGCACAAAGGAGACTCATTGTAATGGGAGTATGCCGCTCAGTCAATTTTATTCAGGAGTTCTAAGGACTTACCCCCTTTTCACGGGCATGAGATGTCCTGCTCGCAAGGGATTCCCCCGGAGGGCTCTCATGCCTACTTGCCACCCCTCGAAGATTTTGCAATAATGGCCTAACCTTTTGCAAACACTACAATAATCAAGCTGATGTCGCCTGTTTTGGAAATGCTGGAGGGAAAATGGCACGCCTAGGTGTCAACATCGATCACGTGGCGACGCTCCGGCAAGCAAGGGGAGGCGTAGAGCCAGACCCGGTCGGGGCGGCGGTCTTGGTCGAATTGGCTGGAGCCGACGGTTTGGTGGTCCATCTGAGGGAGGATCGCCGCCATATCCAGGATCGGGATCTCACGCTCCTGCGGGAGATCCTCCAAACGAAACTCGACCTTGAAGTAGCCGCTGAAGAATCCATGGTCAAAATTGCCATGACCGTGAAACCCCATTTGGTCACCCTAGTCCCCGAACGCCGGCAGGAGTTGACCACCGAGGGCGGATTGGACGTCGTTGGTCACAAGGATCACTTCCAGGCATTGGTGAATCTGCTTCACGATAGCAGCATCCCCGTGAGCCTCTTCATCGAACCTGACCTCAATCAAGTCAAGGCATCCCATAAGGTTGGTGCCGATTATGTAGAATTGCACACAGGTCGGTATGCCAATGCCAAGCGGCTGAAGGAAGAGCAGACGGAACTGGAGGCCATCGCTCAGGCCGCGAAGCTGGCCTACAAACTCGGCATGGGAGTGAATGCCGGCCATGGCTTGACCTATCGCAACGTGAAACGGCTCACTCAAATTCCAGAAATTGTTGAATTCAACATTGGGCACAGCATCATCGCCAGAGCCGTTCTCGTGGGCCTCGAGCGCGCCGTCCGAGAGATGAAGGAACTCCTGAGCTAATCCAGGCATGCAGCGCACTGGTCCCCTTACGGCCTGAACCCTCCGGCTTCCGGCCACAGATCACAGCCGTGTTGCTCTCCCTATTGGTCATTCTGCTTGCATTATGAAGATCGTCGGCGTTGGTCTCGACCTCGTGAAGATTTCCCGGGTCCGCACCCTCGTCGAGCGGTGGCAGGAGCGAGTCCTTCAGAGGCTGTTCACCGAGGCCGAACGGCATTATTGCCTGAAGAAAGCCTCCCCCTATGCGTCACTGGCAGGGCGATTCGCGGTGAAGGAAGCGATACTGAAAGCTATGGGGACCGGATGGATTGGCGGAATCCGCTGGGTGGATATTCAGGTACTGAACGACTCCGCCGGCCGGCCTGTGGCAACCGTCGAAGGCAGAACTCGCGATCTGCTTTGCGATGCGGGTGTCACGGGGATCCATGTGAGCCTGTCGCACGACAGCGATTACGCCGTCGCGGAAGCGATTCTCACCGCGGATTAACAGACGGGGCACAGATGTTTGTGCCACCATGCGTTACCATGCGGAACACGCATCCTGAACAGTTTGCGCCAGTGTGGTCTCCCCGCTGCCTTGCCCTATGATCATCCTCACTGCCGCCCAAATGAAGGCCCTGGATCTTCGGGCCATCCAGGAGGCTCATATTCCAGGCTGGAGGCTCATGGAAAACGCCGGTGCAGGGGTCATCACAGCCATGGAAGAAACCTTCGGCCAGCTCGGAGGGAAGACGATCACGATCTTATGTGGAAAGGGTAACAATGGAGGAGATGGGTTTGTGGTCGCACGCCGATTGAAACAAAAACGGGCGCGCTGCCGGGCACTGCTGTTCGCGCGACCAACCGAGCTGACTGGCGATGCGAAGACCATGTACCAACGGTTCGTCAAGGCTGGAGGATCCGCCTCCGTGAAGGTCCAGCCCTCGGAGCACCAGATGCACCAGCTGCTTGGAGACAGTGACCTGGTGGTGGACGCCCTCTTCGGCACCGGTCTCTCTGCTCCTGTCACAGGCTCCTCTCTCTCCGCGATCCGAGCCATGAATGCCAGTCATCGTCCTGTCATCGCCGTGGACCTCCCCTCGGGAATCCAGGCCGACACAGGAGCCATTCTTGGCGACGCGGTCCGGGCAGCCCTGACGGTGACGTTTGGCCTCCCCAAGCTTGGTCTGTACCTCGGGTCTGGGATCGATCATGCCGGAGCGGTTCGCATCGCCGACATCGGCATTCCGCCATCCTATGTCCAAGCCGTGGAGAGCCAGGTTGAGTTACTCACCCTAGAGGGCGTGAGGGCAGCCCTGCCTCCTCGCTTACCCTCAAGCCACAAGGGCACCTATGGGCATGTTGGCGTGGTCGCCGGGTCGGTGGGCAAGACCGGCGCGGCTGCGCTCACCGCTCACGCTGCGCTTCGCACCGGAGCTGGACTCGTCACGGTCGCGACCCCGGCCAGCGTGAACGATATCCTTGAAACCATGCTGCTCGAGGTCATGACCCGCCCTATGCCGGAGACTGCCGCACGAAGTCTGAGTGTCGTTGGGTTAGACGACCTCACATTGTTTGCCAATGCCCGGAGCGCGGTGGCCATTGGCCCCGGCCTCACCACCCATCCCGAGACGGTCGAACTGGTGCGCGCTCTCCTGCCTCGTCTCGAGAAACCTTGTGTCCTTGATGCGGACGCACTCAACGCTTTGGCAGGAGATGCGGCGCGATTGACCGACATCAGGGTTCCCCTTGTGGTCACTCCACATCCTGGCGAAATGGCTCGGTTAGTGCGTGACGCAACGGCCCAGACCGTGAATAGTGACCGCGTGGGTGGTGCCAGGCAGTTTGCCACCACGCATCATGTAACCGTCGTGTTGAAGGGAGCCCGGACGGTCCTGGCTCATCCGGATGGGCGAGTGGCCATATGTCCCACCGGCAATCCGGGAATGGCAACAGCGGGGAGTGGGGACGTGCTCACGGGAATGATCGGGAGTCTCTTGGCCCAGGGTCTTTCCGCTTGGGACTCCGCCTGTGCAGGAACCTATTTCCATGGCGTAGCGGGTGACCTCGCTGCGGAAGCACTTGGGCTTCCCGGAATGACTGCGGGAGATATTATTGATCGGATACCCTATGCCCTCCGCCAGGCCGCGTAGGTCACGGAAGCTCAAAACCCACGCGGAATCCCCTCGGCTCGGCCCTGACGTCCCCGCCAGGCCTCGATCCGACCTCCGGCAATGGAGGGGGCAGTCGCGTTCGGTAGCCCAGACCAGGCATGTAGGATTCCTGCTTGGTCAATCCATGCAGGGAGGGGAGATCCTCGCCTTGTACGGTGACTTGGGGTCTGGCAAGACCACTCTGGTTCGTGGTCTTGCCCAGGGCCTCGGGGCGCCACCCGATCTGGTCACCAGCCCAACGTTTGTCTTTGTCCACGAATATCCGGGCCGTTTGCCTCTGATTCATATAGACCTCTATAGACTCGAAGCTCTAGGCGAGGTCGATCAGATCGGTCTGTCCGACTATTTCGACGGCCGACGCGTCGTGGCGATCGAGTGGCCCGACAAACTCGGTGCAGCGTTGCCGACAGATCATCTGGAATTGCACCTCTCCCACCACAGTCTGTCACGCCGAGACATTCTTCTCCGTAGCACGGGAACCAAGTCTCAGAGGCTACTGACTCGCGCTCTCAAGCGATTGACAGCGCAGCGGGCAAGAGGGACAGCGAAGACGCGCCAGGGTCTAGGATGAGAGTCCTCTGGGCCCCATGGAGAATGATCTATATCAAACACGCCCATAAACCTCGTGGGTGTATCTTTTGTCTGAAGCCACGCCAAAGACGCGATGCCTCCAATTTGTTGCTGCACCGTGGACGTCACGCCTTTCTCATGATGAATCTGTTCCCTTACAATAGCGGCCATTTGTTGGTCGCACCCTATGCACACGTCAGGAGTCTGGAAACGTTGTCGGACGAGGCCGCCCTGGAGGTGATCCGACTGACCAACCTGGCCCTTCGGGTCTTGCGTGCGGAGATCCGACCGGAAGGCTTCAACCTTGGGATGAATCTCGGCCGTGTCAGCGGAGCCGCAATTGAAAAGCACGTGCACCTCCACATCGTTCCTCGCTGGAGCGGAGACACGAACTTCATGCCAGTATTTAGCGACACCAGGGTCATCCCAGAACATCTCACAGCCACGTATCGAAAACTCCGGTCCCGCGTTGAGGCCATCACAGCAAAGAGTCCAAGCGTGAGGCCTGAACGGGCCAAGCGCCCGACGCCCAGAGGGGGATGACCACATGATCAGGGTGATTCTGGCCGGCTTTCTCCTGCTCCTCTGCCTGACATTCTTTCTCCAAAACCAGGAGCAGGAAGTCACCCTTCGATATTTTTTCGGGCTTCGTGAGGCCTCCACGCATATCTACATTCCCATTCTGAGCGCCTTTGCCATCGGTTTGATGGTCGCGACCATCCTGTTGTTCCCTGGCTGGATTCGTGGACGGATAGAGTTGAGGCGAAAGACCAAAGCGTTGCAGGAAGCAGAAGCCGACCTCGAGCGGCTTCGGTTGTCGATGGAAAAGGCTGTCTCCAAACCAGGGAGCCAAAGGCCATCTGATCGGATCGAGGAAGCCTCCGATGATTGATACCGACCTCACACCACTGATGCGCCAGT